>NZ_JBEZFD010000036.1:0-61026 GCF_040649235.1 Spirillospora sp. NPDC049024
CGCTTCTTGGTCATCTGGTACACCAGGACCGTGCAGGCCACGCCCAGCGGGATGAAGGCCAGCTGGATCCAGTAGAACGCCGGAAAGCCCGCGAGCCGGGGCTTGTCGCTGTTGTAGAGCAGGGTCAGCAGCGGGACCGCCACCGGAATGATCAGCAGCCAGTTCCACGGACTTCGGTCCGAGCGGCCGGAGTCCGGGGGCGGGGGCTGGGTCGGAGTCGGTTCCCGGGAGTCGTCGGGAGTCATGGGGGTCCTCCTCGTCTTGCCCGCGCACGGCCCGCCCGGATCGCGAGGCGGCACCGTGCCGGGGGTGCGGCCGGGCGAGCCTACACATCCGCTGGTCACAGCCTGATATCGGCTTCGGCACGAGTTCGATGGATCGTTCCAGCTCGCAAAGGGCCAGGTAGGAGCCGGTCTCCGCGTGCGAGCAGACCCTCGCGCATGCGTCCGTGGTAACCTCGCCGCATGCGAACCCCAGCCTCCCGGTGGTGGTGGCGCCGCTGAGGCGGTGCCGGTTCGCGCATGTTCCAGACCAGGCGACCGCCCTCACCCGGCGGTCGTTTCGCGTTTTCGCCGCCCGGTGGGGGCCCGACATGAGGGGCCACCGCGGTGGAGACCGTCTCACGACAGCCGCTGACCAGCGAGTTCGTCACGGCCGGGGGAGTACGGGTGAGCCGTACGGCGACCCCGGTCGACTCCGAGCGCAAGTCCGATGTGCTGAACGCCCTCGTCGCCGCCGTGGGGGAGCGGCGCGGCGGCGTGCTCAGTTCCGGCATGGAGTACCCGGGCCGCTACAGCCGCTGGCACATGGCCTACGCCGACCCCTGCCTGGAGATCGTCGCACGCGGCCGGACGGTCGCCGTCCGGACGCTGAACGGGCGCGGCCGGGTCCTGCTGCCGGCCCTGGCGGGCGCGCTGCGCGCCGCCGGCGAGGTGCGGGCCGACGAGCCCGGGCTGTTCGAGGTCTTCGTCCCCGAGTCGGAGGAGTTCTTCGCCGAGGAGGAGCGCAGCCGCCGGCCGACCGTCTTCACCGCGCTGCGCGCCGTCGTCGACCTGTTCCGCTGCGACGACCCCCACCTCGGCCTCTACGGGGCGTTCGGGTACGACCTGTCGCTGCAGTTCGAGCCGCTGCGGACCCGGCTGGAGCGGCCTGACGACCAGCGCGACCTCGTCCTGCACCTGCCCGACGAGATGATCGTCGTCGACCGCAAGCGCGAGACCTCCCACCGCATCTCCTACGAGTTCGAGGTGGACGGGGCGGGCACCGCGGGGCTGCCGCGCGACACCGGGGCGACGCCGGTGCGCCGGCGCGGGGACCTCCCGCCGCAGCCCGTCCCCGGCGTGTACGCGCAGATGGTGCGCGACGCCAAGGAGAAGTTCGTCAGGGGCGACCTGTTCGAGGTCACGCCGGGCCACGCGATGTACGGGCGCTGCGACGCGCCCGCCGCCTTCTTCGAGCGGCTGCGCGAGTCCAATCCGGCGCCGTACGAGTTCCTGTTCAACCTCGGCGAGGGCGAGTTCCTGGTCGGCGCGTCGCCCGAGATGTTCGTCCGGGTCAGCGGCGACCGCGTCGAGACGTGCCCGATCGCGGGGACCATCAGGCGCGGCGGCGACCCCCTGGAGGACGCCGAGCAGATCCGCACGATCCTGTCCTCGGCGAAGGACGAGTCCGAGCTGACCATGTGCACCGACGTGGACCGCAACGACAAGTCGCGGATCTGCGTGCCCGGCAGCGTGCGCGTCCTCGGCCGCCGGCAGATCGAGATCTACTCCCGCCTGATCCACACCGTCGACCACATCGAGGGGCGGCTGCGGCCGGGCTTCGACGCGCTCGACGCCTTCCTCACCCACATGTGGGCGGTGACGGTCACCGGGGCGCCCAAGGCGTGGGCGATGCAGTTCATCGAGGACCACGAGGACTCGCCCCGCCGCTGGTACGGCGGCGCGGTCGGCTTCGTCGGCTTCGACGGCTCGATGAACACCGGCCTCACCCTGCGGACCGCGCAGATCCGCGACGGCGTCGCCACCGTCCGGGCCGGGGCCACGCTGCTCTACGACTCCGACCCGGACGAGGAGGAGCGCGAGACGCACCTCAAGGCCAGCGCGCTGCTGAGCGCGCTCGCCGCCGCACGGAAGGGCGCCGGGACCGCCGCGCCGCAGGAGGCCCCGCTCCCCGCGCAGCCGGGCGAGGGCCTCACGGTCCTGCTCGTCGACCACGAGGACTCGTTCGTCAACACCCTCGCCGACTACTTCCGGCAGCACGGCGCCTCCGTGGTGACCCTCCGGCACGGCTTCCCGGTGCGGATGCTGGACGAGTACGCGCCCGACCTGGTGGTGCTGTCGCCGGGGCCCGGGCGCCCGCAGGACTTCGGCACCCGCGCGCTGCTGGACGAGCTGGACGCCCGGGGCCTGCCGGTCTTCGGCGTCTGCCTCGGGCTGCAGGCGATGGTCGAGCACGCGGGCGGCGAGCTGGCGCTGCTGCCGGAGCCGTCCCACGGCAAGCCGGGCCAGGTGAAGGTCACGGGGGGCGAGCTGTTCGAGGGGCTGCCGGACGACTTCACCGCCGCCCGCTACCACTCGCTGCACGCCACGCCCGACGGGGTGAAGGGGTTCCAGGTCACGGCGCTGACCGGGGACGTCGTCATGGCGATCGAGGACCCCGAGCGGCGGCGCTGGGCCGTCCAGTTCCATCCGGAGTCGATCCTCACCGCGGCCGGGGGCGCCGGGCACCGCATCGTCGCCAACGTCCTGCGCCTGTGCCGTCCCCGAGGCTGAGGACCCCGGGAGGGGGTCCTCTAGTTCCGAAGCACTAGGGACCGCCGCCCCGATTTGGTCCTGAGGTTCCTGTCGCGGCGCCCCTTGCGCCGGAAGACTTGTTCCTGGCCACACCGCGCCGCCTTCCGCGCCGCGGGTGATCGCCGTTATCCCGGCGTCGGGGGGAGGCCCGTCCTCCCCCCGACACCAAAACGGGTAATTCGGTCATCCATAACGAGATGGTGGTTTCTTGGCGTTCTCTGGGGGGACGTCGGGGGCCATGATGACAATCCTGTGGCTCATCGCGGTCATCCTGGTGATCGCCGGTATCTACGTGATCCTCGCGCGGCGCGACCTGCTGTGGGGGATCGTCCTCATCGTCGTCGGGCTGCTCGTCGGGCCCGGCGGGGTGAGCATCTTCACCTGACCGAAAACGCGGCCGACCGGGGCGAAACCCTGACGTGACCTGTCAGGTTTCGGTGCCAGCATCGTCCCCATGAGCCGTGCACTGAAGGGAAAGACCGCACTGGTCGCGGGCGCCACGCGCGGGGCGGGACGGGGCATCGCCGTCCAGCTCGGCGCCGCGGGCGCGACCGTGTACGTGACGGGACGGTCCACCCGGACCCAACGGTCGGAGATGGACCGTCCCGAGACGATCGAGGAGACCGCCGAGCTGGTCACCGCCGCGGGCGGCGAGGGCATCGCCGTCCAGGTCGACCACCTCGACCCGGCGCGGGTCGCCGCCCTCGTCCGCCGCATCGACGAGGAGCGCGGCCGGCTGGACGTCCTCGTGAACGACATCTGGGGCGGCGACCGCCTCTTCCAGTTCGGCAAGCGGCTGTGGGAGCAGTCCCTGGAGGACGGCCTGCACATGCTCAGGCTGGCCGTCGACACCCACGCCATCACCAGCCACCACGCGCTGCCGCTGCTGATCCGCGAGCCCGGCGGGCTGGTCGTGGAGATCACCGACGGCACCGCCGAGTACAACGCGGCCTACCGCAAGGAATGCGGCCTCTTCTACGACCTGGCCAAGAGCGCCGTCATCCGGATGGCGCTCGCCCAGTCGGTGGAGATCGCCCCCTACGGCGGGACGGCCGTCTCGCTGACGCCGGGATGGCTCCGCTCCGAGGCGATGCTCGACAACTACGGCGTCACCGAGGAGAACTGGCTCGACGCCACGAAGACGATGCCGCACTTCGCGATCTCCGAGACGCCGGCGTTCGTGGGACGCGCCGTCGCGGCCCTCGCCGCCGATCCCGACCGCGCCCGCTGGAACGGGGCGTCGCTGTCCAGCGGCGGCCTCGCCCAGGTCTACGGGTTCACCGACGTGGACGGCAGCCGCCCCGACGCCTGGCGCTACATCGTCGAGGTGGAGGCCGCGGGCCGTCCCGCCGACGTGACCGGCTACCGGTAGCGGCGGGGCCCGGCCGCCGGTTTGAGTGCGCGCTGACCGGTTATCGGCGTGGAGAGAGGCGAAAGGAGGAGCCATGCCGATGACGAACAAGAGCGGCGAGCCGCGCAAGGGTGAGCTTCCCGGCACGCTCCAGCGCTCTCCGAAGGAGGCCCAGGAGACCTTCGCCAAGGCCCACGACTCCGCCGTCGAGACCTACGGCGAGGGCGAGCGGGCGCACCGCACCGCGTACTCGGCGCTCAAGCACAAGTTCGAGAAGCGCGGCGACCGGTGGGTGCCGAAGGGGCACAAGGGCCCGTCGGACCCGCGGGCGAAGAACCCCGACGCGCGCCGCGGCAAGGGCAGGAGCTTCGGCGGCGTGGACTATGAGGGCAGCAGCAAGCGGGAGCTGTACGAGCGCGCCGCCGACCTCGACGTCCAGGGCCGCTCGAAGATGACCAAGGAGGAGCTGGCGGAGGCGATCGCCCGCAAGCAGGACTAGCCGCCGCCGGCGGGGCCGCGCCCCCGGCGGCTAGTCCGCCGGCAGGTACAGCTCCGCGAGCCGGGCGGCGTTGTCGGCCATCCGCCGCCGCAGCTCCGGCGGCGCGAGCACCTCGACCTCGGCCCCGAGCCGCATCAGCTCGGACGCCGCGACGACCGTCGACTCCACCGGCAGCGTCGTCACCACCCATCCCCGCTCGTCGGGCTCGCCGGCGGCCGCGGCGGCCTCCTGGGCCGCGTGCGGCTGGACGGCGTACCGCAGGATCCGCAGGCCGGCGGGGGACAGGCGCACCGTGGCCTCCTCGCGCAGCATCGACCGCACGAAGGCGGCGGCCTGCCCGCGCCAGTGCTCCGCGAGGTCGAAGTCCTCGTCGCGCTGGAAGAACTCCCCGGTGGGGCGGACGGCGGCGACGCGGTCCACCCGGTAGGTGCGGTGCGCGCCGCCGACCCGCGCGACCAGGTACCAGGTGCCGTTCTTGAGGACGAGCCCGTGCGGCTCGGCCGTCCGGACGACCTCGGAGCCCTTGCGGCGGTAGCGCAGCTCCACGGTCTCGTCGTCCCACACGGCGCGGGCGAGGTCGCGCAGCAGCGGCGGCGGCCCGCTCTCGCCGAACCAGCCCGGTGCGTCGAGGTGGAACCGCTGGTTCGCGCGGGCGGGCGCGTCCCGCAGCGCCCTCGGCAGCGCGGCCAGGACCTTCAGCTCGGCCGCCGCGAGCGCGTCGGCCCGCCCCATGTCCCCGGCCGGGCCGGGCAGCCCGGACAGGAACAGCGCCTCGGCCTCCTCGCGGGTGAGGCCGGTGAGCCGCGTCCGGTACCCGCCGAGCAGCCGGTACCCGCCGCCGCGGCCCTGGTCGGCGTAGACCGGCACCCCGGCCGCCGACAGCGCCTCCATGTCCCGGTACACGGTGCGCTCGGACACCTCGAGCTCGCGGGCCAGCTCGCCGGCCGTCATCGCCTCCCGCGACTGCAGCAGGAGCACGGCGGAGATCAGTCGGGCGGCGCGCACGGGACCATCCTGCCGAACGGAGGGGTTTCTGACAATTTCGTGGGAGGTTCGGCCGGTTCGCCTGTTCCGGCAGGTCGGATCGCTGTTAGCTTCGCGGCGTGCCTACCGACAACACCAGCATCGCGGCGTTCATCGACGCCCTCCCGAAGGTCGAGCTCCACGTCCACCTCGTGGGCTCCGCCTCCGTCCCGACCGTCCTGGAGCTCGCCCGCCGCCACCCGGACGGGCCCGTCCCCGTCGACGAGCGCGAGCTGCGCGCCTTCTACGAGTTCCGCGACTTCCCGCACTTCGCCGAGGTGTACGAGTCGGTGTCCAGCCTGGTCCGGACGCCCGAGGACGTCGGCACGCTCGTGTCCGGCGTCGCCCGCGACCTCGCCGCGCAGAACGTCCGGTACGTCGAGCTGACCGTCACGCCCTACACCCACCAGCGGGCCGGCATGCCGATGCCCGCGGTGACCGAGGCGCTCGACCTCGCCGCCCGCGAGGCCCGCGACCGGCTCGGCATCCGCGTCGCCTACATCTTCGACATCCCGGGCGAGTTCGGCGCCGACGGCGCCCGCGGCACCCTCGACCACGCCCTGCGGCATCCGCCGGAGGCGCTGGTCGGGTTCGGGATCGGCGGCATCGAGCAGTGCCGCCCGCCGCACCGGGACGCGTTCCGCGACGCGTTCGCCGCCGCCCGCGCCGCCGGGCTGCGCAGCCTCCCGCACGCGGGGGAGATGACCGGCCCGGAGACGATCTGGGAGGCCCTGGAGGGCCTCGGCGCCGAGCGCATCGGCCACGGCACCAGCTGCCTGGACGACCCCCGCCTCGTCGCCCACCTGCGCGAGACGCAGCTGCCGCTGGAGGTGTGCCCGACCTCCAACGTCTGCACCGGCCAGGTCGCCGACCTCGCCGCGCACCCGCTGCCGCGGATGCTGGAGGAGGGGCTGTTCGTCACCCTGAACAGCGACGACCCGCCGATGTTCAACACCACCCTCACCGGCGAGTACCGCGTCGCCGCCGAGGCGTTCGGGCTCGGCCGCTCCGAACTGGCGTCCCTGGCCCGCAACGCCGTGGAGGCCTCGTCGCTGGACGGCGAGGGACGCAAGGCGATCATCGCCGACATCGACGCGCTGGGCTGAGCCCGGCGGTCAGCCCCAGGCCATGCGCCGCCACGGGCTGCCGGGGTCCTCGGCGAGGACGCGGTGGCCGAGGAGGGAGCGCTCGTACCACTCGCCGAACTCGCCCTCGTCGAACCGCAGCATCCGGCCGAGGACGTACCCGGCGGAGAACTCCTGCCACGACGCGTACACCTGGTGGGCGCGGTGCCCCGCCGTGAGGACGCACTTCTCGGCCTCCTCGGCGTCGCAGTACCCGGCGTTCAGGCCCCAGCGGGCCATGTTCACCGCGCGCCCGAAGTCGTAGCCGTAGACGCTCTCGACCCGGCCGTCCGGCGGGAGGAGGCCGTCCGCCCGGAACCGCGCCTCGTAGCGCAGGACCGTCCCGGACAGCTCCACGACCTCCCGGACGGTCGGCTCGGCGATGTCGCGCTCCCGGCACCAGGCGACGATCGCGTCCTCCCACGCCCTCCGGTCGGTGCCCCTGCCGCGCCGGTCGAGCACCATCTGGATCGCCGGGTCGCTGTTGCGGGCGTCGAGCAGCGCGTCCATCTGCTCGCGCCAGCCCTCGGTGTCGGTGATGCCCCAGTCGCGCTCCAGCAGCACCCGGTCATCGCGGGAGCTTTCGTCGTCGCCGGCGAGCGTGTTCCAGGCGACGCCGTTCCCGACGGCCAGGTGCGCGCCCACGGCGAGGGCCGCGGCGAGCCGTCCCCACGCGGCGCCGTCCGGGTCGGTGACGAGGATGTCGTGGTCGCGGTCGGGGCGCCGCTCGGCGTCCGCGAGCAGCTTCGCGACCTGCCCGTACGCCTCGCCGCCGGGCGGCATCTGCGCCAGCAGCTCGCGCAGCGGACGCAGCGCCCCGCGCGGCCCCGCGTCCTTCAGGATCAGCCGCGCGGCGTGGACGCCGGCCGCGCCGGCGCGCTTGGGGTCCTGCGACGCCCCGAACGCCGACATCGCCGCCCAGGCCCGCCGCGCCGCCTCGCCGGTCCGCCCCGCGGCGGCCAGGACGTGCGCCGCCTGCGCGTCCAGGCCCGCCCGGACCCCGGCGGGCAGCGATGCGGCCGCCCGGTCGAGGACGTCGAGGACGCGCTGGGCCTCGCCGGTCCGTCCCGCGGCCGCGAGCGCCCGCGCGTACCGGGCCCGCGCCGCCGCGGCGGACGCCCGGTCGCCGCGCGCCTCCATGGCCTCGGCGGCGCCGGCGTAGGCGGCCGCGGCCTCCTCGGCCCGCCCCTGCCGCTCGTACTTCCTGGCACGTTCGAGCGCGCCGGCATCGCCCTGAAACGTCATGATCCCTCCCGGCCGCACCGTACCGGCCGCGAAGATCATGACGCCCGCGTTCGCGGCACGACAGGATGGACCGGTGAGCACCCTCATCGACAAGATCGCCTGGATCCACCTCGAGGACGGCAGGATCCTCAGCACCCGATCGCGGGGCAAGGACGTCTACTACCTGCCCGGAGGCAAGCGCGAACCCGGCGAGAGCGACCTCGACACCCTGGTCAGGGAGATCGACGAGGAGCTCGCCGTCGCGATCGTCCCCGCCACCGCCGCGCACCTGGGCACCTTCCAGGCCCAGGCGCACGGCCACGCCGAAGGCGTCACCGTCCGGATGACCTGCTACACCGCCGACCACCAGGGCAGCCCGACGCCGTCCAGCGAGATCGCCGAGGTCGTCTGGCTGACCCACGCCGACCGCGCCCGGGTGTCCCCCGTCGACCAGATCATCTTCGACCACCTCCACGAGACCGGCCGCCTCCACTGACCCCCAGGGGCCCCAGGCCGCCCAAGCGGACCCGGCCGCAGTCAACGGCCCGCCCAGCCCTCGGCCCGCTTGAGGGCCCCACCGATCCACGGCATCTTGTCGCGGCCGTAGTCGTCGACGTCGTGATCCGTCCGCGCGGCCAGCGCGCGTTTCAGCGACGCGTACTCCTCGCGGTGGCCCTCGTCGGCGCGGAGCCAGTCCCGGAGCAGCAGCATCTCCCGCCACAGCGGCGACGCGGCGGGATGGAAGTGGACGTTGGCCGGCCGGCACGGATCGGCGTCCACCGCCACCTGCTCGTCGTGGTGGGCCCCGTACCGGTCGATGCCATAGAACGGGCCGACGACATGGACGAAGCCCGCGTCGTGACTCGCCGCGGCACAGGCGACCGCGGCCTCCAGGTCATCGGTCACGACCTGAAGGTCGATGACGTCCTTGGCCGCCAGCCCGACCACAGAGGTCGACCCGATGTGGTCGATCCGCCGGGCCCGGTCTCCCAGCACCGCGGCGAGACGTCCCATGAGCCGGTCCGCCTGAGCAGGCCAGGACGGATCGGGGTCGACCACCACCGCCTTCTGGAGCCGGGGGGCGCGCCTGCGCCGCGCGAGATTGAGCGCGAACGGCGCGATCCGCCGGCGCCACAGGTCCTCGATCTCCTCCCGTCCACCGGTTCCCGGGACCCGGGCGTCCACGTTCGGGTCGCCGGCGCCGTCCACGCCGATCACCAGATGGCAGGAGGCCGCCTCGGTGGCGGAGGGCCGGGTCACCCGGACGGCGGCGGACTCGTCGGCCGCGAGTTCTTCCAGCCGCTCGAATACGTGCCGCACGGCGGTGTCGTCGGGGCCGGTGACGGCTACTTTGAGCACGTCGCCTCCTTCCGGGCGTTTCGACGGCGTGCCTTTTGCGGGCGGCGTCGTCGCGGGCTTCTCATTCGCCGGTGGAGCCGTCGATGGCCTCGCGGAGGAGGTCGGCGTGGCCGTTGTGGCGGGCGTACTCCTCGATCATGTGGAGGTAGGCCCAGCGGAGCGTCAGCGTGCCGTCCCTGCCCGGGAACTCCTCGTCCAGGGAGCGGTCCTTCGTGGTCTGCCGGGCCAGCTCGACCTCCCGCGCGTAGACGGCGAAGTCCTCCTGCGCGCCGGCGGCGGTGCCGAGGTCGAAGTCGCCGTCGGGGTGCTCCTCCGAGCAGTACAGGTCACCTAGGGTGTCCTGCTTGCCGAACCTGCGGCGGAACCACCAGCGCTCGTTCTCCGCGAGGTGCCGCACGAGCCCGAGCAGCGTCAGGCCCGTGGTCGGCA
The DNA here is from genome assembly GCF_040649235.1 of Spirillospora sp. NPDC049024. Classification (NCBI taxonomy): domain Bacteria; kingdom Bacillati; phylum Actinomycetota; class Actinomycetes; order Streptosporangiales; family Thermomonosporaceae; genus Spirillospora; species Spirillospora sp. NPDC049024. The sequence goes on from NZ_JBEZFD010000036.1 coordinate 9,805, forward strand.
GCGGCCTCGACGCGAGCTGCTCACCGGTCAGCCCGCCGCACTTGAGCAGCAGGGTGGCGCGGTGGAAGTCCAGGTACTCCTCCAGGGACGCGCGCTCGCCGCCGCTGGTGGGGAAGTCGCCGCGCTCCACGGCGGGTGCAGTCCAAGTCATGGGGGCCGATCCTTTCCCACGGGCGCGCCGCCGGTCCACGGAATATCGCCTCCGCGGCCGCGGCTCACGACCCGGGCGGGATCGCGGTGATCTCTACGCGGGTGTCGTGAAAGACGGGGCCGCCGCCGAGGTCGGTGTCGCGCTCGTCGACGACGGCGTTGGGGTTGGCGCCGCCGGAGAGCTTGGCCCAGTGCCCCTTGGCGGTCGCCGCCACGCCGGGGCGGACCTCGTCGGTGACCTTCAGGACGGCCTCGAAGGCGCCCCGGTCGTTGGCGACCGTGACGCGCTGGCCGTCGCTCAGGCCCCGCGCTCTCGCGTCCTCCTCGTGGAGGCGGACGGTGAGGCCGCCCGCGCGGCGCCTCAGCTCCGGGTTGTTGGCGAACTGGGTGTTGAGGAACTCGTGCGACGCCGCCGAGACCAGGGCGAGCGGGTACCTCTCGGCCCGCTCGGCGTCGGCGACCTCCGCGGGCGGGACGTATCCGGCGAGCCCGGCGGCGGGGGAGCGGAACTCGAACCGCCCCGACGGGGTGGGGAAGCCGTCGGCGTACGGCAGGAACGGGTCCGGGACCGACATGCGCACGAACCCCTCCTTGCGGAGCCGGTCCAGCGTGATCCCGGCCATCCACGGGTGGTCCGACGCCAGCAGCTGCTCGGCGAGGCTCTCGTCGGAGTCGTAGAGGGCCGGCTCCTCCAGGCCCATCCGGCGCGCCAGCCGGCGGAAGGTCTCGGTCGTCGGCAGGCACTCGCCGGGCGGCGCCACCGCCGGCTCGTTCCACGTCAGGTACAGGTGCCCGTAGCCCTCGTGCAGGTCGGCGTGCTCGTGCTGGGCCGTCGCGGGCAGCACGATGTCGGCGTAGTCCGCGGTGTCGGTCGGGAACTGCTCCAGGACCACGGTGAACAGGTCGTCGCGGGCCAGGCCCTTGCGCACCTTGTTCTGGTGCGGGGTGCTGCCGACGGGGTTCGCCGCGATCACGAACAGGGCCTTGACCGGCGGGTCCTGGACGTCCAGCAGGCCCTCTCCCAGGCGGCTCATCGACAGCGTCCGCACCGGGCCGGGGCGCAGGTCGTCCCGCCACAGCGCGGCCTTGTTCAGCTTCACGTGCCCGGACGTGGAGAACGCGACCCCGCCGCCGCGCCGCGCCCAGTCGCCGGTCACGGCCGGGATGGCGGAGATCAGCCGCAGGGCGGCCCCGCCGCCGGAGTGCCGCTGGAGGCCCTGCGTCGCCCGGATGGCGGTGGGGCGGGTGCGGGCGATCCGCTCGCCGAGCGCGACGATGCGGTCCGCCGGGACGCCGGTGACGCGCGCGGCCCGGTCCGGGGTGGACTCGGCGATCCGGGCGGCGAACTCGTCCCAGCCGAGCGTGCGGCGGGCCAGGAAGCCGGCGTCCTGCGCGCCGAGGCCCACGATGACGTTGAGCAGGCCGAGCGCGAGCGCGCCGTCCGTACCGGGCAGGGGCGCCAGGTGCTCGTCGGCCTGGCGCGCGGTCCGGGTCCGCACCGGATCGATCGCGACCAGGTGCGCGCCCGCCTTCCGCGCGTCCTGGACGAACTTCCACACGTGGTGGCCGCTCGTCAGGGGGTTCGTCCCCCACAGCAGGACGAGCCGGGCATGCGCGAGGTCCTCGGGGTCCATGCCTCCGGGCGAGCCGACCGCCTCGGCCATCCCGGCGTTGCCCGCCGCCGAGCAGATGTTGGCGTCGTGGGCCGAGGCGCCGAGCGCGTTGAAGAACCGCCGGCCCGAATACCCTTCGAGGCCCTGCAGGTAGCCGAGCGTCCCCGTCCCCCAGTAGGGCCAGACCGCCTCCCCGCCGTACTCCCGGACGACGTCCTCCAGCCGCGCGGCGATCTCGTCGAGCGCCTCGTCCCAGCCGATGCGCTCGAAGCGCCCCTCGCCCTTGGCGCCCACCCGGCGCAGCGGATGCAGGATGCGGTCCGGCTGTGCGGCGCGCTCCAGCCACCGGTTCACCTTCGCGCACAGGGCGCCGCGCGTGTACGGGTGGTCGGGGTTGCCGCGCAGCCGGACGGCGGTCCCGTCCCGCACGGTGACGACCCATGAGCACCCGTCGGGGCAGTCCAGCGGACAGGCTCCGAGCACGGTCGACTCCGATGGCATCGGACCTCCCCAAGCTGGACGAATTTCTCAAGTCTGCGCCACACCATGGCGTGCTGCTCCCCGCCGTGTCCCAGGCCCGGCGGAGCGGCAGGGGTCATTCCTCTGCGAGGACGCCTTCTCCGACGAGACCTCGCAACCGGTCATTGGCGCGCTCAAGGGCGGTGAGCGCGGCCTCGCGCTCGTCCGCGCCCGCCTCTCCCATGGCCTCTTCGGCGAGCTCCGCCCATGCCCGTTCGATGCCGGGCACGAGTTCGTGCCCGGCCTCCGTGACCACGATCCGGACCTGGCGGCGATCGGCCGGGACCGCCTCGCGCCGGAACCATCCGCCGCCCTCCAGCCGGGCCAGGCTGCGGGTCGCGGTGGGCGGCTCGATGCCGAGGCTCGCCGCCAGCTCCGAGACCGTCATCCCCTCGGGTTCCTGCGCCAGGATCCACAGCAGCACGTCCTGCCCCGGGTGCAGTCCGAGCGCGGCGAGCTTGCGCGCCTTCGCGGCGCGGTAGAGCTTGCTCATCTTGTTCAGCGCCCTGTTGACGCGCATCACCTCGCCGGCATCCACGCCTCCACCCTACTTGTGTATAGTCGGCTAATAGATAGTCGGCTAATTATTGGAGGGGCAATGGATCTGGGACTCGAGGGCCGCGTCGTCCTGGTCACGGGGGCGTCCGGTGCCATCGGCGGTGCGGTCGCGAGGGCGTTCGCGCGGGAAGGCGCCCTGGTGGCCGCCGGCTGGCACCGCGGCGAGGACGGCGCCCGCACCCTCGTCGACTCGATCGTCCAGGAGGGCGGGAAGGGGGCGGCGGTCCGGATCGACCAGCGCGATCAGGAGGCGATCCGGTCGGCGGTCGGCCAGGTCGAGCGGGAGCTCGGCGGCATCGCGGTCCTGATCGCCAACGCCGTCTCCTGGCCGACGTGGGCTCCGGAGACGTGGGACAGCCTGGCGGACGGCCTCACCGCGAACGCGGTCGGGCCGCTGGCGCTGGTCGACGCCGTGCTCCCCGGGATGAGGAGTGCCGGGTGGGGGCGGCTGGTGCTGGTCTCCTCCGACGTGGTCGACCAGCCGATGCCCGCGGGTGTGGCCTACCCCGCGGCCAAGGGCGCGCTCGAGACGGCCGCGAGGGTGCTCGCCGTCCGAGAGGCCCGGCACGGAATCCTCACCAACGTCGTCCGCCCCGGCTTCACCCTGACCGAGCGGGTGCTGACCACGGCCGGGCTCGGGCAGGAGGCCGTCGACTCCGAGGCCGCCAAGACGCCGACCCGCCGCATCTGCACCCCCGAGGACGTCGCCTCGGCGGCGGCCTATCTCGGCTCGGCCGCGAACGGGCACGTCAACGGCGAGGTCGTCTCCGTGGCGGGGGGCCGGAACCTGACCCGCTGACCGCTCGGCGCCCCCAGGTCCCCGTGTCGCGGCGGGGGAGCCGGGGTGGTTTCCTAAGGGACGACGGAAACGAGCACGTAGGGGGAACGAGAGTGAAGAGCGTCGAGCCCGAGGTGTACCTCGTTGCGCGGCCCGAACTGGACTACGACGAGGTCGCCCGGTACCTGCGGGACGTGGGCGGGGAGAGCTGGCTGGAGCGGCTCGACCGCGGCGAGCTCGACGACGAGCTGAACGACCCGCAGAACCTGGCCGAGTTCGCGGGCCGGCTCTGCTACCGCTCCTGGGAGCCGGGCCTCAACCCCAATGTCACCAAGATCCGCACCGACTCCGGCCAGTACCTGGAGAACATCCTGCGCAGCCTGCACGGCTCGGTGCTGGAGCACGTCAGCTTCAGCTTCGTCCTGCACAACGTGAGCCGGGTGCTGACCCACGAGCTCGTGCGGCACCGTCCCGGCGTGGCCATCTCGCAGGAGTCGCTGCGGTTCGTCCGGCTGCAGGACATCCCGTTCTGGTTCCCCGAGTGGGCCCGCGAGGACACCGAGCTGATGAAGCGCGCCACCGCCATGCTGGAGCAGATGGAGGAGTTCCAGGGCTGGATGGCCGCGCACTTCGGCCTGGACGACGAGGGCGTGCCGTTCAAGGAGAAGAAGCACAAGACCTCGTTCATGCGCCGCTTCGCCCCCGAGGGCGTCGGCACCGGCCTGGTCTGGACGGCCAACGTCCGGACCCTGCGCCACACGCTGGAGAACCGCACCGCGCCCGGCGCCGAGGAGGAGATCCGGCTGCTCTTCGGCAAGATCGGCGAGGTGATGCGCACGGAGGCGCCGGACCTGTTCGGCGACTACGTCGTCGAGGACGGCACCTGGGTGCCGCAGTGGCGCAAGGTCTGATCCCGCACATCCCGCACCGGCCGCCTCGGGGCTAGGCGCGCCCGGCCCGCCTGGGGGAGTATTGGACGCTATGTCTGACATCTCCATTCCGCTGGGCGCCGGCGAACTGCCGGGGTACCTCGCCGTCCCCGACGGCGAGGGGCCCTGGCCGGGCGTCGTGATCGTGTTCGAGGCGATGGGCGCGAACGCCGACATGCGCGCCCAGGCCGACCGGTTCGCCGCGAACGGCTACCTCGCCGTCCTGCCCGACCTCTACAACGGGGCCCCCTGGGTGCGCTGCGTCGCCAAGGCGATGCGCGACATGCGCGCCCAGCGCGGGCCGACCTACGACCACATCGAGGCCACCCGCGCCTGGCTCGCCGGCAGGGACGACTGCACCGGCGACGTCGGAGTGTGCGGGTTCTGCATGGGCGGCGGGTTCGCGCTGGTCGCGGCGGCCAAGTACGACTTCAAGGCCGCCGCGGCCAACTACGGGATCCTGCCGCGCCGGCCGGAGGAGTCGCTGCGGGGCGCGTGCCCGATCGTGGGCAGCTACGGGGCCGCCGACCCGACGCTGCGGGGCGCCGCCGGCCGGCTGGAGCGCGCCCTCACGGCCGCCGGCGTACCGCACGACGTGAAGGAGTACCCGGGCACCGGGCACGGGTTCCTCACCGGGCTGACCCCGCCGCCCCCGCTCGGCCCGGTGGCGAAGATCGTCATGGGGTTCGGCAAGGGCCGCGAGAACGCCCCGGACGGCTGGGCGCGCATCCTCGCCTTCTTCGCCGAGCACCTCGCTAAAAAATCTACAACGTAAAGGCGTCGGGCGTGGCGTCCTGCCCTCTCCGGGATCAGGGCCGCAGTACGGCCTGCGTCTGGGTCACCTGGGCGACGCGGCGCCCGGTCGCGTCGAGCAGGTCGGTTTGGACGACGATCGAGGTCCGGCCGGTGTGCAGCGGGCGCGAGACGCCCTGGACGCGCCCCTCCCTGACCCCGCGGAAGAAGTTGGTCTTGGACTCCAGCGTCGTCGTGGAGGCGCCGGGCGGGAGGTTGAGGAACGCGCACGCCGCGCCGAGCGTGTCGGCCAGCGCCATGAGGGCGCCGCCGTGCATGACGCCGCCCGCGGTGCAGCGGTCGGCGGCCCAGTCCAGATGGCCGGTGACCTCCTCGGGTCCGGCGGTGTCGATCTCCACGCCGAGCGCGCGGGCGAACGGCATGGCGTCGGTCAGCTGGTCGGGGGTGAGCCCGGTCGTCATGAAGCCTCCTCCGGCGGTGTCGGAACCCACCCTGGCGATCCGGCGGCACCGCGTCCATTACCCCGGACGTAATCGCGGGCCTGATCCGGGTGTCGGTAGCGTCGTGCCGTGACGACGATGACGACGGGGTTGAGCGACGTGCGGCCGATCGGGGACCAGCTCCGGGCGTGGCGGCAGCGGCGCAGGCTGAGCCAGCTGGAGCTGGCGTCGGAGGCGGACGTGTCGACGCGGCACCTGAGCTTCGTGGAGACGGGGCGCTCGGCGCCGAGCCGGGAGATGGTGCTGCGGCTCGCCGAGCACCTGGACGTGCCGCTGCGCGACCGGAACCTGCTGCTGGTGGCCGCCGGGTACGCGCCGGTGTTCGACGAGACGCCGATCGAGGAACCGAAGATGGACACGGTCCGCGCGGCGATCCGGCAGGTGCTGGAGGGCCACGAGCCCTACCCGGCGGTGGTGGTGGACCGGTTCTGGAACCTGATCGACGCGAACGGCGCGGCGGCGTTCTTCATGGAGGGCGCCCCGCCCGAGCTGCTGGAGCCGCCGCTGAACGTGCTGCGGCTCAGCATGCACCCGGACGGGATGGCCAAGAACATCCTGAACCTTGCGGAGTGGCGCGCCCACATGATCGACCGCGTCCGGCGCCATGTGGCCCTGACCGCGGACGCGTCGCTCGCCCAGCTGTACCGGGAGCTGCGGAGCTTCCCCGGCGACGTGGGGGAGGCGATGGCCCCGCCCGCGGACCACGAGGTCTTCGTCCCGCTGCGGATGCGGGTGGACGGCCGCGAGCTGTCGTTCTTCAGCACCATCGCGACCTTCGGGACGCCGGTCGACATCACCGTGGCCGAGCTGGCGATCGAGTCGTTCTACCCGGCGGACGCCAAGACGGCCGGGTTCCTGCGGGAGCGCGCCGGCCTGTGACGGGCGTCAGTCGCCGGCCGTGAGCAGGTCGTGGTGGACGCGCGTCAGCGGCACGCCCAGCCGCTGCAGGGCGGAGACCGCCCCGCGGACGAGCGGGGCGGGGCCGGCCACGTAGGCGTCGTGGCCGGCGGCGCCGTCCACGATCCGCGGCAGGACGTCCGGCACGCGGCCGCCGACCGCGCCGGGCGCGGGTTCGCGTGAGACCACCGGGACGACGCGGAGCCGGGCGTGGGCGGACTCCAGCAGCCGCAGTCCGGGGAGGTCGTAGAGGCCGTCCTCGGTGCGGGCCGCGACGACCAGCAGGACGTCGCGGTCCGGTGCGGAGGCGACGGCCTGCTCGGCCAGCGCCTTCACCGGGGCGAGGCCGGTGCCGCCGCCGATCAGCAGGAGCGGGCGGTCCGAGTCCGGGTCGAGGGTCATCGCGCCCTCCGGCGGGCCCAGCAGCACGCTGTCGCCCGGCCCGGTGTGCCGGACCAGCGCGCCGCTCACCCATCCGGCGGGTACGGCCCGGACGTGCAGGCAGACCGTCCCGTCCCGGCGGGGCGCGTTCGCGATCGAGTAGGGCCGCCAGACCCGGGGCCAGCGGGCCGACTGCACGCTCACGTGCTGCCCGGGCGCGAACGGCAGGGGGCGCTCGGGGCGCAGCGTGAGGACGGCGAGGTCGAAGGCGCGGCGGTCGTGCCGGACGACCTCGGCGACCCACCACGGCGGGGCGTCCGCGGCGTCCCGCTCCGCCGCGCCGGCCATGGCCTCGGCCGCGGCGCGGTAGGCGGCGCGCCAGGCGGTCTCGGCCTCGGCCGTCCAGACGTCGGCGGCGAAGGTGCGCAGCGTCGCGACCACGGCCTCCTCGACGTCCGGATAGTGCTCGCGCAGCACCCCGTACTTGCGGTGCCCGCGCCCGAGGCCCTCGAGGTGGCGGGCGAGTTCCTCCGGGTTGTCCTGGCTCCACGCGATCCGGCTGAGCGCGTGGAAGAACCGGTCGTGCTGGCCGCCCATCGCGGGCGGGAACAGGGAGCGCAGTCGGGGCCGGGCCGCGAAAAGGCGGCCGTAGAAAAAGCTCATGGCGCCCGCCGGGTCGGCCTCGAGGCGTGCGAAGCATTCTTTGATCACGCGGGTTTCCGATGGCATTCGGCGGCACGCCTTCCCTTCGGGCTGTTTCCGGCGGCCGGACGGCGGGTGCGACGGTCGATCCGTGCGCGTTCGCTGCCCGACTCGGTGAGATTCTCTCACCAATCTCCGCAGGTGTTCAATGGATCGCTCGCGAAGAGCCCCGCGATCGCTACTGTCCGTAACGAGATCTCAATTCTCCGTGACCGCTGGTAAGTGCCGTAGTCAACGCATACTGATCAGTATCGGATCGGTGTTCCGACGTTCGGGAAGAACCGGTCGGATGGGGAGGAAGAACTTGTATCTCGGGAGAAGATTTCAGAATTCTTCGTGTTTCCTGCTGCGCGCCGCCAATGGCCGCGCCGCGGCCCGCGGCGGCGCGGTGCGCCGATCTCGCCGCTTTCCACGGCGGACGTGCGTGCCGTGCGGCAAGCTGGCCGGGAGGAGGGCCCCGGGGCCGGGCGGCGCGAGGGGGCGGGTGACGCACGGTGACGTGCGGCCGACAGGCGGATCACCCATAGCGGCCGCCGCCCCGCGGCCGGTGCTCAGCAGAGGGGGAGACACACATGTCGCAAGCCGCGTGCGGGGCCCCGCGCCCCGCGGCCGGTGAGGGCGCGCCGCCGCTCATCGGCATCACCGCCTACCAGGAGCCGGCCCGCTGGGGGAGCTGGGTGCGCGAGGCCGCGCTGCTGCCGGTGCCGTACGCGCGCTCGGTCGAGCGGGCCGGCGGCGTCCCGGTCCTGCTGCCGCCGGCCGCGACCCTGCGCGGGCTGGGCACCCTGGTCTCCCGGCTGGACGGCGTCGTGCTGGCGGGCGGCGCCGATGTCGACCCCGAGCTGTACGGCGCCTTCCGGCACTACGAGACCGGGCCGCCGCAGCCGCAGCGCGACCGGTTCGAGCTGGCCCTCGCCCGCGCCGTCGTGGCCGCCGACCTGCCCTTCCTGGCCGTCTCCCGGGGCATGCAGGTGCTCAACGTCGTGCGCGGCGGCGCCCTCGTCCAGCACCTGCCGGAGGCGGTGGGCCACAGGGGGCACGCCCCGCAGGCCGGGCTGGTCGGCTCCCACCGGGTGCGGATCAGCGAGACGAGCCGGATCGGCGGCATCCTCGGCGGCTCGGCCGACGTGCCCACCTGCCACCACCAGGCGGTGAGCCGGCTCGGCAAGGGCCTGACCGCCGTCGCGTGGGCCGAGGACCAGGTCGTCGAGGCCGTGGAGCTCCAGGGGCACCGCTTCGGGCTCGCCGTCCAGTGGCACCCCGAGGAGGGCGACGACCGGCGGCTGTTCGAGGCCCTCGTCGCCGAGGCCGCGGGCCGGGGGCAGGCGCCCGCGGCGCCGCCGGCGCCGGTGCGGCAGGCGGCCGACGCCGGTGCCGCCGGCCGCTGAGGCCGGGGATTGATCGGCGGGCCACCGGGGAGGCCGTGGGGAGGATTCCCGCCGACCCCCGGAGGCCGCCGCATGCCCCTGCACCCGCAGACCGTGAGCTTTCTGGAGCTGCTCGCCTCGTGGACGGCCGCGCCGCCGGGAGGGGACGGGGACGCCGAGCCCGCGATCGAGGAGATGCGGGAGCGGATCGGCGCGGCGTTCCCGGTCGAGCGGCGCGAGCTTCCGGAGGTCCGTGACATCGAGGTTCCCGGCCCGGGCGGGCCCGTGCCGGTGCGCCTGTACCGCCCGGAGCCGCCCGAGCGGGGGCCGCTGCCCGCCGTCGTGTACCTGCACGGCGGGGGATGGGTCCTCGGCGGCGTCGACAACGTGGACGCCTTCTGCCGCGACCTGGCGGCCGCGGCGGAGTGCGCCGTGCTGAGCGTCGGCTACCGGCTCGCCCCCGAGCACCCGTTCCCCGCGGCGGTGGACGACGCCTGGGCCGTCGTCTCCTCGGTGGCGCGCGGGCCCGGCCGGTACGGGGTGCGGCACGGAGCCGTCGCGGTCGCCGGCGACAGCGCCGGGGGGAACCTCGCCGCCGCGTGCGCGCTGCTGGCCAGGGACGCCGGGGTGCGGCTCGCCCACCAGCTGCTCGTCTACCCGGTGACCGACACGGCGATGGACACCCCGAGCTGGCAGAAGTTCGGCACGGGGTACGGGCTGGACGCCGGGTCGCTCGCCCGGTTCATGGACCTCTACCGGGACGGCGCCGACCCGTCCGACCCCCGGCTCGCCCCGCTGCGCGCCGCGGACCTGGCCGGCGCCGCGCCCGCCACCGTGATCACCGCCGAGTACGACATCCTGCGCGACGAGGCCGAGGAGTACGCGCGCCGGCTCGCCGCCGCCGGCGTGCCGGTGGAGCTGCGCCGCTACGACGGCGTCGTGCACTCCTTCTTCCTGCTGCCCGAGATCTTCGACGCCGGTGCCGAGGCCGTGGAGTTCGCTGTGCGACGATTGCGCGCGGCATTCGACGACCACTCGCGGCAGGGGAGTGCGGCATGACGCGGTACGACGCGTACGAGCGGCTGAGGATCGACTGGGCGGCGGACGGGGTGCTGCGGGTCACGCTCAGCACGCCGGGCAAGCTGAACGCGGTCGACACCACCGGGCACCGCGAGCTGGCGGAGATCTGGCGGGACGCCGACGCCGACGACGAGGTGCGCGTGGTCCTCGTGCGCGGGGAGGGGACGGCGTTCTCCGCCGGCGGCGACCTCGCCATGATCGAGGAGATGATGACCGACCACGCGTCCCGCCGCCGGATCATGCGCGAGGCCCGCGACATCGTGATGAACGTGGTGAACTGCTCCAAGCCGGTGGTCAGCGCCGTGCAGGGCCCGGCGGTGGGCGCGGGGCTCGCGGTCGCGCTGCTGGCCGACGTCTCCGTCGCGGGCCGCACCGCGAAGATCATCGACGGGCACACGCGGCTGGGCGTGGCGGCCGGCGACCACGCGGCCATCGTGTGGCCGCTGCTGTGCGGGCTCGCGAAGGCCAAGTACTACCTGCTGCTCAACGACGTCCTGACCGGCGAGGAGGCCGAGCGCATCGGCCTGGTCTCGCTGTGCGTGGACGACGCGCGGGTGCACGAGCGCGCCCTGGAGATCGCCGGGCGGCTCGCCGCCGGGCCCGCCGAGGCGCTGTCGTTCACCAAGCACGCGCTGAACAACTGGCTGCGCCTCGCCGGGCCGACGTTCGACGCGTCCCTGGCGATGGAGTTCTTCGGGTTCACCGGCCCGGACGTGCGCGAGGGCGTCGCGGCGATCCGGGAGAAGCGCCCGCCCCGCTTCGGCTGAGGTGCGGCCCGGCGCCCCCGGCCCCGGTCAGTACGACTTGGGGAGCCCCAGCTCGTGCTGGGCGATGTGGGCGAGGACGAGTTCCTCGGCGACCGGGATGTTCTTGCCGATGCGGGCGTCCCGGAACATCCGGGCGATGGGGTACTCCAGCGAGTACGCCATGCCGCCATGGGTCTGGAACGCGCGGTCGGCGGCCTGCCAGGCCGCGTCCGCCGCGGTGAGCTTGGCGATGTTGGCCTCCGAGCCGCACGGCCGGCCCCGGTCCCAGAGCCAGGCGGCCTTGTAGGTCATCAGCCGCGCCAGCTCCAGCTGCGCCTTGATCCGCGCCAGCGGGAACGCGATGCCCTGGTGCGCGCCGATCGGCCTGCCGAACGGGGCGCGCTCGACGGCGTACTCGCAGGCGATCCGCAGCACCAGCCCGCCGGACCCGACGCCGCCCGCGGCGGCGAGGATCCGCTCGGGGTTGAGGATGTCCCACAGGACGGCGAAGCCCTGGTCGGGCTCGCCGAGGACCCGGTCCGCGGGCACGCGCACGCCGTCCAGGAAGACCATGCTGGACGCGACGGTGTTGGTGCCGAGCTTGGGGATCGGCCGGTAGGTCAGCGTGCCGTCGGCCACGGCCTTCTTGACGTCCACGAGCAGGACGGTGAAGCCGGCCGTGCGGGGCCGGGCCTCCGCGGCCGGGATCGTCCGGGTGACCAGGACGAGGAAGTCGGCGCGCTCGACGCCGGAGATCCAGATCTTCTGGCCGCTGACGACGAAGGAGTCACCGTCGCGGCGCGCCTGGGTGGAGATGTTGATCGCGTTGCTGCCCGCGTCCGGCTCGGTGACGGCGAAGCACGTCTCGATCTCGCCGGAGACGATCTTCGGCAGGAGTTCGCGCTTCTGCTCGGCGGTGCCGTGCCGGGCGATGGTGAGCCCGCCGAACGCGGGTGTCAGCAGGTACATGAAGGACGCGGCACCGCCCGCGCCGCCCTCGGCGAGGGCCTCCAGGGCCACCGCCAGCTCCAGCAGGCCCTGGCCCCCGCCGCCGTACTCCTCGGGGACCGCCAGGCTGTGCCAGCCGCCGTCGACCAGCTCCCGCCAGACTGCCTCCGGCCAGCGCTTGTCCGCGTCGCACCGGCTCCAGTAGTCCTGGTCGTACTTCCCGGCGACCGCCAGCACGCCCTCGCGCACCGCGGCCGCGCCCTCCGGCAGGTCGAAGTCCATCGCGCCTCCCTCGCAAGCTCCCTCGTCGACTCTCGCCCGGCTCACGGTAGCCGACCGAAGTAAGTGGTCACTGACGAGGGGTGGGTCATGAACGCCGCCTCTCGGGGTAGGCGACACGGGGACCTCGGCACCGGGGGACCGGCGGGGGGATCCGACGACGGGAGGGGGAGGCCATGCGGCCGCGCGACAGGTGGATGCTGGCCGGCGGACGGTGGAGCCAGGGGACCGGGGAGGAGACGTTCACGGTGACCGATCCGGCGACCGGCGAACCGCTCGGGGTGGTGGCCGCCTCGTCGGCGGCGGACGTGGACACGGCCGTGGCGGCGGCCCGCGGCGCCGCGCCCGGCTGGGCCGCCGCGCCGGCCGCCGAGCGGGGCGCGGCCCTGCACGCGGCCGCGCGCGCGGTCGAGGAGCGCGTGGACGAGCTGGCCGCCCTGGTGACCGCGGAGATGGGCAAGCCCACCGGTGACGCCCTCGGCGGCGTGGAGGCCGGCATCGGGACCCTGCGCCAGTACGCCGAACTGGGGCCGCTGCACGGTGGGCGCAGCCTCCAGGGCGGGCGGGACGCCGCCGACTTCATGGTCCGCGAGCCGTGGGGCGTCGTCGCCGCGATCACGCCGTGGAACGACCCGGTCGCGATCGCCTGCGGCCTGGTCGGCGCGGCCGTGGCGACGGGCAACACCGTCGTCCACAAGCCGTCCGAGCGGACGCCCCACACCGGCGCGATGCTCGCCGAGCTGATCGCGGGATGCCTGCCCGACGGGGTCCTGAACATGGTCACCGGCGGCGGCGCGGTCGGCGAGGCCCTCGCCGGGCACCCGGGCGCCGACGTCGTCGCGCACGTCGGCTCCACCCGCGCCGGCCGCCGCATCGCCGAACTGGCCGCCCGGACGGGCGCGAGGACCGTCCTGGAGAACGGCGGGGCCGACCCCCTGATCGTGGACGCCGGCGTCGACCCGGCATGGGCCGCCGAGCAGGCCGCGCTCGGCTGCTTCGCCAACGCCGGCCAGATCTGCACCTCGGTCGAGCGCGTCTACGTGCACGAGGCCGTCGCCGAGCCGTTCCTGGACGCGCTCACCGCCCGCGCGCGGGACCTGCGCATGGGGCCGGGCGCCGACCCGTCCACCGAGCTCGGGCCGCTCGTCGACGAGCGCCACCGCACCCAGGTCCACCAGCAGGTGGAGAAGGCCCTCGCCGACGGGGCGCGGGCCCTGACCGGCGCGCGCCTGCCCGGGGGACCCGGCTCCTTCTACCCGGCGACCGTGCTCGCCGGCTGCGCCGACCACATGGCGGTCATGGCGGAGGAGACCTTCGGCCCCGTCGCGCCCGTGCGCACCGTGGCCGGGTTCGATCAGGCGCTGGAGGCCGCGCGCCGGTCCCGCTACGGCCTCGCCGCGACCGTCCTCACCCGCGACATGGCGCACGCGCAGGCCGCCTGGCGCACGCTGGACGCCGGCACCGTGAAGATCAACGCGGTGTTCGGCGGCGCTCCCGGCGGCGCCGCCACCCCGCGCCGCGCCAGCGGCCACGGGTTCGGCTACGGCCCCGAGCTCCTGGACGAGATGACCGCGGTCAAGGTCGTCCACATCCAGAGCGACGTCCCCTGACCGTCAGCCGCCGTCCCGGACCGGGGGCCGCGCGGTGGCGGCCATGTAGCGGGTCACCATGCGGGCGACGAAGTGGGCGAACACCTCCGGTGGCCCGGACGGCAGCATGATGTGGCTCATCGTCAGGCGCACCGCCGCGTCGGCGATCTCGGTGAGCGCCTCCCGGTCCAGATCCGGCCACTGGCGCAGGGCGTGCTCGGCGATGCGGGCGCTGGCGGCGAACAGCACCGGCTCCGCCTGCGTGGTGAGCAGCGGCAGCATCTCGTCGCCGCCCGCGCCCGTGAGCACCGCCTTCTTCAGCTGGTCGTCGGCGGAGGTCTCCAGCGAGAACACCACCGCGGCGACCACCGCGGAGTACAGGTCGTCGTGCTCGGACAGCACGGCGTCGATGCCGTCGAGGTAGCGCTCGTTGTCGCGGATCACGACCGCCTGCGCGAGGCCCCACTTGTCGCCGAACTCGTTGTAGACGGTCTGCCGGCTGACCCCGGCGGCGGCGGCGACGTCGCGCATCCGGACGGCGCGGTAGCCGCGCTCCACCAGGAGGTCTGCCGCGGCGTCCAGCAGGGATTCGCGCACGGAACGGCCGGCGGTGCCCATGTGTCGTCGCCCTCCAGGATGCTGGTCAGAAGACCATTATCCCCCGCGGGCCGCCGCCGGGCCATCGCGCGCCCGCCGGGTCGCCGCCGTCGAGCAGGTGCGCGAGCGGGAGGGTGGCCGCGCCGACGGCGACCGCCTCGGGCCCGAGGCGGCACAGGTCGACGGAGGTCCGCGCGAACGGGTGCCGCAGCGCGTAGGCGGCGGCCGCCGCGGTGATCCGGTCCAGCATCCGGCCGCCGATCAGCAGCCCGGCCCAGCCGCCGATGATGATCTTCTCCGGGCCGAACAGGTTGACCAGGTCGGCGATGCCCGCGCCGAGGTGCTCGGCGACGTCGTCGCGCAGGGCGGCCGCCGCCGCGGACGGGTCGGCCAGCAGCGCGGCGAGGGCCGCCTCCTCGCCCGTCCCGGCCGGGCCGCCCGCCGCCCGGTACCGTTCCCGGAGGGCGGCCGCGCCGACGTAGGCCTCCAGGCAGCCGCGGGAGCCGCACCGGCACCGCGCGCCGCCGACCCGGGACGTCGTGTGGCCCCACTCGCCCGCACTGCCCGCCGCGCCCCGGTACGGCGAGCCGTCGATCATCACGGCGGCGCCGACCCCGGAGCCGATGAGGACGACGACGGCGTCGCGGTGCCCGCGCCCGGCGCCGAGCCACATCTCGGCCTGGCCGAGCGACGTCGCGCCGTTGTCGACGAACAGCGGCAGGCGGGTGCCCTCGCGCAGCATCCGCTCCAGCGGCACGCCGTCCCAGCCGATGGTCTGGCAGTGCACGACCGCCTCCGGGCCGTGCTCGACCACGCCGGGGACGCCCACGCCGACCCCGATGACGGACGCCGGGTCGACCGAGGCGCCGTCGATCACCGCCGGCAGGCCGTCCAGGACGTGCCGGACGACGGCGCGCTCGTCGTGCCCGCCGTCCCCGAGCGGCAGGTCGGCCTTGGCGAGCCGGGTCAGCGCCAGGTCGAACAGCTCGACCACCACGCGCGTCTCGCCGACGTCGACGCCGACGAGGTGGCCGTACCCGGCCGCGGCCTTCAGCAGCACCCGCGGCCGGCCGCCGTCGGACTCGACGCTGCCCGCCTCCACGACGAGCCCGGCGCCGATCAGTTCGCCCACCACGTTGCTGACCGAGGCGGGGCTGAGCCCGGTCTCGCGGGCGAGGTCCTGGCGGCTGAGCGGCCCGTCGAAGTACAGCCGCCGCAGCAGCACCGACCGGTTGGCGCGGCGCAGGTCGCGCACGGTCCTCCGGCGCCGTTCCGGCATCGGCCCCCCTCGTCCCGCGGCGGGTCGCCTCCCCGCGGCCTCCCAGGTCGTGACCCGCCATTATGTCCGCTTGGAACACGGTGGGGAACAGGCCCCGATCCCGTCGTCCGCCCGCGCCGGGGCATCCGGGCGCGGCCCCCCGCGCCCCGCTCTCTAGAGTGAGGGCCGACCGGCTCAGGCGAGGTGAGGAGGCCGGGTGGGCGGGATCCTTGTGGCCAACCGGGGAGAGGTCGCGCTGCGGGTCGTCCGGGCCGCGGCCGAGCTGGGGCTGCGGACGGTCGCCGTGCGCACCCGCGACGACGCGGCCTCACCGCACACCAGGCGCGCCGACGAGACGCGCGTCCTGCCCGGCGAGGGCGCCGCGGGATACCTCGACGCCGACGCGCTCATCGCCGCCGCCAAGGACGCCGGCGCCACCGCCGTCCACCCCGGCTACGGCTTCCTGAGCGAGAACGCGGGCTTCGCCGCCGGCTGCGCCGCGGCCGGGCTCACCTTCGTCGGGCCGCCGCCGGAACTGCTGGAGCTGTTCGGCGACAAGACCGCGTCGCGCGGCCTGGCACGGGAGGCGGGCGTCCCCGTGGCCCCCGGCACGCCCGGCGCCGTGAGCCCCGCCGGCGCGGAGGCGTTCGCCCGCGAGCACGGCGCCGTCGTGCTCAAGGCGCTCGCGGGCGGCGGCGGGCGCGGCATGCGCGTCGTCACCGATCCCGCGGCCGTGGCGGACGCCTACGAGCGGTGCCGGTCGGAGGCGCTCGCCTCCTTCGGCAGCGGGGAGCTGTACGCCGAGAAGTACGTGCCGAGCGCGCGCCACATCGAGGTCCAGGTCGCGGGCGACGGGTCCGGCGCCGTCACCCACCTGTGGGAGCGCGACTGCAGCGTCCAGCGCCGCCACCAGAAGCTGATCGAGATCGCCCCCGCGCCGGCGCTGCCCGGCGCCGTCAGGGACGCGCTGCTGGACGCCGCGCTGCGCCTCGCGGCCCGGGTCCGCTACGCCGGGCTCGGCACCTTCGAGTTCCTCGTCGACGGCGAGGAGTTCTGGTTCCTGGAGGCCAACCCGAGGCTCCAGGTCGAGCACACCGTCACCGAGGAGATCACCGGCGTCGACCTGGTGAAGGCGCAGATCAGGCTGGCGATGGGGGAGGACCTCGCCGGGGTGGGCCTGGCCGCGCCGCCGCCGGCGGCCGGCTGCGCCGTCCAGGTGCGCGTCAACGCCGAGACGATCGCCGCGGACGGGACGCCGCGCCCGAGCGCCGGAACGCTCACCGCGTTCGCGCCGCCGTCCGGTCCCGGCGTGCGCGTCGACACCCACGGGTACGCCGGCTACCGCACCAGCCCGCGCTACGACCCGCTGCTCGCCAAGGTCATCGCCCGCGCCGAGGACCTGCCCTCGGCCGCCGCCCGCGCCCACGGCGCGCTCGGCGAGTTCGAGATCGCGGGCGTCGCCACGAGCATCCCGCTGCTGCAGGGCGTGCTGCGCCACCCCGGGTTCACCGCCGGCGGGGCCCGCACGTCCTTCGTCGCCGACCACCTGGCCGAGCTGCTGGAGAGCGAGCACCGCCGGTACTACGTCGAGACGGCCCCGGCCGCCGGAGCGCCCCAGGCGCAGGCCGCCCCGGACGCGCCGCCCGGCACCGTCGCCGTCCCCGCGCCGATGCAGGGGACGGTCGTGAGCGTGGAGGTGTCCGAAGGCGACCTCGTCCGGGCGGGCGCGCCGGTGCTGGTCCTCGAGGCCATGAAGATGGAGCACGTCGTCCGCGCGGGGGAGGCGGGCATCGTCCGGGCCCTGGCCGCCGCGCCCGGCGAGACCGTCGCCGAGGGCGCCCCGCTGCTGTTCACCGAGCCCGCCGAGGCGGGCGGCGACCACGCCGCCGAGGACGAGGCGGCCGACCTGGACCTCATCCGCGCCGACCTTGCCGAGACGCTGCGCCGCCACGAGACCGGGCTCGACGCCGCCCGCCCCGAGGCGGTCGCCAAGCGGCACGCGCGCGGCCGCCGCACCGCGCGGGAGAACATCGGCGACCTGTGCGACCCCGGCACGTTCGTCGAGTACGGCGCCCTCGCCATCGCCGCGCAGCGGCAGCGCCGCTCCCTGGACGACCTCATCGAGCGCACCCCCGCCGACGGCATGGTCTGCGGCATCGGGGACGTCGACGGCGCGCAGGCGGTCGTCATGTCCTACGACTACACGGTCCTCGCCGGGACGCAGGGCCACCAGAACCACCGCAAGACCGACCGGATGCTCGACATCGCCCACCGCCGCCGCCTGCCGCTGGTGCTGTTCGCCGAGGGCGGCGGGGGACGCCCCGGCGACACCGACACCACCGCCGTCTCCGGCCTGGACGTGACGACGTTCCACGCGATGGGGCGGCTCAGCGGCGCCGTCCCGTCGGTGGGCATCGCGAGCGGCCGCTGCTTCGCGGGCAACGCGGCCCTGCTCGGCTGCTGCGACGTCATCGTCGCCACCCGCGACGCCAACATCGGCATGGGCGGCCCCGCCATGATCGAGGGCGGCGGCCTCGGCGTCTTCACGCCCGAGGAGATCGGCCCGGTCGGCGACCAGGAACCGAACGGCGTCATCGACATCGTGGTGGACGACGAGGCCGAGGCGGTCCGGGCGGCCCGCCGCTACCTGTCCTACTTCCGGGGCCCGGTGGACGACTGGACCTGCGACGACCAGCGGATCCTGCGGCACGTCGTCCCGGAGAACCGGATGCGCGCCTACGACGTCCGCCGCGCCGTCGCCCACCTCGCCGACACCGGGTCGGTGCTGGAGCTGCGCCGGGCGTTCGGCGTCGGGATCATCACCGCGCTGGTGCGGATCGAGGGCCGCCCGCTGGGCCTGATCGCCAGCAACCCGGCGCACCTCGGCGGCGCCATCGACCGCGACGCCGCCGACAAGGCCGCCCGGTTCCTGCAGCTGTGCGACGCGCACGGCCTGCCGGTCGTGTCGCTGTGCGACACCCCGGGCTTCATGGTCGGCCCGGACGCCGAGCGCACCGCCACCGTCCGGCACTTCAGCCGCCTGTTCGTCATCGGCGCCAACCTGCGCGTCCCGATCGTCACGGTCGTCCTCCGCAAGGGGTACGGGCTCGGCGCGCAGGCCATGGCGGGCGGAGGGTTCAAGGCGCCGCTCGCGACCCTCGCCTGGCCCACCGGCGAGATCGGCGGCATGGGGCTGGAGGGCGCCGTCCGGCTCGGGTTCCGCAAGGAACTGGAAGCCGCCGAGGACCCGCAGGCGATGTTCGAGCAGATGGTCGCCGCCGCCTACGAGTACGGCAAGGCGCTCCACGCCGCCACGGTGTTCGAACTGGACGACGTCATCGACCCGGCCGAGACGCGGCGGTGGATCACCGCAGTGCTGGCCGCCGCACCGCCGGCCGACGACCGTCCCCGCCCGTGGATCGACACGTGGTGAGGGCCGGGCCGGCGCGGTAGGCGTCGCGCACCCGGGGATCGGCCCGCACCTCCGCCGGGGGGCCGGCCGCGATCATCCTGCCGCCGTCGAGCACGTGCAGGACGTCGCACACCCCGAGCAGGGCCTCGATCTCGTCCTCGACGACCAGCACCGCCAGCCCCTCCTCGGCCAGGTCCCGGAGCAGGACCTCCAGCGCCCGCGCGTGCCGCACCGGAAGGCCCGCCCACGGCTCGTCCAGGACGAGCACGGCCGGTTCGGCGGCGAGTGCCCGCGCCAGGTCCACCAGCCCGGCGACGCCGGGCGGCGCGTCGCGGACGGGCGTGTCCGCATGGTCGTCGATGCCGAGGCGGGCGAGGAGGGCGGCGGAGACGGCGCCCGCGCCGCGGCGCGCGTCCCAGCGGCGCCGCCACCGGTCCCGCGCCGTGCGTCCCGGGTGCTCCCGCGTCATCGCGTGCCTGGCCGCGGCGGCCTGGACGCTCTCGCGCACGGTCGCCGCGCCCGCCGCGCCCGTCCGCTGGAAGGTGCGGGCGATGCCGCGCCGGGCCCGCTCCCGCGCCGCGCTGCGCGTCAGGTCGGCGCCGTCGAGAAGCACGCTCCCCGCCGCCGGGCGCCGCAGCCCCGTGATCACGTCGCAGAGCGTCGTCTTGCCCGCGCCGCTCGGGCCGGCGAGGCCGGTGACCGCGCCGGGCGGGACGGTGAGCCCCGCCGCGTCGACCGCCGTCAGCCGCCCGAAGCGGACCGTCACGTCGCGCACCCGCAGGCCCCGCGCAGCGGCCATGGCACCCGCCCCCTCGCGCCTCGTGTGATGTGGATCACTGGGAGGCCACACCCTACTGAGGGAGCGCGGGCGGCGGCAACGCACCGCGGAGGGTCAGGGCGCCGCGGGTCCGGACGGGCGCGTCGCCAGGCGGTCGCGGGTCCACTCCTTGACCCCGGCGACGAACGCCTCGACGTCGGCGGCCTTGCCGGAGGCCATCTCGCCGAACCAGTCGGGCACGTACCGCTCGAACCGCCCGCTCTCCAGGACCTCCAGCACGGCCGCGGCCACCTCCCGCGGCGGCAGGGCGTCCGACACGTCGCTGAGCGGCGGCTCGTTGCCGGGGAGGGTGAACAGCTCCGTCCCGGCGACGAGCGCGGGCTGGATCACGTGGACCCCCACGCCCGTGCCGTCCAGGTCGACCGCCATGCTCTCCCAGAACGCCGTGAGCGCGGCCTTGGACGCGGAGTAGGCCGCCTCGTGCGGCGGGCCGAGCCGCGCCGCGACCGAGCCGACCGCCACCAGGTGCCCGCCGCCGCGCGCGAGCATGCCGGGCAGCAGCGCCAGCGTGAGCCGCACGGGGGACAGGTAGTTGAGCCGCATCACCTCGTCGGCGTCGGCGGCCGAAAGGTCCTGGACGCGGCGCCGCTTCGGCATCCCCGCGTTGTTGACCAGCACGTCGACGCCGCCGAGCTCGCGCTCGGCCTCCGCGGCGAGGTCGGCGACCGCGTCGAGGTCGGCGAGGTCGGCCGCCCACATCGCCGACTCCGGGGCGTGCTCGCGGCACCGGGACAGCACCTCCGAGAGCCTGTCCTTGCGCCGCGCCACCAGCCCGACCCGTGCCCCGGCGGCGGCGAGCGCCTCCGCCACCACGGCGCCGATGCCCGACGAGGCTCCCGTGACCAAAGCGGACCGTCCGGTGAGAGTCGCCATGCGTACCAACGTCACACACCCCGCGCCCACCGGCAAGGCGCAGCGCCGCCGCCCCCGGAAGCGTGTTCCGCGAAATGTCCGGCGCCGCCCGCTCCGGATCGGTAAGGTCGTGGGTTTCGCCCCCACCACCCTCGCAGCCGGAGGTCTGTCCGCATGCCCGCCGAGCCCGCCGACCCTTCCGAAACCGCGGTCCTCGCAGCCGAACGCGCCCACCTCGCCGAGTCCCGCGCCGCGCTGCGCCGGATGCGCGAGCACGCCGAAGGCCTCAGCGCCGACGTCGCCGCCGACTGGGTCTCCAGGCAGTTCCTCGAGTCGCTCCTCGACCAGCGGGTCAGAGCGCTCGCCGACCACCCCGAGACCCCGCTGTTCTTCGGCCGGATGGACCGCGGCGGCGAGGCCGGCCCCGACCTTCCCGCCGTGATGTACGTGGGGCGGCGGCACGTCCACGACGGCGACGAGGGGCGGCCCCTCGTCCTGGACTGGCGGGCCCCCGTGTCGCGGGCCTTCTACCAGGCCGGACCGGCGGACCCGATGGGCTGGCGGCTGCGGCGGCGCTTCGGCTTCCGGGCCGGCGAGCTGACCGCGTTCGAGGACGAGCCCCTCGACGGCGGCGGCACGCCGCCGGGTACGGGCCCGTCCCGGATCCTGACCGAGGAGATCGAGCGCCCCCGGACCGGCCCGATGCGCGACATCGTCGCCACCATCCAGCCCGAGCAGGACGTGATCGTCCGCGCCGACCTGCCCCGCAGCGTCTGCGTCCAGGGCGCGCCCGGCACCGGCAAGACGGCCGTCGGGCTGCACCGCGCCGCCTACCTGCTGTTCACGCACCGGGAGCGGCTGTCGCGGTCCGGCGTCCTCATCGTCGGGCCGAACCGCGCGTTCCTCGCCTACATCGCGGCGGTGCTGCCCGCGCTCGGCGAGGTCCGGGTCGAGCAGGCCACCATCGACGACCTGCTCGGCCCGCCGCTGGCCGGCGAGCCCGCGGACGCGGCCGCCCTCAAGGGCGACGCCCGGATGGCCGACGTGCTTCGCAAGGCGCTGTGGCTGCACGTCCGCAAACCGGAGGAGGGGCTCGTCGTCACCCGGGGCGCGGCGCGCTACCGGCTCGCCGACCACGAGATCCGCGAGACGGCCGCCGCGCTGCGCGGGACGACCCGCTACGGCGCGGGCCGGGCCGCGTTCGCGCAGCGCCTCGCGCACCAGGTCCTCGTGCGGATGGAGCGGCGCGGCGAGGCCCCCGACGACCGCGTCCAGGACCAGGTCGCGCGGAGCAGGCCGGTCAAGCAGGTCCTCGACGCGGTGTGGCCGAAGGTGACCCCCGAGCAGGTCCTGCACCGGCTGCTGTCGGACGCCGACCTGCTGCGCAGGGCCGCGAAGGGGGTGCTGGACGAGGACGAGCAGGCCGTCCTCCTGCGGGCCAAGGCCGCCCGCTCGCACCGCTCCGCCAAGTGGACCGCCGCCGACCGGGCCCTCCTGGACGAGCTGAACGACCTCATCGAGCGCACCGCCTCGCTCGGCCACCTGGTGGTGGACGAGGCGCAGGACCTGTCCGCCATGCAGCTGCGGGCGCTGGGCCGCCGCTGCGCGACGGGCTCGGCGACCGTCCTCGGCGACCTCGCGCAGGGCACGACCGCGTGGTCGGCGCGCTCGTGGAAGGAGGTCCTCACCCACCTCGGGCAGGACGGGGAGGTCACCGAGCTCACCCTCGGGTTCCGCGTTCCGGGGACCGTCCTCGACTTCGCCGCCCGCCTGCTCCCGCACATCGCGCCCGACCTGGAGCGGCCGCGCTCGCTGCGCCCCGGCGCGGGGGCGCTCACCGTGCGGCGCGTCCCCGACGTCGTCGCCGGGGCGGCCGAGGCCGCGCGCGCCGCCCTCGCCCGCCCCGGCTCGGTCGGCCTGATCGTCCCGGACGCGCGGGCGGACGAGCACGCGGCGGCGCTGGCGGCCGCCGGGCTGGAGCACGAGGTCCTCGGGCCCGAGTCCGAGGGCACCGGACGGCTGCTGGTGGTGCCCGCGACCCTGGCCAAGGGCCTGGAGTACGACCACGTGGTCGTCGCCGAGCCCGCCGCCATCGCCGCCGCCGAGACGCGCGGCCTCGCCCGCCTGTACGTGGTGCTGACCCGCGCCGTCACCACGCTGACCGTGCTCCACGAGGCCGACCTCCCCGCCGAGCTGGCGGAACCGTAGCCGACGGCCGGGCGGCCCCTACGCCCGCTCGGCCGCCCGGTCCCGGCACTCCCGCGGGCGCAGCCCGTCGAAGGCGATGCGGAGGACGTCGTCGCGGGCCCCGGCGCGTCCGGCGGCATAGGACATGCCGGCCAGCAGCGCCATGACCTCGCCGGGGCCGACGTCGGCCCTGACGGCGCCGGCGTCCTGCGCCCGTTCGAGGAGGACCCCGATGGCGGCCTTCAGGCCCGGCCCGGCGCGCCCGGTGGCCTCCCGGGCGTCGACGCCGGCCTCGGCCAGCGCCTCGGTGACGGCCTGCTTGGTCGCCGCCTGCGAGACCACCCGGGAGAAGAAGCCGAAGAACGCGGCACCCGGGTCGGCCGCGGACCGCAGCTCCCGCGCCTCGGCCGCCAGCCGCTCCAGCAGCGCGACGAGCACGGCCTCCAGAAGCGACTCCTTGGTGGGGAAGTGCCGGAACACCGTGCCGATGCCGACGCCCGCCTTGCGCGCCACCTCCTCGGTGGGGGCGGAGGTCCCCTGGACGGCGAAGACCTCCTCGGCCGCGGCGAGGACCTTGGCGCGATTGCGCAGGGCGTCGGCGCGCAGCGGTCTGCCGGAGGCGGGTGCAGTCATCGCGGCCTTCCGTTGACAAGTGGAGTACCGGCTCCGTATTTTCTCATCCGGAGCACGTACTCCGATTGTAGGGGAGATCGCATGTCAGAGTTCGCCAGCCCCCGGGCCGTCTTCCAGCGGCTGATCGACGGGATCATCGCGCGGCGGCCGGAGGGGCTGCCGCAGCTCTACGCGAAGGACGCGGTGGTCGTGCACCCGTTCGCCCACCCGGCCTCGCGCCTGGAGGGCCGCGAGGCGCTGCGCCGGCACTTCGCCCGGCTGGAGACGCTGCCGGTGGAGATGCAGGCGCGCAACGTCGTCGTGCACCAGACCGCCGACCCCGAGGTGATCATCGCGGAGTTCGAGTACGCGGGCCGCAACACCGAGAACGGGCGGGAGTTCGTCGTGCCGAACATCTTCGTCCTGCGGGTGCGCGACGGGCACATCGTGGAGTCCCGCGACTACGCCCACCACCGCGCGTTCGAGGAGGCGATGGCGTGACGCCTCCGGGCGCCCCGACCCCCCGCGAGGTGTTCGCGCGGCTCAGCGCGGGCATCTCGGCCGGGCGCTGGGACGAACTCGCGGCCCTCTACGCCGAGGACGCGGTCGTCGAGCAGCCGTTCGCCCTCCCGCCCGCGCCGCCGCGCCTGGAGGGGCGCGCAGAGATAGACCGGCACTTCCGCGCCGCCGCGCGCGGGCCCCTCGAACTGCGCGCCCGCGACGTGGTGGTGCATGAGACCGCCGACCCCGAGGTGATCGTCGCGGAGTTCGGCTACGACGGCCGCGTGGTCCCCCCGGGCCGCGCGTTCCGCGTGGCCAACATCCAGGTGCTGCGGGTGCGCGACGGGCTCATCGCCGAGACCCGCGACTACCACGACCATCCGGGCTTCGCGCGGGCGATGCGGGACGGCTGAGCCGGGGGACGGCCGAGCGGGACCCGGTGCGGACCGGCCGTGCCGGGCAGAGTCGTCCGGAACCGCCGGGAACGGGCGGTTGACTGGCCGTCCCGGCCGTTCCTAGGGTGGACTCGCCATACCGACCGGTTGGTATGTGCCGTTCCGGGTGGCCGCCGCCACCCACGCCCCGCGCGGAGTCCCCGTGAGCACAGCACCGCCCGACGCCGGCGAACTGAGCCGGCTGGTCGGCGAGTTCCTCGCCGGCCACGACCCCTCGGCGACCGAGCCGCTGGAGTTCCTGCGGGCCCGGTTCGACGCCGGGCTCGCCTGGGTCCACTACCCCGTGGGGCTCGGCGGGCTCGGCGCGCCGCGGCACCTGCAGCCCGCCGTCGACCGCGCCTTCGCCGAGGCCGGCGCCCCCACCAACCACCCCGAGCGCAACGGCATCGGGCTCGGCATGGCCGCCCCGACGATCCTCGCCTTCGGCACCGAGGAGCAGAAGCGCCGCTTCCTGCGTCCGCTGTGGACGGGCGAGGAGCTGTGGTGCCAGCTGTTCAGCGAGCCCGGCGCCGGCTCCGACCTCGCCGCGCTCGGCACCCGCGCGGTCCGCGACGGCGACGCCTGGACGGTCAACGGCCAGAAGGTGTGGACGTCCATGGCGCACGAGGCGCGCTGGGCGATCCTCGTCACCCGCACCGACCCGGACGTCCCCAAGCACCGCGGCATGACCTACTTCGTCTGCGACATGACCGCGCCGGGCGTCGAGGTCCGGCCGCTGCGGCAGATCACCGGCGAGGCCGAGTTCAACGAGGTCTTCCTCACCGACGTCCGGATCCCCGACGAGCACCGGCTCGGCGAGGTCGGGCAGGGCTGGCAGGTCTCCACCACGACGCTGATGAACGAGCGCGTCGCGATCGGCGGCCAGGCCATGCCGCGCGAGAGCGGCATGATCGGCGTCGTCGCCGCGCTCTGGCGGGACCGCCCCGAACTGCGCACCCCCGGCCTGCACGACGCCCTGCTGCGCGCGTGGGTGGAGACCGAGGCCGCCCGGCTCACCGGGGAGCGGCTGCGCCAGCAGCTCACCGCCGGGCAGCCCGGCCCCGAGGGGTCGGGCGCGAAGCTGGCCTTCGCCAAGCTCAACCAGGAGGTGTCCGGCCTGGAGCTGGAGCTGCTCGGCGAGGAGGGCCTGCGCTACGACGACTGGACGATGCGCCGCCCCACCGAGGTCGACTTCACCCGCCGCTCGCCCGGCTACCGCTACCTGCGCGCCAAGGGCAACTCCATCGAGGGCGGCACCTCGGAGATCCTGCGCAACATCATCGCCGAGCGCGTCCTCGGCCTGCCCGGCGAGATCCGCGTCGACAAGGACGTGGCCTGGAAGGACCTGCCCAGATGAGCGACCTGCTGTACGGGGAGATCGAGAACGACCTGCGCGCGAGCGTCCGGCAGGTGCTGGACGACAAGGCGCCCTGGACCTCCGTCCTCGCCGGCGTCGAGAAGGACGAGCCCTACGACGCGCCGCTGTGGCGGGCCGTCGCCGGCGGGCTCGGCTGCGCGGGCCTGCCGGTCCCCGAGGAGCTCGGCGGCGCCGGCGCCACCTGGCGCGAGACCGCCGTCGTGATGGAGGAGCTCGGCCGGGCCGCCGCGCCCGTCCCGTTCCTGACCAGCGCCGTGATCGCCACGGCGGCGCTGCAGGCCGCCGGGGAGCGGGAGCTGCTCGCGCGGCTGGCCGCCGGGGAGGCCGTCGCGGTCCTGGCGGTGCCGTTCAGCGCCGCGCCGGGCGACGTCCCCGCGACGGTCCGGGTCGCCGGCGGCGCGCTGACCGGCGAGGTCGCCAGCGTCGCCGACGGCATGGCCGCCGAGGTGCTCCTCGTCCCGGCCGGCGACGGCCTGTACGCGGTGGACGCCGCCGACGCCCGCCGCACCGCCGCCACCTCGCTCGACATGACCCGCCGGCTCGCCGACCTCGCCTTCTCCGGCGCCCCGGCGCGGCGCGTCGCCGAGGGGACCGGCGCCGTCACCGCCGCGCTGCGGACCGGCGCCGCGATGCTGGCGTCCGAGCAGCTCGGGCTCGCCGAGCGCTGCCTGGACGACACCGTCGCCTACGTGAGGACGCGCTACCAGTTCGGTCGCCCGGTCGGCTCCTACCAGGGCCTCAAGCACCGGCTCGCGGACCTGTGGACCTCGATCACCCAGGCCCGCGCGGTCGCCCGCCACGCCGCGTCCTGCGTCGCCGCGGACGACGCGGACGCGCCGGTCGCGGTCGCCGTGGCGCAGGCGCACTGCTCGGCGGTCGCCGTCAAGGCCGCCGAGGAGTGCGTGCAGATGCACGGCGGCATCGGCTTCACCTGGGAGCACCCGGCGCACCTCTACCTGAAGCGCGCCAAGGCCGACTCCATCGCGCTCGGCACCCCCGACCGGCACCGCGCGGCCCTCGCCGAGCTGGTGGACCTGCCTCCGGCCTGACGCCGGGACGGACGGCCCCGCCCCGGACGCGGGGCCGTCCGCCTAGCCGGTGATGACCGCCAGGATCCGGGCGCCCTCCGGGAACGCGCCGCGCTCGGCCAGCGCGAGGACGCCGAACATCATCTTGGCCGTGTAGATCCGGTCGAGGACGACCCCGTGCCGGCGGGCGAAGTCGTCGGCGAAGGCGTCCAGCTCCGGGGTCGTCCGCGCGTAGCCGCCGAAGTGGAAGCCGTCCTCGACGCTCCAGTCCCCCCGCCGCCCGCCGTAGGCCTCGTGCTGGAGGCGCTCCACCTCCGCGGTCATGAAGCCGCCCTTGAGCACCGCGAACCCGACGGCGCGCTGGCGCGGGGCCAGGCCGGCGGCGAGCCCGGCGAGCGTGCCTCCCGTCCCGCACGGGCAGCACACCACGTCGAACCCCGGGACCTCCGCGCCCAGCTCGGCGCAGCCCCGGAGGGCGAGCGGGTTGCTCCCGCCCTCGGGCAGGAGGTAGAAGTCGCCCCACCGCTCGCGCAGGGCCTCGACGACATCGGGCTCGTGCTTGCGCCGGTAGGTGGTGCGGTCCATGTAGGTGAGGCGCATGCCCATGCGCTCGGCGTGCGCGAGCGAGGCGTTCAGCGGCAGGTGCTCCTCCCCGCGGATCACGCCGATGGTCGCGAACCCGTGGATCCCGCCCGCCGCCGCCACGGCGCGGATGTGGTTGGAGTAGGCGCCGCCGAAGGTCAGGAGGGTCCCGTGCTCGCGCGCGGGCCCGATGTTGTGCCGGAGCTTGCGCCACTTGTTGCCCGGCAGCTCCGGGTGGACGAGATCGTCGCGCTTCAGGAAGAGCCGCAGGCCCCGGCGCGCCGCCCGCTCGTCCGCCAGCTCCACCACGGGGGGGGCCGGCTCGGGAGGAGGGGTCATGGCATCGGCAGGCCGAGCCTCTCGCGGAGCGTCCGCTGGACCTCCTCGATGCCCGGCCGCGCGTCGACGGTGACCACGTACTCCTTGCGGCCGAACAGCTCCAGGATCGGGTCGGTCCTCTCGTGGAAGTCGCGCAGCCGCTCGGTGAGCGCCTCCTCCGTGTCGTCCTCCCGGGGCACGAGCTTGCCCCCGCACACGTCGCAGCGCCCCTCCTGCGTCGGACGGTCCGCGATCAGGTTGTAGTCCATCCCGCACTCGGCGCACAGCCGCCGGGCCAGCACCCTGCGCCGTACCTCGTCGTCCGGCAGGTCCAGGTGGATCACGCCGTCGATGTCGTAGCTCTCCAGGAAGAACTCCGTCTGCCGCCGGCTGCGCGGGAACCCGTCGATGACGAACCCGTAGTTCCAGTCGTGCTGGGCCAGCCGCTCCCGCACGACGCTCTCCGCGAGGTCGTCGCCGACCAGCTCGCCGGCCGCCATGATGCGCCGCACCTGCGCGCCGAGCTTGGTGTGGTTCTTGACGTGCCAGCGGAAGATGTCGCCGACGCTGATGTGGACGATGTCCAGATCGCGCGCGAGCAGCCCCGACTGCGTCCCCTTGCCGCTGCCGGCAGCACCGATGATCACGTACTTGCGCATGGGGAGAGCCTATGCGCGCCGTCCCGGTCAGCGGTGGAGGCGCGGTCGGCGGGGGCGGTCAGAGGGGGAGGCGCAGGCGGCGGCCGAGGCGCCGGAAGCGGGAGTCGGGGACGCTCTCGGGCGACTCGTCCCGCACCGCCAGGCTCTCCAGCAGCGTGTCGAACGCGGGCGGGCGGACGCACACCAGGGTCGCGCGGGCCCTGCGGGCGCAGTGCAGTCGGACGGACGGCCGCAGCAGCCGGGAGAACGGGCCCCGGTCCCCGCGCCCGACGACCAGGATGTCGTCGTCGCCCGCCAGCCGCACGAGGGTCGCGCCGGGCTCCCCGACGAGGGCCAGGGCGGTCATGTCCACGCCCTCGGGCGGGCCGCCGCACACCTCCGCCAGGAGCCGGGCGACGAGCTCGGCGCCGGAGGCGCGCAGCGCCTCGGTGATGCCGCAGCCGAGCTGGCCCGCGGCCGACACGTGCGGGGGCAGCGGCGCGGCGTGCGCGACCAGCAGCGGCAGCCGGCGCAGCCGCGCCTCGCCGATCGCCCAGGAGAGGGCGCAGCGCGCGCCCGCGGAGTCGTCCACCCCCACCACGACGCGGGGCCCGCCCTCCGGTCTCGCGATCACGGTCCCTCCTGTGGCCGCCGGGTGACAGCAGTCTAGACAGAAGGCATACCCGTTCCTACGCGCGAGTTCCACGTTTGCGCGGCGGCGGTTCGCGGCGGATCTCCGGCGGACCGCGGCGAGCCGGCGGGCGAGGGCGTGGCCCCTGGACCATCCGGCGCCGCGCGGGGCAGACTTCGGGTATGGCCGCACCGCACGAGCACGACTCCTCCTGCGCCGTCGCGCACGGCGACGCCCAGCCCGACACGGGGGAGCGGACCCTGGTCGCGGTGTTCGCCGGGCCCGTCGCCGACCACCTCCTGCGCTACGCCGCCGACCTCGGCTACCGCACGTTCCTCGTCGACCCCGACAAGGACCGCGACGGCACCGCCGACCTGCCGCCCCTGGACGCCACCGCCGACGTCGTCGTCACCGACCACCACCGGCCCGAGCTCGGGCCCGTCCTGCGCGACGTGCTGACCCAGCCCGTCCGGTGGGTCGGCGTCATGGGCAACCCGCGGCATCCCGCCCCGCACATCCCGGCCCTCACCGAACTCGGCGTCCCGGCGGCCGACATCGCCCGCGTGCACCGCCCGATCGGCCTGAACATCGGCTCCAGGACCCCCGCCGAGATCGCCGTCGCGACCCTGGCCGGACTGATCGCCGACCGGAACGGCCGCCCCGGCGGCTTCGAGTTCTAGTGCGGGCGCCCTAGTGCAGGCGGTCGCCTACGACGCCTTCTGCGGCCCCCTGGAGATCCGCGAGCTGCCCGACCCGCGGGTGCCGCCCGGTGGCGCGGTGATCCGGGTCGAGGCCACGGGCGTCTGCCGGAGCGACTGGCACGGCTGGCAGGGCCACGACCCCGACATCCGCTCCTTCCCCCACGTCCCCGGGCACGAGCTGGCGGGCACGGTCGAGGAGGCCGGCGCGGGCGTCGCCGGCTTCCGGCCCGGCGACCGCGTGACCGTCCCGTTCGTGTGCGCCTGCGGACGCTGCGCGTCCTGCGCGGCGGGCGACCAGCAGGTCTGCGAGGCCCAGACCCAGCCCGGCTTCACCCACTGGGGGTCGTTCGCGCAGTACGTCGCGATCGACGCCGCCGAGGTGAACCTGGTCCGGCTCCCCGACGAGATGGCCTGCACCACCGCGGCCGCGCTCGGCTGCCGGTTCGCCACGGCGTTCCGCGCCGTCCTCGCGCAGGGCCGGGTGCGCGCGGGCGAGTGGCTCGCGGTGCACGGCTGCGGCGGCGTCGGGCTGTCGGCCGTCATGGTCGCCGCGGCGGCCGGGGCGCGGGTCGTGGCCGTCGACGTGTCGCCGCAGGCGCTGGAGCTGGCGCGCCGGTGCGGCGCGGCCGCCGTCGTCGACGCCTCCGCCCATGACGACGTGGGCGAGGCCGTGCGCGAGGCCGCCCACGGCGGCGCCCACGTGTCGCTGGACGTGCTCGGCAGCCCCGCCACGGCGCGCGCCTCGGTCGGGTCGCTGCGCCGGCGCGGCCGGCACGTCCAGGTCGGGCTGCTGCCGCCCGGCGCGGGCCGCGCCGACCTGCCGATGGAGCGGGTGATCGGCTGGGAGCTGGAGATCGTCGGCAGCCACGGGATGGCCGCCCACGCCTACGGCCCGATGATGGAGCTGGTCCGTGCCGGGACGCTGCGCCCCGACCTGCTGGTGGGCCGCGTCCTGGCGCTGGACGACGCTCCGGCCGCCCTCGCCGGGATGTCCGGCGCGGGCATCACGGTGATCGAACCCTGGCGGCGGCGGTCTTCCGACCACGGTTCCGGCCATGGTCACGGGCTTCGCGCGTAGGATCCGAGGAGACGCACGTGTTCTGTCGGTGGGCCCGCCTACGGTCGGAGGCGGTGGCGCCCGCCGCCCTCGCCGCCACGGCGATGCCGCCCAGCAGAGGTGACGACCACCATGCCGAACACCATCGAGACGGACCGCGACTTCCTGGCCCTCGCCGACCCCTACCGGCGGGAGCTGCTGGCGCACTGCTACCGGATGCTCGGCTCGATCCACGACGCCGAGGACCTCGTGCAGGAGACCTACCTGCGGGCGTGGCGCTCCTACGACGGCTTCGAGGGCCGGTCGTCGCTGCGCACCTGGCTGTACCGGATCGCCACCAACGTGTGCCTGACCGCGATCGACCAGCGCGGCCACCGGCCCATGCCGTCCGGGCTCGGGGCGCCGAGCGAGGAGCCCGAGCGGCCCGTGGTGGCCTCGGACGAGGTGCCGTGGCTGGAGCCCGCCCCCGACGCCCTGCTCGGCGGGGACGCCGCCGACCCGGCGACGATCGTCACCGCGCGCGAGAGCACCCGGCTGGCGTTCGTCGCGGCGCTGCAGCACCTGCCCGCCAAGCAGCGGGTCGTGCTGATCCTGCGCGACGTCCTGAAGTGGCGGGCCGCCGAGGTCGCCGAGCTGCTCGAGACCTCCACCGCCGCGGTCAACAGCGCGCTCCAGCGGGCGCGGGCGCAGCTGGAGGAGAACGCGCCCCTGCGCGACGAGCTGGTCGAGCCGACCGACCCCGGGCAGCGCGACCTCCTGGAGCGCTATGCGAAGGCGTTCGAGGACGCCGACATCGGCGGCCTGATCGAGCTGTTCAAGAAGGACGTCGTCTGGGAGATGCCGCCCTTCCCCGAGTGGTTCGTCGGCGCCGAGAACGCCGTCCGGCTCATCAGGGCGCAGTGCAGCCCCGGCCCCGGCGACATCCGGATGGTCCCCGCCGCCGCGAACGGGCAGCCCGCCTTCGGCCTCTACAAGCGCGACGCCGACGGCGTGCACAGCGCCTACCAGCTGCAGGTGCTGTCCATTACCGGTGACGGCGTCGCGCACGTCTCGGTGTTCTTCGACACGAGCCTGTTCCCGCTGTTCGGTCTGCCCGAGGCCCTCTGAGCCCTGCCCTCGCCTTCCACTGGGCGGAAGCCGCGATATGGTGCGCGCCGAGCCTGCTGCGAGGGTGGAGACCGCGGGGATGCTGCGACGTCCCCCCGCGGAGTGGGAATGGGGAAGGCCGAGCAGAAGGGATGAGGGCATGACGCACCCGCCGTACCTGTACCCGGGGTACAAGAGCACCGTGCTCCGCGCCCCCTCGCAGGACCTGGTCATGCCGAAGCTCGGCCCGGACAGCGTCGAGCTGGCCTCCCCGGTCTTCGGCCACCAGGAACTCGGGCGGCGGGACCACGACCTCACCGTCCAGCACGCGGGCGAGCCGCTCGGCGAGCGGATCGTCGTGGCCGGCCGCGTCCTCGACGGCGCGGGCCGCCCGGTGCGCGGCGCCCTCGTGGAGGTGTGGCAGGCCAACGCGGCCGGGCGGTACAACCACCTCGGCGATCTCCACCCGGCGCCGCTCGACCCCAACTTCACCGGCGCCGGGCGCTGCCTCACCGACGACGACGGCCGCTACCGGTTCGTCACGATCAAGCCGGGCGCCTACCCGTGGGGCAACCACCACAACGCGTGGCGGCCCGCCCACATCCACTTCTCGGTGTTCGGCACGGCGTTCACCCAGCGGCTCGTCACCCAGATGTACTTCCCCGGCGACCCGCTGTTCGCCCACGACCCGATCTTCCAGTCGATCCCCGACGAGCGGGACCGGCGGAAGCTGGTCTCGCGGTTCGACCTGGACACCACCACACCGGAGTGGGCCCTCGGCTACCAGTGGGACATCGTCCTCGGCGACACCCCGACGGAGGCCTGATGAGCACGCCCTCCCTCCCGCCCTCGGCCATGACGCCGTCGCAGACGGTCGGCCCCTTCTTCGGGTACGCGCTGCCGTACGAGGCGGGCCCGCAGGTGGTCCCGCCGTGGCGTCCCGACGCGATCCGGGTGCGCGGGCGCGTCCTGGACGGCGCGGGGCAGCCGGTGCCGGACGCGCTGCTGGAGATCTGGCAGGCCGACGAGAACGGCGAGATCGCCCGGCGCCCCGGCGGCATCGTGCGCGAGGGCCACGGCTTCTCCGGCTTCGGCCGGTGCGGCACCGACGCCGCCGGGGGCTACTGGTTCAGCACCGTCAAGCCCGGCGCGGTGGGCGGCGGCGCGCCCTACATCGCCGTGCTGGTCTTCGCCCGCGGCCTGCTCAAACCGGTCTTCACCCGGCTGTACTTCCCCGAGGACGAGGCCGCCCGTGCCGGCGACCCGCTGCTCGGCGCCGTCCCGGAGGAGCGGCGCGCCACGCTGGTCGCCGAACGCGAGGGCGAGCGGGAGTACCGGTTCGACGTCCGCCTCCAGGGCGAGCGGGAGACGGTCTTCCTTGCCTTCTGACGAGCACGTGCCGCCGCCCGGCGCGCACGGCTCCCCGGAGGGGCGCCGCCCGGCGCCGGACGCGGGGCTGCTGTCGCCCGTCCGGGCGGGGACGGAGGCCGAGGCCGCCACCAGCGACCTCGCCTACCTGACGGCCATGCTCGACGCGGAGGCGGCGCTCGCCCGCGCGCAGGCCCGGCTCGGCCTCGTCCCCGGCCCCGCCGCGGAGGCGATCACCGCCGCCGCCGCGGACCCGGACCGGTTCGACCTGCCCGGCATCGCCCGCCGGGCGCGCGGCTCCGGCAACCCCGTCGTGCCGCTGGTCGCCGACCTGCGCGCGCTCGCCGGCCCCGCGGGCGAGCACGTGCACAAGGGCGCCACCAGCCAGGACATCGCCGACACCGGCGCCATGCTCGTCGCGGCCCGCGCCAGGCGCGTCGTCCTCGCCCACCTCGACCGGGCACTGGACGCGCTGGCCGGGCTCGCGGCGCGGTACCGCGACACCCCCATGCCCGCCCGCACGCTCGGCCGGCAGGCGCTGCCGACGACGTTCGGCGCCAAGGCGGCGGGCTGGCTGATGGGCTGCCTGGAGGCCCGGGAGGGCCTCGCCGCGGTGCCGCTGCCCGTCCAGCTCGGCGGCCCGGCGGGGACCCTGGACGCCTTCGGCGACCGGGCGCTCGACCTCGTCGCCGCCTACGCGCGGGAGACGGGGCTGGCCTGCCCCGTCCTGCCGTGGCACACCCGCCGGACGCCGGTCGCCGGGCTCGCGGCGGCGCTGGCGGTGGCCGCCGGCGCCCTCGGCAAGATCGCCACCGACGTCTGGCTGCTGGCGCAGAGCGAGGTCGGCGAGGCCGCCGAGGCGGCGGGCGCGGGAAGGGGCGGCTCGTCGTCGATGCCGCACAAGCGCAACCCGGCGCTGTCGGCGCTGGTCAGGTCCGCCGCCCTGCAGGTCCCGGCGCAGGTCCAGGTGGTCCTCGCCGCGCAGGCCGCGCCGCACGAGCGGCCCGCGGGGGAGTGGCACGCCGAGTGGCAGCCGCTGCGCGAGTGCCTGCGGCTGACGGGCGGCGCCGCCGAGACGGCCGCCGAGCTGCTGGAGGGCCTGGAGGTGTCCACCGAGCGGATGCGCGCCGACCTCGACGACCTCCTGGACGTCCTCGGCGACGACCCCGGGACCGGCGCCGCGGCCGCCCTCGTCGGCCGGGCCCTCGACGCGTACCGCAGGAGCCGCACATGACCGCCGCACCCCGGCACCGCCTCGACGGGCCGGACGGCGCGCCCGTCGTCGTCCTCGGCCCGGCCCTCGGCACCACCATCGACCTGTGGCTGCCGCAGATGCCCGCGCTGACCCGCGCCTGGCGCGTGCTGCGCTACGACCTCCCCGGCCATGGCGGCGCGCCCCCGCCCGGCGGCCCGTTCACCGTCGAGGACCTCGCCGACGGGGTCGTCGCGCTGCTGGACGGCCTCGGCGTCGACCGGGCCGCGTACGCCGGGGTCTCGCTCGGCGGCGCGGTCGGGACGGCCCTCGCGCTGCGCGAACCGGACCGCGTAGCGAGCCTGGTCCTGTGCTGCACCTCCCCGCGCTTCGGCGACCCGGCCGCCTGGCACGAGCGCGCCGCGCTCGTGCGCCGCGAGGGCGTCGGCCCGGTCGCCGACACGGCGCCGGGACGCTGGTTCACGCCGTCCTTCACCGGCGCGGAGCCCTACGCGGCGATGCTGCGCGCGACCGATGCCGAGGGCTACGCGGGCTGCTGCGACGCCCTGGCCGCGTTCGACGCGACCGCGCGCCTCGGAGAGATCCGCGCGCCGACCCTGGTGCTCGCCGGCGCGCAGGACGGCCCGACGCCGCCGCGCGGCCACGCCGACCGGCTCGCCGCCGGCATCCCCGGCGCCGTCCTGACCGTGGTCGAGGGCGCCGGGCACCTGGCGACCGTCGAGCGCCCGGCCGAGGTCACCGAGGCGATCACCGCGCACCTGGACCGCACATGGAAGGGATCCCGCCGATGAGCGAGCGCCTGTCCGACGAGGAGCGGCACGAGCGGGGCATGAGGGCGCGGCGCGAGGTGCTCGGCGACGCCCACGTCGACCGCGCCGAGGCCCGCAAGGACGACTTCACCGCCGACTTCCAGGACCTGATCACCCGCTACGCGTGGGGCGAGGTGTGGAGCCGCCCCGGCCTCGACCGCAGGACCCGCAGCTGCATCACGCTGACCGCCATGGTCGCGGGCGGCCACCTGGACGAGCTGGCCATGCACGTGCGCGCCGCGCTCCGCAACGGCCTGACCCCCGACGAGATCGGGGAGGTGCTCCTGCAGACGGCGATCTATTGTGGAGTGCCCGCCGCGAACTCGGCGTTCGCCGTAGCCCAGCGGGTGCTCAGCG
Source organism: Spirillospora sp. NPDC049024 (assembly GCF_040649235.1). Classification (NCBI taxonomy): domain Bacteria; kingdom Bacillati; phylum Actinomycetota; class Actinomycetes; order Streptosporangiales; family Thermomonosporaceae; genus Spirillospora; species Spirillospora sp. NPDC049024. Next base: position 45,451 of record NZ_JBEZFD010000036.1, read on the forward strand.
AAGACCGGTGACGGGCGTGAGCCTGGGCGGAGGGGCCACGTGGCAGAGGACACCGGGAAAGAGGGCGGAGCCGAACGGGCGCGGCCGGTCAGCGTGGCGGGCAAGGTGATGGCCATCCTCAACGCCTTCGCGCAGGGCGGCGTCCGGCTCACCCTGAGCGAGATCTGCCGCCGCGCCGGCCTGCCGCTGGCGACCGGCCACCGGCTCGTCGGGGAGCTGGCCGGCGGGGGGTTCCTGGAGCGGGTCCCCGACGGCACGTACCGCATCGGCACCCGGCTGTGGCGCATCGGCAGCCAGGCCCCGGCGGTCACCGGCCTGCGGGAGCTGGCCCTCCCGCACATGGAGGACCTGTACGAGGCCACCCACGACAACGTCCAGCTCGGCGTGCTCCGCGACGCGCGGGTGCTGATCGTGGAGCGGCTGCGCGGGACGCGGTCGGTGCCGGTCGTGACCCAGGTCGGCGCGACGCTGCCGCTGCACACCACCGGCGTCGGGAAGGTGCTGCTGGCGTTCGCGCCGCCGGCGGTGCGGGAGGAGGTCCTGGCCGGCGAGCTGCCCCGGTACGCGGCGCGCTCCATCACCGACCCGGCCGAGCTGCGGCGCTGCGTCGAGCAGGTCCGCCGCTCCGGCTACGCGGTGACCCGCGACGAGATGACGCTCGGCGCGTCGTCGGTCGGCGCCCCCGTGCGGGACGGCGCGGGCGAGGTGGTCGCGGCGATGTCGCTGGTGTCGAGCACCCGCAGCGCCGACCTGCGGCGGCTGCTGCCGCCGCTGACGACCGCGGTCCGCGCCCTGTCCCGGGACGTGGCGGCGCACTGGAGCGGACACTCCGAAAGCTTTTCCGTTGAGCGGAATTCCGGCGCTTGAACCTGCGGTGACGTCCGCGAACATGCGGGCGGACCCACACGAGGAGGATCGATGCGTACCCAGGTCGCGATCATCGGCGGAGGCCCCGCGGGACTGCTGCTGTCGCACCTGCTCCACCTCCAGGGGATCGACTCGGTCGTCCTGGAGAGGCGCGACCGCGACTACGTGGAGCATCGGCAGCGGGCCGGGATGCTGGAGCAGGGCACGACCGACGTGCTGCGCGAGAGCGGCGTGGGGGAGCGGCTCGACCGCGAGGGCCTCGTCCACCACGGGCTGGAGCTGCGGTTCGGCGGCGCGGGGCACCGGATCCCGCTGACCGGGCTCACCGGCCGGACCGTGACCGTCTACGCGCAGACCGAGATCGTCAAGGACCTGGTCGCCCGCCGGCTGGCCGACGGCGGCGACGTGCGTTTCGAGGCGGAGGTCGTCGCCCTGGACGCCTCGGCGCCGAGCGTGGTCTTCCGCAGCGGCGGGCGGACCAGCACGCTCGACTGCGACTACATCGCCGGCTGCGACGGGTTCCACGGCGTCAGCCGGCCGGCGGTCCCGGGGCTGCGGACGTTCGAGCGCGACTACCCCTTCGCCTGGCTCGGGATCCTCGCCGACGTCCCGCCCTCCACCGACGAGCTGATCTACGCCAACCACGACCGCGGGTTCGCGCTGCACAGCCTGCGCTCGCCGCACGTCAGCCGCCTCTACCTCCAGGTGCCGCCGGACGAGGACATCGCCGCGTGGCCCGACGCCCGGATCTGGGACGAGCTGGCGGCGCGGTTCGCGACGGACGACGGCTGGAGGCTGCGCGAGGGCCCGGTCACCGACAAGTCGATCACGCCGATGCGCAGCTTCGTGGCCGAGCCGCTGCGGCACGACCGGCTGTTCCTCGCCGGGGACGCGGGCCACATCGTCCCGCCGACGGGGGCGAAGGGCCTCAACCTCGCGGTGTCGGACGTGACCGTCCTGGCGCGGGCGTTCGCCGACCGGTACGCCTCGGGATCGCACACGCTGCTGGACGGCTACTCCGACGCGTGCCTGCGGCGGGTGTGGCGGGCCGAGCACTTCTCGTACTGGATGACCACGCTGCTGCACGCCGACCCGGCCGCGACCGCCTTCGAGCGCCGGCTCCAGCGCTCCCACCTGGACTACGTTGTCTCCTCGGAGGCGGCCATGACCTCGCTGGCGGAGAACTACACCGGCCTTCCCCTCGACTAGCCGCGCGGGGGCGGGGCGCCCGGTGAGAGGCACGTCACCTAAATTGGCAGCCTCTGAATTTTTGCCAACCAGGCAAGTTCGGTCTACGGTGGGACTTCCCCATGCGGACGCGGAAGGTGAGAGGCTTCGGCATCCGCTCGACGACGCCGCCCGGCCGGACGGCGTCCGCGAGCCCGCCCCCCCGCCCGGCCCCCGCCGGCGCGGAAGACCCGTGAAGGACAGCGCAGTGAGCCTCCTCGACCAGCCGCCCCGGCCGGCCGGCGCCTTATCGCGACTGCGCAGGCCCGGACCCGCCGGCTCGGCCGGGGGACGGCCCGGCGGCCGGCCGCGGCCCGTCCGCGAGCTGCTGCTGATCATCGTGCTGTTCGCCGCCTACAAGCTCGGGCGGCTGCTGGCGGACGGGCGGGTGAGCGAGGCGTTCGACAACGCCCACCGCGTCCTGCGCCTCGAACGCGTCCTCGGCCTGCCCGACGAGGTCGCCGTCCAGCACGGCCTGCTGCACAGCCAGACCCTCGTGCACGCGGCCAACGCCTACTACGCCGGCGTGCACTTCCCGGCGGCCGTGCTGTTCCTGCTCTGGGTCTACCTGCGGCGGCCCGCCCACTACCGGTGGGTGCGCCGGGTCCTCGTGGCGCTCACCGCCGCGGCGCTCGTCCTGCACCTGCTCGTGCCGCTGGCGCCGCCGCGCATGCTGCCCGCGACCGGGCTCATCGACACCGCCGCCCGGTACGGGCCGTCGGTGTACGGGGCGCCGCAGAGCGACACGATCGCCAACCAGTACGCGGCGATGCCGTCCCTGCACATCGGCTGGGCGGCCGTCATCGCGCTCGGCCTCATCGTCACGTCCCGGACGCGGTGGCGATGGCTCTGGCTCCTGCACCCGGTCGCGACGGTCGCCATCGTCGTCGGCACCGCCAACCACTACTGGCTGGACGGCATCGTGGTGCTGGCGCTGCTGACGGTCACCGCCCTGCTGCTGCGCCCGCCGCCGGCGGACGGTCCGATGGACGGGCCCGCGGGCTAGCCGGCGGGCTCGGCGCCCAGCGTCTCGAGCAGTTCGACCACGGGCTGGAGCTTCTCGTACAGCAGCAGGACGGGCTCGCCCGGCTCCGCCATGTCCAGCGCCGAGGTCAGCGCTCCCTTCAGGTCGCCCGCCGGGTGGTGGCGCACGTCCGGGCGGGCCTCCCGCAGCCCCTTGACGATCAGCCGGGTCATCTCGCCCGAGCGGCGCCCCCGCAGGTCCTCGTCCTCGTAGACGACGACGCGGTCGAAGGAGCCCGCCAGCGCCCGGGCGGTCTCGCCCACCAGCTCGTCGGAGCGGTCGCCCGGCAGCGTCACCGCCGCGACCCCCGGCCCGCCCCAGCGCCGCTCGACGAACGCGCCCACCGCCGCGACCGCCGCCGGGTTGTGCGCGTAGTCGACCAGGACCGGGTTGGCGCCGACCTGGTACACGCAGCCCCGGCCCGGGTTGCGGGTGTGCGGGTCGAACGAGCGCAGCGCCCGCGCCAGGACCTCCACCGGGACGCCGAGGGCGCGGGCGGCGGCCGACGCGGCGAGCGCGTTGGCGATCACGTGCCGGGCGTGCCCGCCGAACGAGCCCGCCACCTCCGCGGCCGGCAGGATCGGGGTCCGGCGGTCGCCGCGCGCCTCGGTCAGCCACCCGTCCCGCACGCAGTAGCCGACCCCGCCGCCGCGCAGGTGCTCCGCGAGGACGGGGGCGTCGGGGGACAGCGCGAACAGGCGCAGCACCGGGTCGCGCTCGCGGACCCCCGGCCGCTCGGCGAGCCCCGCCGACGCCTCGTCCTCGGCGTTGAGGACCACGTGGCCGCCGCGCCGGATCTCCTCGGCGACCAGCGACTTGATGTCGACCAGGTCCTCCAGGCACTCGGTGTCGTCCACGCCGAGATGGTCGCGGGTGATGTTGGTGACGACCGCGACGTCGGCGCGGTCGTAGCCGAGGCCGCGCCGCACGATGCCGCCCCGCGCGGTCTCCAGCACGGCCGCCTCCACCGACCGGTCGCCGAGCACCATCTCCGCCGAGCGCGGCCCGGACGCGTCGGACCGGTGGACGAGGCGCCCGCCCACGTGGACGCCCTCGGTGCTGGTCATGCCGGTCCGCCGCCCGTCCAGCTCCAGCATGTGGGCGATCATCCGGACGGTCGTGGTCTTGCCGTTGGTGCCGGTCACCGACACGATCGGCACCCGCGACGGCGTCCCCTCCGGGTACAGCAGGCCGATGATGTCGGCCGCGACGTCCCGTCCCGCGCCCTCGTGCGGCGCCAGGTGCATCCGCAGGCCCGGCGCGGCGTTGACCTCCAGGATCCCGGCGGCGCCGTGCTCGGCGGGCGGCGGGGAGGCGATGTCGGGCAGCCGCAGGTCGATGCCGCACACGTCCATGCCGACGGCCCCGGCGGCCCGCACGCACATCGCGGCGACCTCCGGGTGGACGTCCGCGGTGACGTCCCGGCTGGTGCCGCCGGTGGACAGGTTCGCGTTGCGGCGCAGCCAGACCCGCTCCCCGGCGGCGGGCACCGACTCCGGGCCGTGCCCCTGCCGCGCCAGCAGCGCCAGCTCGGTGGGGCCGAGGACGAGCCGGGTGAGCGGCCGGTCGTGGCCCTCGCCGCGCGCCGGGTCGGCGTTGACCCGCTCCACCAGCGCCGCCACCGGGGCCGACCCGTCGCCGGTCACGCACGCGGCGGTCAGCTCGGCCGCCGCCGCGACCCGGCCGCCGACGACCAGCACCCGGTAGTCCTTGCCCGGGATGTAGCTCTCGACGAGGACCTCGCCGCCGTCCCCGGCCGCCGAGGCGAACGCGGCCACCACCTCCGGCGGCGTGGTCAGCTCGATGTGGACGCCCTCGCCCTGGTGCCCCGCCAGCGGCTTGACGACCACCGGGCCGCCGACGGCGCGCAGCGCCTCCAGCGCCTCGCCCGGGGACGCCGCGACCCGGCCCTCCGGCACGGGCAGGCCGGCGTCGGCGAGCAGGCGGTGCGCGAGCCGCTTGTCGCCCGCGACCTCCATCCCGATCGCCGAGGTGGCGTCGGTCATCGCCGCCCACACCGTCCGGCGGTACCGCCCGTACCCCAGCTTCAGCAGGTTGAGCCCCCCGACCCGGCGCACCGGCACGCCCCGCTCGCGCGCCGCGCGCGCCAGCGCCGCCGTGCTCACCCCGAGCCGCTCCTGCTCGTGGACGGCGGCGACGGCGGCCAGGTCGGCGGAGGCGTCGGGGACGCGCCCGGCGAGCGCCCCGTTGACGATCCGCACCGCCAGCGTGATCAGGCGCTCCACCACCGGGCTCGCGGACGGCTCGTCGCGCGGGCACTCCAGGATCACGTCGTACTCGGCGGGGCCGCCCGCGCGCACGGTGCGGCCGAAGAACACCTCGCGGCCGATCAGCCCGGACAGCTCCAGCGTGACGTGCTCGGTGACGTGGCCGAAGTAGGTGCCGCGCGCCATCGCCTCCAGCAGCCCGCCAGGGCGGCCCGCCGAGCAGTGGTGGCCGGCCAGGCCGGGCAGCGCGTCGACGAGCCGCCCGGCGAAGCCGGGGTGGTCGGTGGTCTCGTGGCCGGTCAGGCCCTGCAGGTCCAGCCGCGCGATCGCGACCGGCCGGGACAGGTAGACGTTCGGGCCGCCGAGGCGGCGCACATGGTCGAGCCGCACCGCTACCCCTCCTCCGGGCCGCGCATGTCGCCGATCGCCGGGAGCCGGTCGTTCATCTGGAACGCGCATCCGGCCGGCAGCAGGTGCAGCGACACGTCGAGCATGGCCATCGGCTCGTCGTCGGAGGCGGCGTAGGCGACCGTCGCCTGCCCCGCGTCCACGACCGTGACCACGCCCGTCCCGACGACCTCGAACCGCCCGTCGCCCACCACGATCGCCGTGTCCTCGTCGATCCCCACGCCGAGCAGCCGGGTGTCCAGCGCTATCCCGCTCATCAGCCGCGGCAGCCGCCCCCGCTCGTTGAAGTGCATGTCGATCAGCACGTTGTCGAGCAGGCCGAGCCCCGGGCCGACCTTCACGCTGGACGCGGCGACCTCGTGGCCGCGGCCGCCGAGGATCATCCAGGGGCCCATGGCGGTGGCGCCGGCGCTCGTGCCGGCGATCACCAGGCCCTCCTGGCCGAGCCGGCGCTTGAGCAGCTCGTTGGTCTTCGAGCCGACCAGGGTGCGGATCCGAGACTGGTCGCCGCCGCTGAACAGCACCCCGGTCGCGGTCTCCAGCGCCCGCAGCGTGGCCGCGTCGTCGGCCGCCGCGCGGCCGAGCAGCCGCAGTTCGCGCACCGAGGAGACGCCGAGCCGCCCGAACACGGCGGTGTACTCGTCGGCGACCTCCTCGGGCACCTCCGTCGCCGTGGTGATGACGACGATCCGCGCATCCTCGTCGCCCGCCAGCTCGACGAACGTCTCCAGCGGGCCAGAGCCGCAGACCCGGTTCTCCGCTCCACCGATGATCAGCAGCCGGCCCTTGCGTCCGGCGCCCCCGTGTTTGTGGTTCACACCTGCTAGCTACCCCCGATAACCGCCTGTAGTCGCGCGAACGCGACAAGTCATGGGATGGGCAGTGCGGCGGCTGTGCCATGCTGGGCTGATGAGCGGCCCCGTTCCCGCCGGCGACGCCTTCCGCCAGGCGTCCGGCGCGACCCGCTCGCCCTCGCACCAGGGCGGCCGCGCCGCCGCGCTGGCCGCCGCGTCCGCCCACTACCTGCGGGGCGAGCCGATCGACATGTCGGCGCTCGCCGCCGAGCTGGGCGTCGGGCGCGCCACCCTCTACCGGTGGGTCGGCAGCCGGGAGCAGCTCCTCGGCGCCCTGCTCGGGGAGATGACCGAGCGCACCTACCGGGTCGCCGCGCGCGGCGTCGGCGGCGCCGGCGCCGAGCGGATCCTCACCCTGCTCGACCGGTTCATGCGCGCGGTGGTGGACGCCGGGCCGCTGAAGGCGTTCACCGAGCGCGAGCCCCGCCTGTTCGTCAGGCTGGCCACCATGCCCGGCACCATCGAGGACCGCGCCACCGAGCTGCTGACCGCGGAGCTGCAGGCGGAGATCGACCGCGGCGCGCTGCGCACCCGGCTGCCGACCCGCACGCTCGCCCAGGCGATCGTCAGGGTCGCCGACTCCTTCATGTACGCGCACTACCTGGGCGGGAACCGGCCGGAGATCGAGCAGGCCCTGGAGGTCGTGGAGCTGCTGCTGCGCCCCTGCCCGGGCGGCGGGGAATCACCGGGCGCGGCGGGACGCTGAAGAGTAGTCGGGGTGTGGCCGTTTCGCGGCCTTGCTCCCCATGAGAGGCTGAAGTCATTGGACGCATCGTCGAAAGAGGGGCCGTGAGCGACATCCCCCGCCGCGCGGTGACGCGGACCGCGAAGCTGGCGACCCTCCCGCTCGGGTTCGCCGGGCGCACCGCCCTCGGGTTCGGCAAGCGGACCATCGGCCGCCCCGCCGAGGCCGTGGCGCTGGAGGTCCAGCGCCGCACCGCCGAGCAGCTGTTCGCCGTGCTCGGCGAGCTGAAGGGCGGCGCCATGAAGGTCGGGCAGCTGCTGTCGATCTTCGAGGCCGGGCTGCCCGAGGAGGTCGCCGGCCCGTTCCGCGCCAGCCTGACCCGCCTGCAGGAGGCGGCGCCGCCCATGCCCGCCGCCACGACGCACCGCGTCCTCGCCGAGGGCCTCGGGCCGGACTGGCGGGAGATGTTCGCCGAGTTCGACGACCGCCCGGCCGCCGCGGCGTCCATCGGCCAGGTCCACAAGGCCGTCTGGCACGACGGCCGCACCGTCGCGGTCAAGGTCCAGTACCCCGGCGCCGCCCAGGCCCTGATGAGCGACTTCAACCAGATCTCCCGGCTCAGCCGCCTGGTCACGCCGCTGTTCCCCGGTGTGGAGGTCAAGCCGATCGTCGCCGACCTCAAGCGCCGCCTGGAGAAGGAGCTCGACTACGTCGACGAGGCCCGCGCCCAGACCGCCTTCCACGAGGCCTACGCCGACGCCCCCGACTTCGTCGTCCCCGCCGTCGTCGCCCAGTCGGGCCACGTGCTGGTCACCGAGTGGCTGGGCGGCACTCCGCTCGCCAAGGTGATCGCCGAGGGCGACCAGGAGAGCCGCGACCGCGCCGGGCTGCTGCTGTTCCGGTTCCTGCTGTCCGGCCCGGTCCGCTGCGAGATGATCCACATCGACCCGCACCCGGGCAACTTCCGGCTGCTGGACGACGGCCGCCTCGGCGTCATGGACTTCGGCGGCGCCGCCCGCGTCCCGGCCGAGCTCCAGTGGTCGATCGGGCGCCTCACGCGCATCGGCACCCTCGGGGACCCCGACGACATCGTGGACGCGCTGTTCGAGGAGGGCTTCCTCGTCGGGGACGCCGAGGTCGACCCCGAGGAGGTCGCCGCCCTCGTCGCCCCGCACGCGGCCCCGTTCGCCGTGGAGCGCTTCCGCTACTCGCGCGAGTGGCTGCGCGAGCAGACCGCCCGCGGGCTCGGCCTCGCCTCCGACCTGCGGCCCGGCGCGCTCGCCCGCGCGCTCCGCCTCCCGCCGCAGTACCTCGCCGTCAGCCGCGCCCTGTCCGGCTGCGGCGGCGTCCTCTGCCAGCTGGAGGCCGAGGGCGCCTTCCGCGCCGAGGCCGAACGCTGGCTGCCCGGGTTCGCCACCGACGCCGACACCGACACCGACACCGATCCCGATCTGGACGACCAGGCCCAGGTCACCGCCTGAGCCCGGGCGGCGGTCAGCCGAGCGCCTCGGCCTCCTCCTGCTCCACCTGCCGGTTCCAGTCGCGCTTGCCGGACTGCCAGCCGTCCTCGTCGCGGCCGCGCCGCCAGTAGCCGGAGATCGACAGCCGGTCGAGGGGGATGCCCCGCTCGACGCGCAGGTGGCGGCGGAGGGCCTTGACGAGGTTGGCCTCGCCGTGGACGAAGGCGTGCACCTCGCCGTCCGGGAAGTCGAGCTTCTGGACGGCCTCGACCAGCAGGTCGCCGACCCGGCCGCCGCCCCGGTGCAGCCAGACGACCTCCGCGTCGCCGGGCGTGCGCAGGTCCTGCTCCTCCTCGGGCCCGGCGACCTCGACGAACGCGCGGACGGGGGCGCCCTCCGGGACGCGCTCCAGCGAGGCGGCGATCGCGGGCAGGGCGCTCTCGTCGCCGGCGAGCAGGTGCCAGCCGGCGTCCGCGCGGGGCGCGTAGGCGCCGCCCGGCCCGGTGAAGCAGATCTCCTCGCCCGGCCGGGCGCTCGCCGCCCACGGACCGGCGAGGCCCTTGTCGCCGTGGTGGACGAAGTCGATCGTCAGCTCGCGCGCCCCGGCGTCCCACGCGCGGACGGTGTAGGTGCGGGTGCTCGGCCACTGCTCGCGCGGCATCTCGGCGCGGACCCGCTCCATGTCGAAGGGCTCGGGGTAGGCGACGCCCGGCCGGGGGAACAGCAGCTTCACGTAGTGGTCGGTGAACTCGCCCGCGCCGAACTCCGAGAGCCCGTCGCCGCCGAGGACCACGCGGATCATGTGCGGTGTGAGGCGCTCGGTGCGCAGCACCGTCCCCCGGTGGAGCCTGCGTCCCCTGCGTGCCGGTTCCGTCGCCATACGGTCCCCTTCGATGATCCGGATCACCCTTAGGGAACGCCAACCTCTGGCGCGTCCGGAATGTTCCCCCGGCCGGACGGCGGTCAGCCCGCCAGGGCCGGGCGGGCCGTGCGGGTCCGCGCGACCTCGGCGGCGACCGCCTCGAAGGCGGCGTCGGTCTCCTCCCCGGCGAGGACGGTCCCCAGCGTCGACTTCACGATGACGACGCCGTACCGGGGCGAGACCCAGATGAGCTGGCCGCCGAGGCCGTTGGCGGAGAAGTCGCCGTCCTCGCCGAGCCACCACTGCAGGCCGTACCCCTGGTTGAACGGGGCGGACGGCCGCGTCGACTCCGCCACCCAGGAGGCGGGGACGACCTGGCGCCCGTTCGCCCTGCCGCCGTTCAGGTACAGCAGGCCGAACCTCGCGAAGTCGCGGTCGGTGGCGTAGTAGCAGCAGTACCCCATGCTGTTGCCGTTGGAGTCGTTGCCCAGGTACGCCTTGGAGGCCATTCCGGCCGGGCCCCAGATCTTCCGCTGGACGTAGGAGTGGTAGGGGACGCCGGTCGCCTTGGCCACCACCCAGGAGAGGACGAACGAGTTCATGCTCGTGTACTCGAACCTCGTCCCGGGCTGCCATCCGCGCCTGCGCTGCTTGGCCAGCTCGGTCAGCGGGTGTCCGAGGCTCGCGGCGACGTGGACGAACGGCACGTCGTAGGTCTCCGCCCACTGGATGCCCGACGACATCCGCAGCAGGTCCCGCAGCGAGACGCCGTCGTACCCCGACCCCTTCAGCTCCGGGACGTACCGGGTGACCGGGTCGTCGATCGAGTCGATGAGGCCCTCGCCGAGCGCGATGCCGACCGCCGCCGAGGTGAACGACTTCGCCATCGACCACGACTGGAACAGGGTGCCGCGGTCGGCGGCGGCGTAGCGCTCGAAGACGACGTCGTCGCGGTCCAGGACGACGAATCCCTGCGTCCCGGTGCGGGCGAGGTAGTCGTCGAGGGTGTGCTCGCGGCCTTCGTAGGTGTAGGTGACCTTGAGCGGCCGGTGGGCCTCGTGCAGGCCGACGGGGTCGGACGAGGGGAGCAGCGGGTCGAAGCCGCGCGCCGCCTCGGTGACGCGGGCGGACGGCGCGGGCGGCGGCGCGGGCGCCGGGGGAGCGGCGTGCGCCGGGGGAGCGGCGAGGGCGGCGGTGGCGGCGGCTGCGGCGAGTGCGAGCGTCCAGGGCCTGCGGCGCATCGGACCTCCGTGGGGGGCGGGTTCGGCCGGGGTTCCGCCCCGATGGTGGGCGCCCCGCGCCGCCGCGTCCATGGTGCGGTGCGACGAAATCCGGCGGCGGACATGGCGTCGCGGCACAAAGGCCCGCGGCCTGCGTCCGGTGACCCTCCGAACACGGCCGTCTGCGGTACGTTCGACGGATTCGCGCGTCCACCCAGCCCCCGCGCCGCCGGAGGAACGATGTCCGTGCTCGCCCAGCTGCTCGCCGCCGTCGCCGACGGCTCCGTCGAGATCGTCGACCTGACCGCCCCGCTGTCGGAGCGGACCCCGATCCTGCGGCTGCCGGAGCCGTTCGCCAACACCGTCCCGTTCCGGCTGCGGGAGATCAGCCGGTACGACGACCGCGGGCCCGCCTGGTACTGGAACGACATCGAGACCGGCGAGCACGTCGGCACCCATTTCGACGCCCCGGTGCACTGGGCCACCGGCCGCGACGGGGAGGACGTCTCGCAGGTCCCGCCCGCCCGGCTCGTCGCCCCCGCCGTGGTGCTGGACGCGTCCGAGCGCGCCGCCGCCGACCCCGACTTCCTGCTGGAGATCGACCACGTCCGCGACTGGGAGGGCGAGCACGGCCCGCTCCCGGACGGCGGCTGGCTCCTCTACCGGACGGGCTGGGACGCCCGCGCCGGCGACCAGGACGCCTTCCTCAACGCCGACGAGAGCGGCCCGCACACGCCGGGGATCTCGGCCGAGTGCGCCCGGTGGCTCGCCGAGGAGACGCCCCTGCTCGGGCTCGGCGTGGAGACCGTGGGCACCGACGCGGGCGCCGCCCACGGCTTCGACCCGCCTTTCCCATGCCACTCCTACTTCCTCGGCGCGGGCAAGTACGGGCTCACCCAGCTGCGCGGCCTCGACCGGCTGCCGGCCCGCGGCGCCGTGCTGCTCGCCTCCCCGCTGCCGATCGTCGGCGGCTCGGGCAGCCCCGCCCGCGTGCTCGCGCTGATCGAGCGATGAACGTCGCCGAGGCCGTCGGGCAGGCCCTCGCGCGGTTCGGCGCCGGCACCGTCTTCGGGGTCGTCGGCAGCGGCAACTTCCACGTGACGAACGCCCTCGTGGCGAACGGCGCCCGGTTCGTCGCCGCCCGCCACGAGGCCGGCGCCGTGACGATGGCCGACGCGTACGCGCGGGTGGGCCGCGGCCTCGGGATCGCGACCGTCCACCAGGGGCCCGGCCTCACCAACGCGGTCACCGGCATGGCGGAGGCCGCCAAGAGCCGCACGCCGCTGGTGGTGGTCGCGGGCGAGGTGGCCGCCGCGGCGGTCCGCTCCAACTTCCGCGTCGACCAGGCGGCGATCGCCGCCGCGGTGGGCGCCGTCCCCGAGCGGGTCCACTCCCCGCAGACCGCCCTGGCCGACGTGGCGCGCGCCTGCCGGACGGCGGTCGCCGAGCGCCGCACCGTGCTGCTCGGGCTGCCGCTGGACGTGCAGGCCGCCGACCTGCCGGAGGCGGCGGCGCGGACGCCCGCGCGGGGCCGGCCGGGCCGGGTGCCGGCGCTGCCGGTGCCGCCGCCCGCCGCGGTCGGCGGCCTCGCCGACGCGCTCCAGGCGGCGGAGCGGCCGGTGTTCGTCGCGGGCCGCGGCGCGCGCCTGTCAGGCGCCCGCGACGCCCTCGCCGGCCTCGCCGAACGCTGCGGGGCGCTGCCCGCCACATCGGCGGTGGCGCGCGGCCTGTTCGCCGGCGACCCCTTCGCCCTGGACGTCAGCGGCGGGTTCGCCACGCCCGCCGCGGCCGAGCTGATCCGCGGCGCCGACCTGGTCGTCGCCTGGGGCTGCTCGCTCACCGGGTGGACGACGCGGCACGGCGCCCTCATCGGCCGGGACGCCGTGGTCGTGCAGGTCGACGTGGAGGCGCACGCGCTCGGCGCGCACCGCCCGGTCGACCTCGGCCTGATCGGCGACGCCGCGGAGACCGCCCGGGCCGTCTCCGCCGAGCTCGACGCGCGCGGGCACCGGGCCGCCGGGTACCGCACGCCCGAGGTCGCGGAGCGGCTCGCCCGCGAGGGCCGCTGGCAGGACGTCCCCTACGACGAGCATCCCGACGACGGCGAGGGCGGCCCCCGGATCGACCCGCGCACGCTGACGATCGCCCTGGACGGGATGCTGCCCCGCGAGCGCACGGTCGCCGTCGACTCGGGCAACTTCATGGGCTACCCGGCGATGTTCCTGGACGTCCCCGACGACGACGGCCTCGTGTTCACGCAGGCCTTCCAGTCGGTCGGGCTCGGTCTGGCCACCGCCATCGGCGCCGCCGCGGCCCGCCCGGACCGGCTCACCGTCGCCGCGCTCGGCGACGGCGGCGCGCTGATGTCGGTCGCGGAGCTGGAGACCGCCGTCCGGCTCGGGCTCGGGCTGCTCGTGCTCGTCTACGACGACGAGGCCTACGGGGCCGAGGTGCACCACTTCGGTCCGGGCGGGCATCCGCTCGGCACCGTCACGTTCCCGCCGGCCGACCTGGCCGCGATCGGGCGCGGGTTCGGCTGCGCGGCGGCGACGGTCCGCACCCGCGCCGACCTCGCGGCGGTGGCCGACTGGCTGGCGGGGCCGCGCGACCGGCCGATGGTGGTGGACGCCAAGACCACCCGCCGGTGCCCCTCGTGGTGGCTGGAGGACGCGTTCCGCGGTCATTAGATCACTCTGTGTAGGGCCGTCCTCCTTGGGAACGATCACGATCACGGCCCGCTGCGGCCCGCCCACACGCCCGAGGAGGAGAAATGACGCGAGGGCCGAGACTCCCCGAGATCGTCAGGGAGATGTCGGCGGAGTTCGCCGGCACGCTGATCCTGATCCTGTTCGGCGTGGGCGTCGTCGCCCAGGTCGTCGCAGCGAGCGGGCTCGGCGATCCGCAGAGCCTCGGCGACCACAACAGCATCGCCTGGGCCTGGGGCTTCGGCGTCACGCTCGGCGTGTACGTCGCGGCCCGGATCAGCGGTGGCCACCTCAACCCCGCCGTCACCGTCGCGCTCGCGGTGTTCCAGGGGTTTCCCTGGCGCAAGGTCCTGCCGTTCTGCTTCGCGCAGACGCTCGGCGCCTTCGTCGCCGCGCTGATCGTCCGGTGGGACTACAGCGAGATCCTGGCGAAGTTCGACCCCGGCCACACCCTCAAGACGCAGTTCGTGTTCTCCACCCTGCCGGGCAACGGCTCGCTTCCGGTCGGCACCTGGGGCGCGTTCCGCGACCAGGTGATCGGCACCGCCATCCTGCTGTTCCTCGTCCTCGCCCTCACCGACCCGCGCAACGCGCCGCCGCTGTCCAACCTGGCACCGCTGATCATCGGCCTCGTGGTGGTGGCGATCGGGATGGCGTTCGGCTCCGACGCCGGCTACGCGATCAACCCGGCCCGCGACTTCGGGCCCCGGCTCGCCCAGTACCTGACCGGCTACGACACCGCCTGGCGGGACCAGTACGGCGGGCTGTACTTCTGGGTGCCCATCGCCGCGCCGCTGATCGGCGGCGTGCTCGGCGCCGGACTGTTCCTCCTGCTCGTCGGGCGCAACCTCCCGGAGGAGGAGGGCGGCCTGCCCACCGAGCCGAAGCCGGAGTACGACGTCACCTGAGGTGCCCGTTCCCACGGGCGGAAAGGAAGAGTCCATGGCCGACTTCGTCGGAGCGCTCGACCAGGGCACGACCAGCACCCGATTCATGATCTTCGACCACGGCGGCAACGAGATCGCCCGCCACCAGCTCGAACACGAGCAGATCCTGCCCCAGGCCGGGTGGGTGGAGCACAACCCGACCGAGATCTGGGAGCGGACCCGCTCGGTGATCGAGAGCACGCTGAACAAGGCGAACCTCTCCCACGGCGACCTGGCCGCGTTCGGGATCACCAACCAGCGCGAGACGACCGTGGTGTGGAACCGGCGCACCGGGCGCCCCTACTACAACGCGATCGTCTGGCAGGACACCCGCACCGACCGCATCGCGTCCGCGCTCGACCGCGACGGCAGGGGAGGGATCATCCGGCACCGCGCCGGGCTGCCGCCCGCGACCTACTTCTCCGGCGGCAAGATCCAGTGGATCCTGGAGAACGTCGACGGCGTCCGCGAGGCCGCCGAGAACGGCGACGCCGTCTTCGGCAACATCGACACCTGGGTGTTGTGGAACCTCACCGGCGGGACGGACGGCGGCGTGCACGTCACCGACCCGACCAACGCCAGCCGCACCATGCTGATGGACCTGGAGACCCTCTCCTGGGACGACCAGCTCCTGTCGTTCTTCGGCATCCCGCGCTCCATGCTCCCGGAGATCAAGCCCTCCTCGGCCCCCGAGGCCTACGGCACGACCCGCGCGGGCGGCCCGCTCGGCGGCGAGGTCCCGCTCACCGGCATCCTCGGCGACCAGCAGGCGGCGACAGTGGGGCAGGTGTGCTTCTCGCCCGGCGAGGCCAAGAACACCTACGGCACCGGCAACTTCCTCCTGCTCAACACCGGCGAGGAACTCGTCCGCTCCAAGGCCGGGATGCTCACCACCGTCTGCTACAAGTTCGGCGACCACGCGCCCGTCTACGCGCTGGAGGGGTCGATCGCGGTGACGGGGTCGGCGGTGCAGTGGCTGCGCGACCAGCTCGGCATCATCTCCGGCGCCGCGCAGAGCGAGGCGCTGGCCCGGCAGGTCGACGACAACGGCGGCGTCTACTTCGTGCCCGCCTTCTCCGGCCTGTTCGCCCCCTACTGGCGATCGGACGC
>NZ_JBEZFD010000037.1:0-59768 GCF_040649235.1 Spirillospora sp. NPDC049024
AACCGTCAGGGCCGAGCGGGCAGGGCCGCTCACCGGCGACAGGCAGCGCCGACCCACTCCCGCACCCGCCGCACCTCCACAAAGGGCACACCTCAGAACGGGACCTCCCACCAACCGTCAGGGCCGAGCGGGCAGGGCTGCTCACCGGCAACAGGCAGCGCCGACCCACTCCCGCACCCGCCGCACCTCCATAGAGGGCGCGCCTGAGAGCGGCGCCTCCCCCACCTGTCAGGGCCCGAGTGGGCGGGGCTCAGAGGGCCGGGCTTTCTTGTCGGGCCATCTCAGCCCTGATCGTTGTGAGGCTTCTCAACGCCCGTCCTAGAGGGCCGGTATCCGGTGGCTGCTCTGCGTCGCGGTCCACAAAGGCGGAGCAGCGGAGGAGCCAGGCGCGGACGACGTCCTCGGCGTGGGCCTCTGAGCGCCGCGTTCGGGCGAGCGCCAGATGGCGTTTCTCCTCGGCCACCTGGCGGGCGAGGTCCTCGTCCGACCGCAAAGCCTGGACGTCGGAGAGCGCGTACCGGCCGAGCCTGTCCGCGGCCAGGCCGCGTTCGCCCGCGATCCGGTCGAACATCTTGCGGGGCCAGTCGAGGATGGTCGCCGCGCCGCCGGCGTCGACGGTGTCGGTCAGCGGGCCTTTCCTGGCAGTGACGACCCGGCGCACGGTGTCGGGATCGAGGCGGTCCAGGTCGCGCAGCAGGTAGACGGGATGCCCTCGGAAGGCGCTGACGACGTTGAGGTCTCCCTGGGCGACCAGGACCTCGATGTCGCCGCGCTCGACGTCGAGGCCGACCCGCGCCGCCAGCCGGGCGGCGGCCCGTGCTGAACCGACCGGGGGCTCGGCGCCGAACTTGGCGACGATCTCCTCGCCCCGCCCGCGGACCTCTTCGGCGAGGGCAGCGGACCACCGGTCCTCCTCAAGGTCGGGCTTCGGGAGCAGTCCGTGCTCGAGGCCGAGGCGCAGTTGCCATCGGGTGAGCCCGAGAAGCGCGGCGAACTGGTTGGCGCCGTGATCGGCGCGAGTCGTCTGAGCTGGCATTGCCGGGCCCTTCTTGTCGCGATGACGTGGACGCGCATCAGCCTCGCGGAGGCGTGCCGCCGCAGCGGCCAGAACGTGGTTCTGTGGATAACGGCCGCCGGGGCTCCACGTGCGAGGCTGGGGTCATGAACGCGATACGTCGGCTCGGGATCGGGCTCGCCGCCCTGGGGCGGCCGGCCTACATCAATGTGGGCAGCGCCGGGGAACTCCCGCCTGGGCGGAGCGTGGAGGCCATGCGCGAGGCGACCTGGAGCGTCCTCGATGCCGCTTACGCCGCAGGCATTCGGTGGGTGGACGCTGCACGCTCCTACGGCAGGGCGGAGGAGTTCCTTGGGGGCTGGCTGGAGGCACGCGCCCCCGCGGGGGTCCGCGTATCGAGCAAGTGGGGCTACGCCTACGTCGGTGACTGGAAGACCGACGCGGAAGTGCATGAGGTCAAGGAACACAGTCTCGACCGTTTCCAAGCGCAGTACGAGGAGACGCGCAGCCTGCTGGACGGGCATCTGTCCGTGTACCAAGTGCACTCGCTCACCGAAGAGAGTCCACTGTTCCAGGACGTCCCCCTCCAGGCGGCCCTGGCGCAACTGACGGCTGAGGGTGTTCGCGTCGGGTTCTCGACGTCCGGACCAAGGCAATCGGACACGATCAGGCGGGCGATGGAGTTGGAGGTGTCCGGTCAGAGGTTGTTCAGCACGGTCCAATCGACGTGGAACCTCCTGGAGACCTCTGCCGAGGACGCACTGCGCGAGGCCCATGGCGCCGGTCTGCATGTGCTGCTCAAGGAGGTGCTGGCCAACGGGCGGCTCGCCGTACGGGCGCCCGCGGAGGTGCGGGACCTCGCGGCCAAGTACGAGGTCGGGCCGGACGCCGTCGCCATGGCGGCGGCACTCGGCAGGCCGTGGGCTGGCACCGTCCTGATAGGCGCGGTCAGCCCGACCCAGTTGCGGGCCAACCTGGCGGTGACGGATGTGCGGCTTGGCGAGGGCGACCTGGAGGAGCTGGCAGGGCTGAGCGTCCCGCCGGAGCGCTACTGGGCCGAACGGAGTGCGCTCTCCTGGACGTGAGCGGTCGGACGAGCCCGTGCGCCGTGGCACGATTTGAGCACGCCCCACCATGATCGGATAGCCGTGTCCCTGCAGCCAGAACCCTCCCAGATGATCGGCCCGTACCGCGTGGTCGCCCGGCTCGGTTCCGGCGGGATGGGCGAGGTGTTCCTCGGGGCGTCGCCGAGCAGGCGCCTGGTCGCGGTGAAGGTGATCCGGGAGGAACTACTGGACGACCCCAGGTGGAGGGAACGCTTCCGCCGCGAGGTCACCTCGGCTCGCTCGGTGAGCGGCTTCTACACGGCGCCTGTCGTCGACGCCGATCCTGACGCCGACCGGCCTTGGCTGGCGACCCAGTACATCCGCGGGGTGAGCCTCTCCAAGGTCGTCCGGGAGAAGGGGCCGCTGCAAGAGGAGTCCGCCTGCCGGCTGGGGGCCGGGCTGGCGGAGGCGCTCATCGCGATCCATCAGGCGGGGATTGTGCACCGCGACCTGAAGCCGTCCAACGTCCTGCTCGCTTCGGACGGTCCGAGGGTCATCGACTTCGGTATCGCTCGCCCCCTGGACGCGCGGCCGCTGTCGCGTACGGAGATCCTGGGGACGCCCGCCTACATGTCGCCGGAACAGGCCCTGGGCGATCCCGTCCATCCGGAGAGCGACGTGTTCTCCCTCGGCTCGACGCTCGTCTACGCGGCGACCGGCGCGCCGCCGTTCGGCGGTGGGCACAAGGTCCGTGGACGGATCGTCCACGGCGAACCGGACCTCACCCTCCTGCCCGCTCCCATGCGGGGGCTCGTCACGCGCTGCCTGACGAAGGACCCCGGAGAACGTCCGACTCCAGAGCAGATCCTTGTCGCCCTGAGCACGTTGCTGGACGCGCACTACGGCGAGGAGTGGCCGCCCATGGACGTCGAGCAGTTGATCGACGTCCAGGAGCTGACACTGGTCGAGATGACGGCGGAACAGCCGACCTTGCGTGAGCCGCGCCAGTAGGCCCGCCCCGTGGCCGGTCGCCGAGCGGACCGGCGATGGCGAACGCGCTGAGATTCTTCTCACTTCGTCGGCTCCGCAGCCACGGCGCCGAAGAGCCTCCATGGCATCCTCTCCCCCCGCGCGAGATCATGAGAACGCCTCGCCGGCCGACCGGCCGGCGAGCCACGGACGGGGAGGGCGAAATCCGGTCGAACGCTCCTGACCGTCCGGCTTTCCGCCCAGGCCAGCCGGACCAAGCGTTCCGGGGTGACTCGTCCGGTTCCGGCACGTGGGCGGAGAGGCCCGGGGGCGCCACCCCCGCAAGCGACGGAGGGAGGGGCGTGACGAGAGGTGAGCGGCTCGCGCACCCGTGCCGCCGAACGGCCCGCCGTCGACGGGGACGGCCCGGATCAGCCCCCGTGATCACGTGGATACGATGAAGAACGGAACGTCTACGCAGGTGTGGACGCAGTTGGGAGTGAGCGAGTATGTCGGACTTCGAGCTCGACCACGCGGGCGGCCGCATGCCTCTGGAGGTCACCGAGGCGACCGAGGGCCCCTCGGGGCTGGTCGTGAGCAGCCTCCTCAAGGAGACGGGGCATGTCACGCTCGATCCGGGTTTCACCAACACGGCGTCCACCACGTCGGCCATCACCTACATCGACGGTGAGGCGGGGATCCTGCGCTACCGGGGCTACCCCATCGAGGAGCTGGCGGAGAAGTCCTCCTTCCTCGAGGTGGCCTACCTGCTGATCTACGGCGAGCTGCCTACGGCCGACCAGTTGAGCACGTTCACCGACAAGGTGCGCCACCACACCCTGCTGGACGAGAAGTTCCGCGCGTTCTTCTCCGCCTTCCCGCGCCGCGCGCACCCGATGGCCGTGCTGTCGTCCGCGGTCAGCGCCCTGTCGACGTTCTACCAGGACAGCCTCGACCCGTTCGACCCCGAGCAGGTCGACCGGTCCAGCATCCGGCTCATCGCCAAACTCCCGACGATCGCCGCCTACGCGTACAAGACGTCCAACGGCCAGCCGCTGCTGTACCCGGACAACTCCCTCGGGTACGTGGAGAACTTCCTCCGCATGATGTTCGGCCTGCCCACGCAGCCGTACGAGATCGACCCGGAGATCGCGCGCGTCCTGGACATGCTGTTCGTCCTGCACGCCGACCACGAGCAGAACTGCTCCACCTCGACCGTGCGGCTGGTGGGCTCCAGCCAGGCGAACCTGTTCTCCTCGGTGTCCGCGGGCGTCGACGCCTTGTTCGGGCCTCTGCACGGCGGCGCCAACCAGGCCGTCCTGGAGATGCTGGAGCGCATCCACGAGAACGGCGACGACATCGACTCGTTCGTCGAACGCGTCAAGAAGAAGGAGCCCGGCGTCAAGCTGATGGGCTTCGGGCACCGGGTCTACCGCAACTACGACCCGCGCGCCGCCGTCGTGAAGAAGGCCACCGGCAAGGTCCTGGACGCGCTCGGCAAGTCCGACCCGCTGCTGGACCTGGCCATGCGCCTCGAAGAGGTCGCGCTGAGCGACGACTACTTCGTCGAGCGCAAGCTGTACCCGAACGTGGACTTCTACACCGGCGTCATCTACAAGGCGATGGGGTTCCCGACGAACGCCTTCACGGTCCTGTTCGCCCTCGGCCGCCTCCCCGGCTGGATCGCCCAGTGGCGCGAGATGATGAACGACCCGTCCACAAAGATCGGGCGTCCGCGCCAGGTTTACGTGGGACCGGGCGAGCGTCACTTTGTGGAGCTCTCCGCTCGCTAACTGTGCCTTTGCCGGGCGGCGGCCCGGTGAGCGCGGACGGTCGCGCGCGGGCGGGGTCCCATCCCGCCCGCGCATGATCGTCTTCTTGGGGGCGGCGGGGTTAGCCTGTGGGCGACGACTCCCCAGCGGAAGGCGCTCCCTCATGCCCTCCATCGCCGAGAGCAGCCTCGTCAGCCTGGACTTCTGGGCGAGACCGCAAGGCGAACGCGACGAAGTGTTCGCCTCCCTGCGGGCCGCGGAAGGGCCGGTCTTCTGCCCCCTGCCGGACGACCAGGGCTTCTACGCGATCACCCGTTACGAGGAGGTCGCCGAGGCCAGCCGGAACCCCCAGGTGTTCAGCTCCCAGCCCACCGCGGTCAGCCTGGTCGATCCGCCCCCTCAGGTCGTCCGCTACAGCGGCTCCATGATCAGCATCGACGACCCGCGGCACGCGCGGCTCCGCCGGATCGTCTCCCGCTCGTTCACGCCGCGCCTCGTCCAGCGGGTCACCGGGGACGTCGCCGTCCTCGCCCGCCGCATCGTGGACGAGCTGACCGAACGCGGCCCGTGCGACTTCGTGGAGCACGTCGCCATGCCGATGCCCTTGCAGATCATCTGCTCCATGATGGGCATCCCGGAGTCGGCGTACGACGACGTCATCGACGCCACCAACCTCATCATCGCCCTCGGCGACCCCGACTACGAAGGGCCTGAGGGGAAGGACCGGGCGGCGATCCTCGCCGAGAAGTTCTCGCTCCTGCACGCGCTCATGGCCGACCTCGGACGGCTGCGCCGGGAAAAGCCCACCGACGACCTCGTCACAGCGCTGACGCACGCGAACGTGGACGGCGAGGCCCTCGACGACCTCGACCTGGGACGCTTCTTCGCACTGCTGGTGGTGGCCGGCAACGAGACGACGCGGAACGCGCTGTCGCACTCCCTGACCCTGCTGACCGACAACCCCGAGCAGCGGGACATCCTCCTCGCGGACCTGGACGTGCGGCTTCCGGCCGCCGTCGAGGAGATCGTCCGCTACGCCACCCCCGTGACGTGGATGCGCCGCACGCTGACCCGCGACCACGAGCTGGGCGGGCACGTCTACCGCGCCGGCGACCGGGTGATCCTCTACTACAACTCGGCGAACAGGGACGACGGCGTCTTCAAGGACCCGTACGCGTTCGACGTCCTGCGCTCCCCCAACCCCCACTTCGGTTTCGGCGCCCCCGGGCCGCACTTCTGCCTCGGCGCACACCTGGCCCGCCGCGAGATCACCGTGCTGCTCCGCGAGCTGTACACGCGGCTGCCGACCCTGCACGCCACGGCGCCTCCCGTCCGCCAGCGGACGAGCTTCATCAACGGGATCAAGTCCGTCCCCTGCGCGTTCTGACCTCCGAGCGGAAGAGCCCGCCCGTGCCGCGCGGACGTCGGCGGGCGATATCCACAGAATCTCGTTCTCCTCGTTCCGTCCCGCGGCCTCCTCGAAGCTGAACCTCGCACGCCGGTCCAACGGCCCCGAGGAGGCTGCAATGCGCGTCACCATCACGGTCCCCGAAGAGACGACCGCCGATTTCGTCGTCGCGACCGACAGGAACCCCGGCGACCTGTCGGCGGCGATCCTCCGGAGGTTCTCCGGCTCCTTCGCGGCGGCGGTGTCGGAACGGCTCGGCTCGCCCCGCCTCGCGCTCGCCTGCCACCCCGCCGCCGCCTCCCCGTGGGACCTCTCCGGCGTCACCGGTGCGGACGCCGACGACATCGAACGACTGCGGCGAGCAACGACGCACATCGCCGTCACCTCGGTCCTGCCGGCCGGTGACCTGCCGTTAGGGCCGCACCTCGCCCGCGCCGCGACGAAGGCGATCGCCGAATCGCTCTGCGGCGTCCCCGTGGACCTCGCCTCGCGCCAGGTCCTGCCCGTCGTCCCCTTCGGAAGATTCGAGGATTTCGCCCTAGCCGACGACTGGCTCGGCACCACCCTGCCGCCCTACCGGAACTCCGGCCGCTGCACCGCCGACGAGGAGGACATCGACGGCTGCGCCTGCGTCCACCTCACGACACGGGGGTTGGGCCGGTTCGGCCTACCCGAACTCCAGATCACCGGCGTCGCCTGCCCGCACGACCTGGCGGCGCTCAACGTCCTTCGCACCACCGCCCAGCGGCTGCTGCCCCTCGGCAGGCACCCGGGCGAGCACACCCTGCCCGCGGAGTTGCTGCTGACGAGCGCCGACTTCTCCGCGTTCTGGGGCAACCGCGATCCACTGTGGGACGACGGGCCCATCGCGGTACGCCTTCTCGAAGTGACACCCCGCCGCCTGGCCATACGCCCTCCCGCGGACTTTCCGGGCACGTTGAACGAGTGGCTCTGGGACGAACTCCCGCCCGTCCTGCACGAACTGCTCAGCTGCGAGCCGGACCACGCCATGGCGAGCCATCCGAGTGGCTAACGTCGCCGGCATGGAGAACGAGCAGGAGCCAGGATCGCTTGCGAGAGCGCTGGCGGATGTGGCGGCCGAACGCGAAGCCCAGGACCGGACCTGGGGCGTCCAGGAGTTCCCGGACGGCACCGGCCCAGGCTTCACCACACGAGCTGAGGAGGCGAAGCAGGAATGCGTTGCGGCAGGGTCGCGCGGGGAGCTGACATGGCGTCATATCCTCGCCGAGGAGTTCTTCGAGGCGCTGGCCGAGTCCGACCCGGGAAGTCTCCGTAACGAACTGGTCCAGACTGCGGCGGTCGCCGTCCAGTGGATCCAGTCCCTGGACCGGCGCCACGGCGGGACGGTGCACCAAACCGAGGAGGGACTCCGGGCCGAGAAGCTCGTCCGTGATCGGATACCCGACATCATCCGGGATGCGGGCCGGACCCCGGAGACACGTGTCGCGGCTCATCACGAGCAAGCGGCCCTGCTACGCGCCAAGCTTTACGAGGAGGCCGGCGAGTATGTCGCGACCAGCGACCCCGCGGAACTCGCCGACCTTCTGGAGGTACTTCACGCCCTCGCCTCCCTCCACGGCCTCACCCCCGACCAATTGGAAGACCAGCGCGCCGCCAAGACCGCAGAACGAGGAGCCTTCTCCAAACGCCTCGTCCTCCGCCTCCCCCACTAGCCACGCCCCGCTCAGGAGGCGCCTCCTCGAATGCGTCCCGCCCGTGGAGCCCCCTCGCCTATGGCTGCCAGCCCCACCTGGACGAAGGCCCCGCCCATACAACCACCCCCACCAGTGAAGACGACTCGCTCGCGAAGCCCCCCCCCCCCCCCGCCCCCGGAAGCACCCTGCCCGTGCAACCGCCTACCCACCTCTAAAGACGCCCGCCCGTACAACCATTCGCAAACCTTTGCAGGTGCCCCACCCGTGCGACCGCCGCCCACCTCCGGCGGTGCCCACTAATGCGCCCGCCCGCCTCCGGAGGTGATCCACCCGTACCCGACCACCCACCTGTGAAGGCGCCCTGCCGTGCGGCCGCCAGCCCACCTCTGCAGGACCCCATCCGTGCAACCGCCGCCCACCTCCGGAGGCGCCCGCTAATGCGTGCGCCGCCCGTCTCTGAAGGTGCCCCGCTTGTGAGCGCCCCTGGTGCAAGGCGCCGCCGCATGGGAGGGCTCTCTGGTGCAGGCGCCCTCGCACGACGGCGGCCGGGGATGAAGGCCGCGGGTCCAGGAGGTCTGGGGTGAAAACGGTGGGGGCGAAGTCGGGGCAGCGGCGGGGGTAGCTCGCCGGGTCAGGCGTTGGGGGGCAGGCTGGTGCCTGCTCCTCGGCGGCGTACCGTCACCAGGTCGGTTCGGGCAGGCCCCCCGAGCTGCGCGGGGCGGGCGTCGCCGTCGTCGCCGATGTCCTCCCGTTCGGGTGCGGCATCGGACGCGGGGGCCTTCGATCGCCTTCGGTGTTCGGGCAGCGTGGCGGTGGCCGTGCCTTCCACCTCGAAGCCCGCGTCGGCGATCATGTCGAGGTCCGCCTTGCCGGCCTGCCCCTCACTGGTCAGGTAGTCGCCCAGGAAGATCGAGTTGACCACGTGCAGCGCGAGGGGCTGGAGCGTCCGCAGATGGATCTCCCGCCCGCCGGCGAGACGCACCTCCACGTCCGGGCAGACGAAACGCACCATCGCCAGGATCCGCAGGCAGCGCTGCGGGGTGAGGGCCCATTTCTCGGCCATCGGCGTCCCGTCGAACGGGATCAAGAAGTTCACCGGGACCGAGTCCACGTCCAGGTCGCGCAGCGCGAAGACCACGTCCACCAGGTCCGCGTCGCTCTCCCCCATGCCGGCGATCAGCCCGGAGCATGCCGACAGGCCTGCATCCTTGGTCTGCCGGACGGTGTCGACCCGGTCGCCGAAGTCGTGCGTGGTGCAGATGTCCGCATACGCGGCTTCGGCGGTGTTCAGATTGTGGCTGTAGGCGTCGACGCCGACCTCCCGCAGCCGCCCGGCCTGCGCGCCGGACAGCAGCCCGAGGCAGGCGCAGATCTCCACCTCCTCGTCGCGTTCTTTGATCGCGTCGATGATGCCGGCGACCCGTTCCACATCCCGGTCGGTCGGGCCACGTCCACTGGCCACCAGGCACAGGCGTTTGGCGCCACCGGCCACGCCCGCTTCCGCCGCCGCGGCCGCCTCGTCGGGCTTCAGCCAGGTGTAGGTCAGAACGCCGGCCTCCGACCCCAGCCGTTGCGAGCAGTACGAGCAGTCCTCAGGACAGAGCCCCGACTTCAGGTTGACCAGGTAGTTCAGCTTGACCCGGCGCCCGAACCAGTGCCGTCGTACCTTGCCGGCGGCCGCCACCACGTCGAGCAATTCGTCATCGGAGGTTTCCAGCACCGCGAGCGCCTCGGCCCGGGACAGCGGCTCACGGCGCAATCCCTTGCCGACCAGAGTCTCCAGCAGGTCCATGGCGCCGATCCTGGCCTCATGCGCACGCCCCGCCAAGGCCCGCACCGTACAAGAAGGTCGATCAAGATCTGTCGATCACCTCAGCACGAGGCACCCGCCCCACCACAGCCGGGGCGGAGTGGCGAAAAGGAACGTCGCGAGACCCTGCGCATCGGGGCGTACATGCCACTGCACCCCAGCCAACCCCCAGCCCCTCCCGCACGTCCCACGACGACAGATCCACGGCCCCAGAGGCGAAGTCACGACTGCCACGTCCTGCGCATCGCGAGCGGACATGACCGAGGCGGGCGTGCACCGGGGTGGGAGGGTCAGGGCCAGACCTGGTGGAGGGTCCAGGGGCCGGGTTGGTGGGGGGCGATGACCTCGGCGATTGCGAGGCCGTCCGGTGTCGCCACCTGGAGGCGGTAGAACCTCGCCTGGCCCGGGGCCTGCCATTCCTCAAGGACCCGGCGCACGCGGTAGCGGCCGCGCGGGCCGGTGATCTGGGAGGGGCGGCCCGTGGGCGTGGTCTCCGCCGAGACCGGTTCGTCGATCAGCACGAGACGACAAGCTAGTCCGAACACACGTTCGAAGCGAACCCGACACGCCGGGGCGACCGACGGAAGCACCGTCCCACCCTGGCTCGGGACCTGATTGTCCGTGGGGGGCGCTACCGTCGCTGCCGTCGGACTACGGAGGACGATGACCATGGCGACCTACACCCTCATCCCTGGAGCGGGCGGCCAAGCCTGGTACTGGCACCGTCTGGTACCGGAACTGCAGGCGCGAGGGCACGACGTCGTGGCCGTCGACCTTCCCGCCGGTGATGACTTCGCGGGCCTGACGGAGTACGTCGACACCGTGGTCGAGGCGATCGGCGACCGGAGGGATCTCATCCTGGTGGCGCAGTCGATGGGCGGCCTCACGGCACCGCTCGTCTGCGAGCGGCTGCCGGTCGACCTGCTCGTGCTGCTCAACGCCATGGTCCCGTCGCCAGGCGAGACGGGCGGCGAATGGTGGGAGAACACCGGGCAGGCGAAGGCGATGTCCGACCAGGCGGTCCGGGACGGACGGACGCCGCCCGCCGAGTTCGACGCAGATGAGTACTTCCTCCACGACGTGCCGGACGAAGTGAAGGCGGTGGCGCTCTCGCAGGAGGCTCCGCAGTCGGCCACACCCTTCACGGAGCCGTGGCCGCTCCACAAGTGGCCCAGCACTCCGACCGTCTTCCTGCAAGCACGCGACGACCGCTTCTTCCCACTGGACTTCCAGCGGCGGGTGGTGGGCGAGCGGCTGGGCATCGCCGTCGACGAGATGCCCGGCGGGCACCTCGTCGCACTGAGCCGTCCCCGAGAACTGGCCGACCGCCTGGAGACCTACCGCACGCGATGACGGGCCCCGCGGCCCATCCGGAGACCCGCAGCGCATCCGGAGACCCGCAGCGCATCCGGAGACCCGCAAGGGTTTGGCTCATGGACTACCAGGCCTCTCCCGGGCACCTGGACAGGCGTGGAGAACGTCTGCCGTGCGGCGCATGCCATGCCGAGGTCTGTTGTCACGCTGACCGGGCGGGTTGGGCGTTCGGTCCACCCAGGCCCCGCTTGCCCGGTGGAGGCTGGGGGCCTTCGGCGCTATGACGCTCCCAGCCGTTCGGCCAGGGCGGGCGACAGCGGGTACGGGTGTTCCTCGGGGAGGAGCGCTCTGGCCTGGGGGATCCGGCCGGCCTGGCGGAGTCCGTGGATCTTGCGGACCAGTGGGGTGCGGTCCTCGATGCCGAGGATCCAGTCGTCGACGTAGCGGTCGACGATGTGGCGGCTGAGGCCTACCTGGATGCTGCGCGCTTCGAGTTTCCGGCCGCGGAGGCAGCGTTCAGGGTCCCATTGGACGTGCACCATCGCCTTGGCGAACCGGCGGCGCCATTCGTCGGCGCTCCGGAAGACTCGGCGGTCGGGATCGGTCGGGACGGCCATGCCCAGCGCCTCCTCCCAGCCCGCCCGGGTGATCCGCACCGCGAGGATCGTCTCCTGTCCGGGCTTGCGGGCCCAGTCGCTGCGGGCCATGAGCCACAGGAAGGACGGCTTGATCCAGGTCATGCGGTGCCTGGAGAACGGCGGGACGAACGTGCCCTGCCGCGCCGCCGGACCGCCGATCTCGGGGGCGTACGCCTGGTAGACGGTGATCGAGTCGCGGTCGTAGCAGGCACGGATCTCGCGTGTGCGCATGATCCCGCCAGGGTGGCGCGGGGCTCGCTGCGGCTCAACCGGTTTTCCTCCGCCGGTGGGCCTTCTGGCGGCAGGCGGCGCCGCAGAACCGGGCGGGGCGTCCGGTCGGCGCCGAGGTGAGCGGCTTCCCGCACACCTCGCAGCGCCTTTCGTTACGCGACTCGGGCAGCGTTTCGTCGTCTTTCGTTACGGGACGGAGAGCGTCGCATGCCAGCGCCGTCATGCGTCCGGGCCGGCCCTCGGGGCGCCGCCGGCGTTCCATCAGCATGGCGCCGACCATGAGGGCCCGGACATCCTGAACGTCGACGTCCGAACGGACCGCGCCCGCGTCCTGCGCCCGCCGCAGCAGACCGCCCAGGGCCGAGGCGAACTGCTCGTCCATGCCTTGGACGTCCAGCGTTCGCAGGTCCGCGGCCAGGGCGTCGCACAGGGCGTGGTTGAACATCGCACGCTCCACGACCCACATCAGGAAGCCGTAGAAGGCCTCTCCGGGGTCATCTGCATGGACGAGCGCCTGCGCCTCGTCCACGATCCGCTCGATGCGGTCCGAGACGACCGCCTGGAACAGGGCCTCCTTGGTCGGGAAGTGGCGGTAGACGGTCCCGGCTCCGACGCCGGCTCGGCGGGCGATGTCATCGAGCGGGACGAGGCGGCCGTCCGCGGCGAAGGCCTCGAACGCGGCCTGAAGGATGCGCTCGCGGTTGCGGCGCGCGTCGGCGCGCTGCGCGCGTTCGCTCACCCGGCACCTCCTTCGTCGGGGTTGACAAGCGGGGCGGACGTTCCGGTACCGTCCTAAGCGGGTTAAGCGTTCCGATTATAGGAGGACCGATGACGGCGGTGGACGAGGCTCGCGCCGCGCTCGGCAGGATCGGCGTCGGGCTCGTGACGCCCATCGCGCCGGCGGACGAATGGCGGCGTGCGGCGCAGCGCGTCGAGCGGGCGGGCTACGGGTCGATATGGGTGAACGAGGCGATCGGCGGGCGGGAGGTGTTCACGCAGCTCAGCGTGATGCTGGCTGCGACCGAGCGGATCGTTCTCGGCTCGGCCGTCGCGAACCTGTGGGCACGGCATCCCGCCACCATGCAGGGTGCGGCGTCGGTCCTGGCCGACGCCTACCCGGGGCGCCTCGCGCTCGGCGTGGGCGTCAGCATGGGCGCGATCGTGGAACAGAGCGGGCAGAAGTGGACAAGCCCGCTGACCCGGATGCGCGAATACCTCGACGGAATGGACGCGGCCGTCGACGCGGCGCCCGTACCCGAGAAGCCCTTCCCGCGGCTGCTCGCGGCTCTCGGCCCGAAGATGCAGGAACTGGCCCGCGACCGCGCGGACGGCGCCCTCCCCGCCGCGATGCCCGTCGAGCACACCCGGCAGGCCCGGGAGAGGCTCGGCGACGACAAGCTCCTCATCGCCATGCAGAGCGCCATCCTCGAGACGGACCCGGCGAAAGCGCGCGGTCTCGCAAGAGGGACGCAGATGCTGGCGATTCCGGGCTCCCCCTACGTCCGCTCCCTCAAGTCGCTCGGATACGGCGACGAAGCGCTCTCCGGCGGCGGCTCTGACGAGGTCATCGACGCCTGCTTCGTCTGGGGCGATGAGACCACCATCGCCAAGAGGGTCCAGGAGCACCTGGACGCGGGAGCCGACCACGTCTGCGTCACGGTCTTCACTCCGGACCTGTCCTCGGCCGCCGACCACTTCGAACGCCTGGCCCCCGCCCTGCTCTGACGACCGCCCCGGCCACGCGCCTGCCCCGCGCCTCCCAGGGCCTCAAGCCCCTGCCTCGGAACCGCCGGGTCGGCTACTTGACCGATGGCACATGGGCCACGGCAACCGACCGGTCCGACCTGAGCGCGATCAACCGGGCCTCCGGCTCCCCCGCCGCACGGCGCGGTCCCGCACGGATCTCGGACGCCGCAGCCCTGCACGGCACAGGTCGCACCGCGCGGTCCCGCACCGCGCGGCCCCGCGAGGATTGCGCCGCGCGGGCGGCACCGCAGGCTCGCAAGGAGTGGCTCGGACGGTGCGGGTCGTACCGCGCGAGCCGACACAGTGGGTCAGCACAGCGCGCTCGAACGGCGCGGCCCGCACGGCGCGGCCCGCACGGCGCGGGTCGGACCGCGCGAGCCGACACAGTGGGTCAGCACAGCGCGCTCGAACGGCGCGGCTCGCACGGGGGTCAGCGGGGGCGGATCAGGCCGGTTTCGTAGGCGGTGATGACCAGTTGGGCGCGGTCGCGGGCGTGGAGTTTGGCCAGCAGGTGGCCGATGTGGGTCTTCACGGTGGCGGGGCTCAGGTGGAGGTGCTCGGCGAGCTCGGTGTTGGACAGGCCGCGCGCGATGAGGGTGAGGACCTCGCGTTCGCGGTCGGTGAGCGCGTCGAGTCCGGCGGGCGGCGGCTGGGCGGGGCCGGGGCGGCGGACGAACTCGGCGATCAGCCGCCGGGTCACCGACGGGGCGAGCAGGGACTCCCCGGACGCGACGACGCGGATCGCGGACAGCAGGTCGGCGGGCGGGGTGTCCTTCAGCAGGAAGCCGCTCGCCCCCGCACGCAGCGCCGAGTAGACGTAGGTGTCCAGGTCGAACGTCGTGAGGATCAGGACCCGGACGCCCGGCAGGTCGGCGCAGATGCGCTGGGTGGCCTCGATGCCGTCCATCTCGGGCATGCGGACGTCCATCAGGACGACGTCCGGGCGCTCCCGCGCGGCCAGCTCGACGGCCTCGGCCCCGTTGCCCGCCTCGCCGACGGTGCGGAGGCCGGGTGCGGTGTCGATCAGGACGCGGAAGCTGCCGCGCAGCAGCGCCTGGTCGTCGGCGACGAGGACGCTCAGATCCAACGGGGTTCCTAGCTGTCGTACGGGAAGGCGGCGGACACGGCGAAGCCGCCTTCGGGACGCGGGCCGGCGGTGAAGTCGCCGCCGTACATCATGACGCGTTCGCGCATGCCGATGAGTCCGTGCCCGTCGCCGCCCGGCAGGACCCGGGTGCCGGGCCCGTCGTCGGTGACGTCGATGCGCATCCGGAGCCCGTCGGCCCTGACGCGGACGCGGCAGCGTGCGGGCGCCGCGTGCTTGACGACGTTGGTGACCGCCTCCTGGACGATGCGGTAGGCGGAGAGCGCGACGCCGTCGGGGAGGTCCCCCGCGTCGACGTCCAGGTCGACGTGGACGCCGGCCATGGCGGCGCGCTCGGCGAGGCCGGTCAGGTCGGCCAGCCCCGGGGACGGGGCGAGGTCGGCGTCGGCGGCGCCGGTGCGCAGGACGCCGAGGAGGTGGCGCATCTCGGCGAGCGTGCCGCGGCTGGTGGTCTCGATGACGCGGAGGGCGTCGAGGGCCTCCTCGGGGCGGGCCTCGGCGACGTGGACGGCGACGCCGGCCTTGACGGCGATGAGGCTCATGCTGTGCGCGACGACGTCGTGGAGTTCGCGGGCGATGCGGAGGCGCTCGTCGGAGACGGCCTGGTCGGCGAGGCGGCGGGCGGCGTGCGCGGCGTGGGCGCGGCGTTCGCGGACGACGCGGCCGAGCGTCCAGGACGCGCCGAGGACGGAGACCCCGAGCAGCAGCCTGCCGAGGATCGCGGCCTGCGTCCCGACAGGACCGGCGACGGCGCCGGCGAAGATGAACACGGCGCTGACGGCGCCGATGAGCAGGGTGGGGACCCATCGGCGGCGGCGCCGGGTGAGCGCGACCTGGTAGAGGGCGAACCCCGCGGCGGCGTAGGTGTCCCAGGGCAGGCCGAGGAGCAGCGTGGCGGTCGAGGCGGACAGGACGGCGGCGAAGACCGGGACGGGCCACAGGCGCCGCACCGCGAGGGGCAGGGCCGTCGCGGCGGCGAGCGGAACGGCGAGGAGCGGCGGCGCGGCGGTGGAGGCCGGCAGCAGCACGAGCACGAGGGCGTAGATGAGCGCGGCCCCGGCGTCGAGGCCGATGAGGCCGCGCCGGCCGAACCGCGGGAGCGGGGAGCGCAGCTCGGATTCGTCCACGTCACGAAAGGTAGCGGGGCGGTGCGGTCCGCGCCTCATGCCGGCGGCCGTCATACCGGGGTCTGAGGCGGCGGGACGGCCTCGGAGCACGGTCGCACGTGCGGTTCCCGCCCCCGTTCCGATGTGCGCCGGGGCGGTCGCGGACGACCCTCGACGGCATGATCGAGGTACGCGAACTGACCAAGCGCTACGGCGCCACGACGGCGGTGGACCGCCTGTCCTTCACCGTGAGGCCGGGGGCGGTGACGGGGTTCCTCGGCCCGAACGGCGCCGGAAAGTCGACGACGATGCGCGTCGTGCTGGGCCTGGACCGGCCGACGTCCGGTGAGGCGCTCGTCAACGGGCGCCCGTACAGGGCGCTCCGGCAGCCGATGCGCGAGGTGGGGGCGCTGCTGGACGCGGGCGCGGTGCAGGGCGGGCGCCGGGCGTTCGACCATCTCGGCTGGCTGGCGCGCAGCAACGGGATAGGGACGCGGCGGGTGGCGGAGGTCCTGGAGCAGGTGGGCCTCGCGGGGGTCGCGCGCAAGCGGCTCGCCGGGTTCTCGCTGGGTATGCGGCAGCGGCTCGGGATCGCCGCGGCGCTGCTGGGCGATCCGGGGGTGCTGATGTTCGACGAGCCGGTGAACGGGCTGGACCCCGACGGGGTCCGCTGGATCCGCGAGCTGATGCGGGGGCTGGCCGCCGAGGGCCGGACGGTGCTGGTCTCCAGCCATCTGATGAGCGAGATGGAGCTGACGGCCGACCGGCTGGTCATCATCGGGCGCGGACGGCTGATCGCGGACACGTCGGTGCGGGAGCTGGCGGACCGCTTCCGCCGCGGGGTGCTGGTCCGCTCGCCGCGCCCGGCCGAGCTGACCGCCGTGCTCGCCGCCGCCGGGGGCTCGGTCGAGTCCGCGCCGGGCGGGGCGCTCACGGTCGCCGGGCTGGACGTGGCCGCCATCGGCGACACGGCCGCCGCGAACGGGATCCCGCTGCACGAGGTGACGCCGCACAGCGCCACGCTGGAGGAGGCCTACATGGAGCTGACCGCGGGCGGCACCGAGTTCAGGGCGGTGGCGTCGTGATCGACGCGCTCGCCGCCGAGTGGTACAAGCTCCGGACCGTCCGCTCGACCTTCGCCGTGTTCGGGACGGTCGCGGCGTTCATGCTCCTCTGTCTCCTTTGGTCGTGGTACGTCGCCCGCTATTGGGACGGCCTGCCGCCCGCGAGGAGGGCGACGGCGAAGGTGGCCCCGGCGGAGCAGCCCCTGGCCGTGGCGCTGCCGGTGTGCGCGGTGGTGCTGGGGGCGCTCACGTTCACGTCGGAGTACGCGCACGGCATGAACCGCACGACGCTGGCCGCGCTGCCGAACCGGCCGGTCCTGTTCGCCTCCAAGGCGGGCGTGGCGGCGGCCGCGATGCTCGTCGCGGCGCTGGCGGCGCTGGCCGCCGGGGCCGCCACCGGGAACGCGATCGTGGGGAGCCGTCCGGTGGCCACGTTCCAGGGGCCGGCGGCGGACGTCGCGGTCCACCTGCTGTGGCTCGGCCTGACGACGGCGGCGATCACGCTGGTCGCGTGCGGGCTGGGCGCCGTCCTCCGCTCCACGGCCGGGACGATCACGGCCGGGATGGCCGTGCTGTTCGTGGTGCCCGGCCTCGCCCGGCTGCTTCCGTCCCCGTGGGACGAGCGGATCTGGTCGGCGCTGCCCGGCAGCCTGTCCGACCAGATCGCGGGCGCTCCGGGCTCGTCGACGGACCACGGCGTCCTGTCGCCGTCCGCGGCGGTCGCGGTGCTCGCGGCCTATGCGGCCGTCGCGCTGGGGGCCGGGGCCTTCTCGTTCACGCGGCGGGACGCGTGATCGCCCTCGCGGTCGCGGCCGAGTGGCGCAAGCTGCGCTCGGTGCGCTCGACCTACTGGGTGCTGGCGGTGACGGCGGCGTTCACCGGGTTCACCGTGCTGCTCGCGGTGCAGATGGCGCACGTCTGGGACGGGCTGGCGGCCGACCGCCGCGACGACCTGCTGCTGCGCCCGGTGCAGGAGCTCAGCACGTGGGTGGCGTCGCTGTGCCTGGCGGTGC
The DNA here is from genome assembly GCF_040649235.1 of Spirillospora sp. NPDC049024. NCBI lineage: Bacteria > Bacillati > Actinomycetota > Actinomycetes > Streptosporangiales > Thermomonosporaceae > Spirillospora > Spirillospora sp. NPDC049024. The sequence goes on from NZ_JBEZFD010000037.1 coordinate 17,914, forward strand.
TCGGCGCGCTGTCCGTCACGTCCGAGTACCGCACGGGCATGATCCGGACGAGTCTCACCGCGCTCCCGAGGCGCCCGGGACTGCTGGCGGCCAAGGCGGTGGTGGCCGGGGCGGTCGCACTGGTCGCCGGGGAGGCCGCGACGGTCGGCTCGTTCCTCGGCACCCGGCTCGTCGTCGGCGACCGGCCCTTCCCGGACCAGCACGCGTCCATCGCGCACGACCTGCCCGGATTCCTCGTCGAGGGGACGGCGGTCCCGGTGTTCGCGCTGCTCGGCCTGTCGCTCGGCGTGCTGCTGCGGTCCACGGCGGGAACCCTCGTGTCGGTGGTGTTCCTGTGGCACGTCCTGCCGCTGCTCGCCTTCCACCTGCCGCGGCCGTGGAGCGAGCGCGTCGGCTCGGTCCTGCCCGGCGGCCTGCCCGCCCAGATGGCGGGGATCGGCGCGGACAACTCCGTCTACGGGGATCTGCTGTCCCCGCCCGCGGCGACCGCCGTGCTGCTGGCGTACGCGTTCGCGCCGCTCGCCCTCGCCGCCGTCGTCCTCGCCAGGCGGGACGCCTGAAGGCCCTGAAGCCACCGACGGCGGCGTCCCCGGAGCGGGGCGCCGCCGTTCGTCTTCGGGCAGGCTCAGCCGGCCTGCAGGGAGGTCGCCCGGACGGCCAGGCGCTCGCGCAGCATGTCGACGGCCTCGTCGATGCGGGGCGCGGCGGCCTGGGCGCGCACGCGCCGGCCGTCGAACTCGACGACGGCCTGGGCCAGGGCCGGGCGCGGCAGCGACCGGTCGGCCACCACGCTCAGCGTGACCTGGACGGACGTCACGCCGCGGGCGCCGGCCAGCGCGTCGCGGACGGCCCGCTCGGCCGCCGCGCGCTCGTGCGCCGAGACGTCGCCCGAGGTCAGGAACCGGATCTCCGGTCGCTCACGGGTCGCGTTCATGTGTCCTCCCAGATGCGCTTGTTCGGTCGCCTGTCGGCACGCGCGGCGGCCCCGTTGCGGCCAGGTGGGCCGCCGCCCTGAACAGAGAACGCCGCAGCCCCCCGAGATCACGCCCGCGCGGGACGAGAGCTTCATCACTCGATGCGCCGGCCGCCCGGCGCGCACCACGGGGGAATGCCCGCAGAATAAGTGGTCAGAGACATTCACGGAGCCGGCAACGGCCTGCGAAATGGCCTGTCAGGATTGGCCGCCCGCAAAGCGGGAGAGCACCCGGCAATTCCTGCACCGACACCGGCCCGCGCGCGGGAAAAATGACCACCCGGCCGACTCCGTGCAACGCTCGTGCAACGTTCCGCAGCCGACTCGCCACCGACAGGCACTGCTCACAGGGCTCCGCACCCCTTTTCGCCCATGTCAGCGCCGGTCAGGCGCCGCCGGATCGGAAGGCGGTATTCCGCCATCCCAAAAACACCCGCGCATCCTCTAACATAGGGCGGTGCCGTTCCGCCCACGAGCAGACCCGTCGACTGGCTGGTGACCCCTTGCCCCAGGATTCAGCTGCCCCAACACCCCCGCCGGAAGGTGATCCGGCCGGACGGCTGATCGATTATCCGCGCCGCGGCGGGCCGACCGTCCTGCGCATTCTCCTCGGCGCGCAACTGCGGCGGCTGCGCGAGGCGCGCGGCATCTCCACCGAGCAGGCGGGTTACGAGATCCGCGGATCGCACTCCAAGATCAGTCGAATGGAGCTGGGCAGGGTCGGCTTCAAGGAGCGCGACGTCGCCGATCTGCTCACCCTCTACGGCGTCTCCGACCCCGCCGAGCGCGCCCCGCTGCTGGCGCTCGCCAAGGAGGCCAACACCCCCGGCTGGTGGCACCGGTACGGCGACATCCTGCCGAGCTGGTTCGAGGTGTACCTCGGGCTGGAGGAGGCAGCGTCCCTGCTGCGCACCTACGAGCTCCAGTTCGTCCCCGGGCTCCTGCAGACCGAGGACTACGCGCGCGCCGTCGTCCGGCTCGGGTACTCCGACGCCAGCGACGAGGAGGTCGAGCGCCGCGTCCAGATCCGCACCACCCGGCAGGAGCGGTTCACCTCCCCCGAGGCGCCGACGCTGTGGGCCGTGCTGGACGAGGCGGTCGTGCGCCGCCCGCTCGGCGGCCGCCAGGTGATGCGCGAGCAGATCCGGCACCTGATCGAGGTGTCGGAGCTGCCCAACGTCACGCTGCAGATCGTGCCGTTCGGCGCGGGAGGGCACGCCGCCGCAGGCGGCCCGTTCACCATCCTGCGCTTCGCCGAGCCCGGCCTGTCCGACGTCGTCTACCTGGAGCAGCTCACCAGCGCGCTCTACCTCGACAAGCCGACCGACGTCGACACCTACATGCGCGCGATGAACAACCTCTGCATCACCGCCGAGCGGCCCGACGAGACCGCGCGCTACCTCACCCGGGTCCTCAACGAGCTGTGACGGCGGCCCTCAGGGCGTGCCGCCGTTCAGGACGCGCTGGTCCCGGCTGCGGCTCCCGCCGCGGAACTCCGCGATGACCTCCCCGCCGGGGACGCGGCGCACCGTGACGTCGTAGATCCCGCTTCGGCCGTACCGGGTGCGTTCGACCGCCGTCGCCTCCAGGACGTCACCACCGCGCGCACTCGCGACGAACACCACGTCCGCGGACGCGGCGACCGTCACGGAGTCATAGGTGTTGCACGCGTAGGCGAACGCCGAATCGGCGAGCAGGAACAAGTAGCCGCCGTGGGCGATCCCATGGCCGTTCACCATGGTGTCGGCCACCGTCATCCGCAACCGCGCCCGCCCCGGCGCGATCTCGGTGATCTGCATGCCGAGGTCCTGCGCCACCTCGTCCTGCGTGTACATCGTCTCGGCGCACCGCCGCGCCACCTCTGCCGCATCATCCACCACGCCAGGGTAATGATCCCGGGAAGGGCGGCCCCGGCTCGCGGGTTACAAGAGGGCGCCTTTCGATGGCGATGCCGAGTGAGGAGACGACCATGCTTTACGGCAAGGAGCACGTCGAGCGGTACCAGGCGACCGACGGTGAGGAGGGGCACGAGTGGCAGGGCACCGTCACCCTCCTGCTCACCACGACCGGGCGGCGCAGCGGCAAGGAGCGGACCACGCCGCTCATCTACCAGCCGGAAGGCGACGCCTACCTCGTCGTGGCGTCCAAGGGCGGGGCGGACGAGCCGCCGGCCTGGTACCGCAACCTGCAGGAGAACCCCGAGGTGAAGGTGCAGGTGAAGGGCGACAAGTTCACCGCGCGGGCCCGGACGGCGACGCCCGAGGAGAAGCCCGCGTTCTGGCGCAAGATGGCCGCCGTCTGGCCGGACTACGACGAGTACCAGAAGAAGACGAGCCGCGACATCCCGGTCGTCGTCCTCGAACGCGTCTGAGGCGCCGGGCCGCGCGGTCGGCTTTCGCCCCGCGGCCGGGACGTGTAGCGTCGGCGTAGAACACCCATTCGACCGCCGTCCGTCCGACTCAGCCGAGGTGCCGAGGTGCCGACGTCCCAGAGCGCTGACACGAGAGACCGGCCCGACGCCGAGGAACCGGCCGACACGGAGAGACAGGCCGACACGGAGAGACAGGCCGACTCCGAGAAACAGGCCGGCGTCGAGAAGCGGGCCGCCGGCGGGAGGCGGAGCGGCGCCGGGAAGCGGGCGAGGGCCGGTGACGGGCCCGGCCCCGAGCCGCTCCCGCCGCGGCTGCTGAAACGCTGGGAGATCGGCGCGCCTGGCACGACCACGCCGCTGGCCACCGGGAGCGGCGACCGGAGCTGGCGCGTCGACACGGCGGACGGGGCGTTCTTCCTCAGGGAGCACGCCGGCCCCGACCGGCGCCGGGTGCTGTTCCAGCACGGCGTCACGGCCGCGCTCGACACGGCCGGTCTGCCGGTGCTCGCGCCCGTGCCGGCGCGCGGCGGGCGCACGCTGGTCACCGCCGCCGGCCGCGGATACGTCCTGTACCCGTGGGTCGGCGGCCGGGGCCGCGGCGGCCTGGAACTGACGTTCGCCCAGTGCGAGGCCCTCGGCGAGCTGCTCGGCCGGGTGCACGCCGCGCTCGACGAGCTCACGCCGCCCGTCCAGCAGAGCATGCTCGTGCCGACGCCGCGGGCCGCCGACGCGGCCGCCGCCGTCGAGGAGATGCTGCGCGACGTCCCGGGCGGCGAGGACGGCACCGACTTCGACGCGCTCACCGCGCGCCGCCTGCGGGAGCGCCGCGACCTGCTCACCGAGTTCGCCGGACACCAGCCGCCCGACATCGAGGTGAGCACGGTCGGGCACCTGCACGGCTCCTTCCACGCCGAGCACCTGCGCTACGGCGGGTCGGGCAACGTCACCGCCGTGCTCGGCTGGGGCGGTCTCACCACGGGCCCGGTCGCAGGCGAGGTCGTGCGCTCGGCGGCACGGCTGTTCGCCTGCGAGGACGAGCGCGGCCTCGATCTCGACCGCGTCGAGGCGTTCGTGCGCGGGCACCGCTCCGCCTTCCCCCTGGACGCCGGGCAGATCCAGTCGGCCGTGCACCGCGAATGGTGGGAGCGGCTCTGCGACGTCGCGCCGCTCCGGCACCGCTACCTGGGCGAGGACGGCGCGGGCGAGCGCGGCCCCGCCACGCTCGTGAGCTGGTGGTCGGCCAACCTCGACCGCACCCTCGACGCCTTCGCCGTGCCCTACACCGCCGTGTACGCCGACGCCCCCGGCGACAGCCCCGCCTACGGCTGATCGGCCCCCGCCCCCGATCGGACGGCGCGGCAAGGCATCCCCGCCTCCCGGCGGGTAGGGGACCCTGCGAACGCGCATCGGCCCGCGATGTGCGAACCTTGGTCCGCACGATTCTGTATCGAACAGTCCAAAAGGAGCCGCAGGATGACTCAGGTCGCAGTGCTCGGCACCGGGATCATGGGGGCCGCGATGGCCCGCAACCTGCTCAGGAACGGGCACGGGGTCGCCGTCTGGAACCGCACCGCCGCCCGCGCGGAGCCGCTCGCCGCCGACGGCGCCACCGTCGCGGCCTCCCCCGCCGAGGCCGTCCGGGACGCCGACGTCGTCATCACCATGCTGAACGACGGGGAGACCGCCCTCGCGACGATGACCGACGCGGCGCCCGGGCTGCGCGCCGGGCAGGTCTGGGCGCAGGCGGGCACGGTCGGCGTCGCGGACGTGCCGCGGCTGGCGGCGTTCGCCGCCGACCACGGGCTGACGTTCGTGGACTCCCCCGTCCAGGGCACCAAGCAGCCCGCCGAGCAGGGCAAGCTCGTCATCCTCGCCGCGGGGCCGCAGGACGCGCGGAAGGTCCTGGACCCGGTCTTCGGCGCGGTCGGGAGCAGGACGGTCTGGCTGGACGAGGACGGCGCGAGCGGCGCGGGCACCCGGCTGAAGCTGGCCGCCGTGAGCTACGCCATCTCGCTGACCTCGGTCGTCGCCGAGTCGGTGGCGCTGGCGAAGGGGCTCGGGCTAGACCCGTCCCTGCTCGGCGAGGTCCTCACCGGCGGCCCGCTCGACAGTCCCTACCTGCAGGTCAAGATGAAGGCGATGCTCGAGGGCGACTTCGAGCCGAGCTTCGCCGTCCGCAACGCCGAGAAGAACACCCGGCTCATCCACGACTCCGCCGAGGCCGCGGGCATCCGCGTCGACGTGAACGACGCGGTGGGCGAGCGGTTCCGGCGCGTCATCGAGCAGGGCCACGGCGACGAGGACATGGCCGCCACCTACCGCGCCAGCTTCGCGGACTGACACCGGGCGCGCCGCTGCGCGCACGGGGCGGGGGCGAGGCCAGGATGGCGGCATGGACGTACTCAGCAGCCGCATCCTGCTCCGCCCCCGCGATCCGGCGCGCACCCAGCGCTTCTACCGCGACGTGCTGGGCCTCGCCGTGTACCGGGAGTTCGGCCCGGCCGACTCCCCCGGCGTGGTGTTCTTCCTCGGTGCGGGCTTCCTGGAGGTGTCGGGGCACGGCGCGGGCGAGACGGGCTCGTCGCCGATGCTCTGGCTCCAGGTCCGGGACGTCCGGGCCGAGCACGAGCGGCTCGCGGCCGCCGGCGCGCGCGTCACGCGGGAGCCGCGGGAGGAGCCGTGGGGGCTGGTCGAGATGTGGATCGAGGACCCCGACGGCGTCAAGATCGTTATCGTAGAGGTCCCGGAGGCCCACCCCCTCCGCCGCGACCCGCGCCCCTGACCCGGCGGTGACGATGACCCGGTGGTGACGATGACCGACGACTACTGGAACCACAACACGCACTACCACGGCGTCGTGCTGCGCAACGTGCCGCGCGGCTGCGGGGAGGCGCTGGACGTCGGCTGCGGGGACGGCCTTCTGGTGCGCCGCCTCGCGCCGCGGGCGGCGCACGTCACCGGGATCGACCGGTCGCCGGAGATGATCGCGGAGGCGGTCCGGGCGAGCGAGGGCATCGGCAATGTCGACTTCGTCGAAGCGGGGTTCCCCCAACACGACCTGCCGAAGGACCACTACGACTTCGTCTGCAGCGTCACCGCCATCCACCACATGGACTTCGTCAAGGCCCTGACGGCGATGCGCGGAGCCGTCAGGCCGGGCGGAACCCTGGTGGTCGTCGGCCTGGCGAACAACAAGGGGCCGCGCGACCGGGCGTACGCGGCCGTCGGCCTCCCGGTGCACTACTTCCACCTGCTCCGCAACCGGCGGCGCGCGGGCAGCCCGGGCGCCCCGGTCATGGACCCCGACATGACGTGGGGCGAGGTGCGGGACGAGGCGCTGCGGCTCCTGCCCGGCGTGGTGTTCCGGCAGCATCTGCTGTGGCGCTACTCCATCGTGTGGCACAAGCCGCGCTGAGCCGCCCGGACCCTGAAAAACTGGAAAACACTGGAAGTGTCGGGAAGCACCTGTACTGTCTGCCGCATGTCCCGGTCCCCCGGCGCCCCGACCCCCGACGAGCTGGAGACGCGCATCGCCGAGCTGCGCGCCGCCGTCCGGCGGGCCATGGCCGCCGGCGACCGGCCGGGCGCCCGCGAGCTGCGCGCCGAACTGCGCAGGACCGAGAGCGCGTGGGACGACGCGGTCCTGGGCAACGCCGCCGGGCCCGGCACGAGCGGCGGCGACGGCGGCCCGCGCGGGCTCCTGCCCGTCCGGGAGCAGGTCCACCAGGCGCTCACCCTGCTCGGCGCGCCCGCCGCGCCGAAGCTGATCGGGTCGGTGTACGCCGCGTTCTTCCCCGGCGAGATCCCGGGGAGCCGCCTGACGAGCCTGCGCCGCGACGAGGAGCGCTCCTTCCGCACCGCGCCGTACGCGCGCCCGTACTACCTGTGCGCCGCGCTGACCGCCGACCTGCTCGCGCCCGCGCGCGGACTCCTCACCGTCAGCACGTGGCCCCTGGAGCAGCGGATCGTCGGGCCGCTCAGCCCGCGCACCGACTTCCTCACCTGCGCGCTGCGCCTCGCCGAGCACGCCGGGCGCGGGACCCCCGCGCCGAGCGTGCAGCGGCTGCTGTGGCGTTTCGCGTCCAACATTCCCGGTGCGGTCACCGGTACGGTCGGTACAGTCGATCCGGCCGCGCTCGCCGAGGCCGCCCGGACCGAGCTGGACGTGCACCGCGACCCGGACCGGCGGCGCCGCGAGGCGGCCGCCGCACGCGCCCGGGAACGGCTCGACGACGCCGAACGGCTGTTCGGCACCCGGCTGCGGGCCCTGCGGGATCCCGGCCGGCGCCCCGCCATCAACGGAGAGACGGACCGATGACCGACACCGCGCCGGACCTCGACCGGCTGCGCGGCGACGCGCCGCCGCGCAACCACGACGCCCGCACGATCGCCGCGCTCACCTCCAATCCGGGCTGCGCCCGCCGCGGGGTGATGGACGCGGCGGGCGTCGACAAGGACGCGGTGGCGCGGGCCCTGGGGTTCCCCGCGCCGTTCGGCCAGTCGCAGTTCGCGATCACGCGCGGGAACGCGTTCGAGGCGCAGGTGAAGGCGGACGGCTGCGCGGAGCTGCTGACGCTGCTGCGCGAGCGGCTCGGCCTCGCCGTCCCCGAGGTCGCCTACGACGACCTGGAGGTCGTCGCGGGCAACGAGGGCCGGGAGCTGCGGCACTCGCGGACGCGGCGGCTGGTCGCCCGCGCGCTGGAGACCGGCGAGGGCACGCTGTTCGACCATCCGCTGCTGCGGCTGGAGATCGCCGGTCGGCCCGCCTACCTGGAGCCCGACGTGATCGCGTTCCAGCTCGAGGGCCGGATGCACGTCATCGAGATCAAGTCGTTCGCCGTGGTGGACGGGCAGGCCGAGCCGGAGCAGGTCGCGGCGGCGGCCCGCCAGTCGGCGGTGTACGTGCTGGCGCTGCGGCGGCTGGCGGCGGAGCTCGGGCACGACCCGGCGCGCGTGTCGCACGAGGTGTTCCTCGTCTGCCCGGAGAACTTCTCGAACCGCCCCACCGCGACGCCGCTGGACGTCCGGCCCCAGCTCGCCGTCCTGGAACGGCAGCTCGCGCGGCTCACCCGCGTCGACGACATCCTCGCGGAGCTGCCCGACGACCTGACGTTCGAGCCCGGGGAGGCGCTCGCCGAGTCCGTGCGGGCGGTCGAGGCGCGGTACGCGCCCGAGTGCATGGCGGGCTGCGAGATGGCGCTGTTCTGCCGGGACGAGGCGCGCGCGTGCGGCGCGACGGGCGCGCTCGGCCGGTCCGTCCGCGACGACCTCGGCGGCGTCGACACGATCGGCACCGCGCTCGCGCTGGCGGACGGGTCGCTGCACCCCTCAGACGACCTGGCCGAGACGGCCGAGCAGCTGCGCGCCGCGGCGCGGCTGCGCGACGAGGCGCTGCACGGGGCCGCGTGATCCGCCCATGAGTGCGCTGTCCTCGCTCGCGCGGTTGCAGGCCGCGGCCGCCGGGATCGCGCAGCCCCTCGCGACCGTGCGGCACTGCCACGTGTCGGACGCCCCGCTCGTGCTCGTCCCGCTGAAGCTCGCCGGGGAGGCGGCGGCGCCGCTGGCCGTGATGGTCGGCAGCGCGCCGGACGATCCTTCCCTGCTCGTCGTCCCGCAGCCGCGCAACCGCGATCTGCGGTTCGCGTTCGCGGCGACCCTCGCCAAGCTCGTCCTGAACCACATCGAGACGAGCCGGGGCGCGGTGGAGGAGCTGCCGCCCGGCAAGGACGGCGACGAGCGCATCCGGTACGGGGACGCGCCGCAGCTGCTCGTGCCGAACCGGGGCGGTGTCGCGTTCCTGCGCCTGATGGGCCGCTCGACGCGGTTCCGCAGCACCGAGGGGCCCTACGCGGTGGACCCCGCCGTACCGGTGCTCGGCCGGTGGCTGACGTGGTTCGCCGACCGCAACGACCATCCCGGGTCGTCCCTGCTGGGGGCGGTGACGGAGCTGCTGAGGCTGCACTGGGCGACCGGGCAGAGCTCGCTGGAGGACGGCAACCTCGCCGCGCTGATGGGGTGGATCGACCCGCCGGACGGCCTGGACGGGCCGGCCGCGGCGGCCCGCGCCGAGGACCCCGTCCAGCATCCGCCCGCGGGCCCGACGACCGACCCGACGTTCGACAACGAGGTCCTCGCGCCCGCGATCGCCGCCTACGACCGGTCGGGCGGCGCCCCGCGCGCCGAGGAGCGGCTGCGCGCCGCGCTCGCCTCCCAGCTCACCCCGACGTGGGAGCTGATGTGGCGGGCCGTCGAGCTGCTGCGCGCGCTGCCGGAGGGGGCGAGCGTCCCGCGCCGCTGGGAGCGCGACCGGGACGCCTTCACCTATTACCACCAGACGTTCGGCGAGGCGTATCCTCAGGCGCGCCGCGACCCGCCCGTCCGCGCGGCGCGGCGGCTGCACGACCTCGAACGCGCGCAGGACGCCTACGACGCGCAGCGGGCGTTCGACGATCCCCTGGTGATGGCCGAGCACCGGCTGGCCGGCCAGGCGTTCGGCGGGACGGTCACCGAGTGCGACCCCGCCCGGCTCGACGAGACGGGCAAGCGTCCGAAGCTGCGTCCGCTGCTGCGGGTCGGCACGCGCGACCCGGTGCGGCTCGACGTCGGCACGACCGTGTGCAGCGCGGCCAGGCCGGCGCTCAAGGGGAGGATCGTGGACGTGGAGGACGGCGGCGTGCTGCTGGAGCTGACCGGCGGGATGGGCCGCAAGCTCACCCCGGAGGCGGGCGTCGTCCCCGAGGTCGGCGACCGGGTGTGCTTCACCTCGCTCACCGAGGGGTCGTTCGGCGCCGCGAAGTTCCCCGACCGGGAGGACACGCCGTGGACGCACGGCGGGCCGCCCGCCGAGTACGTGCCGACCGACGAGGACGCCGAAGAGGAATGGTCGTGACCGGACACGCGGGCCGCCACCTGGTACCGGTGGCGGCGCAGGACCCCGCCCTCTCCACGGCCGACCCCGGCGACGCGGCGGCCCGGGTCGTCGACGGCGTCCTGGCCGACCTCGGCGGCGGGCACCGCGGCGTGGTGGTCGACTCCCCGCCGGGCGCGGGCAAGTCGACGCTGGTGGTCCGCGCGGCCGCGCACCTGGCCGAGGCCGGCGAGCGGCTGATGATCGTGGCGCAGACCAACGAGCAGGTCGACGACCTCATCGACCGGATCGCCGCGAAGCATCCCGGTATCACGCTGGGGCGGCTGTCGGCGTCGGGGTACGCGCCGTCCGAGCGGGTCATGGCGCACCCGTCGGTGCGGGTGGCGCAGAAGGCCGACGACCTCGCCGAGCACACCGTCGTCATCGCGACGGGCGCGAAGTGGGCGACGCTCTCGGACGGGTCGTGGCCGTGGGCGATCGTGGACGAGGCGTACCAGATGCGCTCGGACCTGCTGCTGCGCATCGCCGGGCGGTTCGAGCGGGCGCTGTTCGTCGGCGACCCGGGCCAGCTCGACCCGTTCTCCAGCGTCGAGGTCGAACGCTGGGCCGGCCTCACCTGGGACCCGATGCGCAGTGCCGTGTCCGTCCTGCTCGCGCACAATCCGGACCTTCCCGTCCACCGGCTGCCGGTGTCCTGGCGCCTGCCCGCGTCGGCGGCCCCGGTGGTGTCGGAGGCGTTCTATCCGTTCACCGGCTTCCGCGCCGGGACGGGGCCGGGCGACCGGAGGCTGGAGTTCGCCGCGCGCGGCATGGGCACCACCTACGACCACGCGCTCGAAGAGGCCGCGGCCACCGGCTGGGCCCTCTACGAGCTGCCCGCGCGGCACACGCTGCGCACCGACGCCGAGGCCGTCCGCGCGACGGCGGCGCTCGCCGTCCGGCTGCTGCAGCGCGGCCCCGTCGCCCACTCCGAGCAGGGCTCGAATCCGGTCGACGCCGCGCGCGTGGCGATCGGCGCGGCCCACCGCGACCAGGTCACCGCGATCCGCGCGGCGCTCGGCCCGCACGGCGCGGGCATCACCGTCGACACCGCCAACCGGCTCCAGGGCCGCGAGTACGACGTGACGGTCGTGCTGCACCCGCTGTCGGGGCGCCGCGACGCGACCGCGTTCCACCTGGAGTCGGGGCGGCTGTGCGTGCTGACGTCGCGGCACCGGCACGCGTGCGTCGTGGTGGCGCGTGCGGGGATCCCCGAGCTGCTGGACGCGCATCCGTCCGCCGAGCCGGTGCACCTCGGCGTGCCGGTCAAGTTCCCGGACGGGTGGGAGGCGAACCAGTCGGTCCTCGCCCACCTGGCCGGGCACCGCGTCGCCGGCGGCTGAACCGCGGCCGGCGGCCCGGCGGGGTCCGGTCAGACCCGCCCGGCGGTCGCGGCCCAGCGCCCGTGGTGCCGGCTGATCGTGATCGGGTGGTCGAAGCACGCGCTGACCAGTTCGGTCGTGAGGACCTCGCCGGCCGGTCCGGACGCGAGCACCCGGCCGTCACGCAGCAGCAGCGCGTGGCTGGTGCTGACGGGCAGCTCTTCCAGGTGGTGCGTGACGAGCACGGTCGTCAGGTCGGGGCGCTCGGCGCGCAGCTGGTCGATGGCGGCGAGCAGCCGCTCCCGGGCGGCGACGTCCAGGCCGTGGCGGGCTCGTCGAGCAGCAGCAGCGGCGGGTCGGGCATCAGCGCCCGCGCGATCAGCGCGCGTCCCCGCTCCCCCTGCGACAGGTTCGGCCAGCGGGCGCCCGTGCGGGGCGTGAGGCCCAGCAGCCCGATCAGCTCGTCCGCCCGGCGCAGGTCGTCCTCGGACGGCGTCCAGCGCGGGACGAGCTCGATGGTGCCCGTCACCCCGGTCAGGACGACCTCCCGCACCGTCCGCGCCGACTCCAGGGGGTGGCGCGGGTTGACCTGCCCGATCAGCCGGCGCAGCTCCTGGACGTCCACGCGGCCGAGCCGGCGGCCGAGGATCTCCGCCGTGCCGCGCGTCGGGTGCGTGTAGGCGCCGAGGATGCCGAGGAGCGTGCTCTTGCCGGCCCCGTTCGGGCCGATCAGCGCCCAGTGCTCGCCGCGCAGCACCGTCAGCGTGACGCGGTCGAGCAGCGTCCGCCGCTCGCGGACCAGATCGATCTTGTCGGCGTTGAGCACGACGTCGGACACGGAAACCTCCCGCTCGCGGACACGGCCTGTCGAGGGCACCGAAGGGGCACGCGCGGCGGATGGGCGGTGCGGGACGCCGGAGACCGGGGTCGCCGGGGCGGAGGCGTCGGTGGACGATCTTCAACGTACCGCCGCAGCCCGGTTCGAGGGAGGCGTCCGGCCGGATACTGTGAGAGCCGGTGCCTCAGCTATCGGGGAGGGACATGGAGGACCTCGGCTTCATGTGCGCCCGCTGCGGCGGCGAGGTGCACGACGTGACGCACAACCGCGAGGGCTCGCTCGACGGCGTCGGCTACCGCCACAACCGGCGGGTGGAGCCGTGGGACCACGAGCTCGAGCTCGCGGTCGGCGAGCCCGCCCCGCCCGACCAGGGATGCGACTTCTGCGGCGGGCCCGCGGCGAGCTGGCTCTACTACCCCACGCTCGACCCCGACGACACCGACATGTTCGAGGTCGAGCTCGACACCACGCACCTGTCCGACGACGACACCGCCGTGGCCGTCCTCAACATGCTCTATCCCTGGTACGCGTGCGACACGTGCTCCGTCCTCGTCGCCGACCGCAGCGTCGACCTCCTCATCGCCCGCGCCCTCGACCGCACACCCGTCCCCGCGGACGGCCCCGTCGACGAGGAGACCGTCCGGGCCCGCCTGCGCGGTTCCCTCTCGGTCTTCTTCACCACCCGCCCGGGCCGCCCCCAGCCATCCCGGGCGGTATAGGGACGCCCTGCCCGGCCACCCCCGGAAGCGGGCTGTCGGCAGGGCTGACTATGATCGGTCCGTTTTCGGTGTGGTGTACGTGAGCACGGGGGATGTCAAGTGATCATCGAGAGGCGGTTCCACGGACCGGACGGGTCCGGGAACGGCGGATACGTGGCGGGGCGCCTGGCGGGGCGGGTGCCGATCGACACGGTGACCGTGACGCTGCGGCAGCCGCCGCCGCTGGACACCGAGCTGACCGTCACGGTGGAGGACGAGCGCGGGCACAGCGCCCGGTTGTGGGACGGCGAGCGGCTGATCGCCGAGGCGCTCGCGGGGGCGATCGTGGTGCCGCCCGTCGCGCCCGTGCCGTTCGAGGAGGCGCTGCAGGCGGCGGAGAAGTACCGGGCGGCGGAGAACCACCCGTTCCCGGGCTGCTTCGTCTGCGGGCCCGACCGCGAGCCCGGCGACGGGCTGCGGCTCGAACCGGGTCCCGTCGCCGAGGGCACCGTCGCGGCGCCGTGGGTGCCCGAGCGGGTGCCCGAGCGGGAGCTGGTGTGGGCCGCGCTCGACTGCCCGGGCGGCTGGTCGTTCGACGTGGCGGGCCGCCCCGCGGTCCTCGGCACCATGACCGCGCAGGTGATGGACGTGCCGGAGGCCGGTGAGCAGTGCGTCGTGATGGGCCTCGCCCGCAGCCGGGAGGGCCGCAAGATGCACGCGGCGACCGCGCTGTACGGGGCGGACGGGCGGCTGCTGGGCCGCGCCGAGCAGATCTGGATCGAGGTCGACCCCGAGACGTTCGGGCGCTGACCGCCCGGCCGCCGATCCGGGGGCGGAGCGGCCGGGACGCGCTTTTTTCGGCGGAACGTGTCGTCCGACACTGTCGCCCGAGCCGGATCCGCTGTTCAATCTGAGCTTCCGCGGAAAACGGGAGGCGGATCGATGAGCGGAGACGGGTTACTGATCCTGGGGCTGGCGGCGCTGGCCGTCTACACGGGGGCCTACTGGAAGGGCGCCCGCCGCGCCGCGGCCGACATGGCGCGGGGCCACCGGAAGGTCCTCACGCCGCGGCGGGCCTCGGCGCAGGGGCACTACCAGGTTCTGATCTCCGCCGCCGTGGCAGGGCTGGCGCTGGCGCTGGTCGTGCTGGTCGGCCTCGGCTGAGCCCGGACGGCGCGGCCGCCCGGGCCGGGGCCGTCAGGGGCCGGTGAACAGGGGGTCCTCCCGGTCGGCGCCGTTGAGCGGGCGGCCCTGGTGCGGCGGGGGGCCGCCCGGGGCGGAGTGGCCGCCGGTGGTCGAGCCCGGCGTCCCGTTCGGGCCGGGGGCCGGATGCGGGACGGGGGCGCCGAGGGGGGCCGGCGCCCCGGGCTGGGCCGGGACGCCGCTCGGGACGCGCCCGCCGATGGGGGGCGGGCCCGGCGGCATACCGGGCGCCGGTGCGGTGCCGGGGGCCCCGGACGGCGGCGCGCCGGGCGGGGGAGCCGGGTGGCCGCCGCCTGACATCCGGCCGCCGGGCGGGAAGTTGGACGACAGCGTGTTGTGGGTGAGCTGGTCGATCTGCCGGCGGGCGCGGTCGGCCTCGGCGCGGGCGGCGTCGCGCTCCTCGGCGAGGGCGGTCAGCGCGGCCTGCTGCTCGGCGACCGACTGCGACAGCTGCCGCAGCTGCACCGCCTGCTCGTTGATCTTGGTGTTGAGCTCGTCCCGCTCGCTCGTCGCGGCCTTGGCCTGCGCCAGTGCGGCGTCACGCTCCTTGGCCGCCTCCTCGGCGCGGGCGTTGGCGCGCAGGGCCTCCGCCTCGGCCTCCGACTGGGCGCGCATGGCGGCGGTGCGCTCGGCCTCGGCCTTGCTGGCGGCCTGCATCGCGCGCTGCCGCTGGGCCTCGGTGTCGCGCATGGCGTTGCGCAGGTCCTCGGCGCCCTGCTTGGCGACCGCGGCCTCCACGCGCTGCGCCTCGGCGGTGCCCTCCGCCTCGGCGAGCTTGGCGTGCAGGCCGACGAGCTCGGCCCGCGCCGCCTCCAGCGCGGCGAGCAGCTCGCTCTCGCGGGCCGCGACCCGGTCGCGCTCGCTCTCGGCGGCGAGCTTGGCCGTCATGGACTGCTGCGCGATCTGGTGGGCCTCCTCCCACGCCTGCTGCGCGGCGTCGCGCTTGGCGGTGGCGAGCTTGGCCTCCTCGCGGGCGCGCCCGGCGTCCTGCTCGGCGGCCTCTGCGCGCTTGCGGGCGGAGGTGGCCTCGTGCCACGCCTCCTCGGCCTTGCGCTGGGAGGCGTCGCGCTCGCTCTGCGCGATGGCGAGCTCCCGGGCGGCCTCGGCGCGCACCTCGGCGACGCGGCGCTCCACGCCGGCGACGCTCAGCTCGGAGGTCAGCGAGTCGGCGAGCGCGTCGGCGGCCTTCTCCAGCCGCTCGACGATCTCCCATGCCGACGCGACCTGCCCGGTGAGGCCCGGCGCGTCCCGGCCGCGGTCGCGGCGCTCGCGCGCCTCGCGGGCGCAGGCGCCGTCGTTGTCCTGGCAGTAGCGGACGGTGCGGACGGCGCCGACCGCCTGGGGGACGGGCCGCCCGCAGTTGGCGCACGGCCAGACCGTGACCGGGTCGCCCATGCGCGCGACCGCCGTCTCGGCGGACGCCCCGGGACCGGTGCCCTTGTCCCCCGAGCCTTCGGAGACCGCGCCCTGGGGAGCCGCGGCCGTCCCCTCGGGGCCGCTATTGTCGCGCTCTTCGCTGTTAGGCATGGAATGAACGATACGCACCCCTGCGCGTCACTGCAGTGACTTGGGTGGTACATGTGGAAGCGCCCACCCCGTCGGAAAGTGAGCGGCGAAGTCGTCGGTGGCCCCGATGAGGAGGTCGCGCGTGCCGGGCTCGCTGCCGCCGTGTCCGGCGTCCTCCACGATGTGGAACCTCGCCTCCGGCCAGGCCCGGTGGAGGTCCCAGGCCTGCTCCGGCGGCGTCTTCACGTCGTAGCGCCCGTTCACGATCAGGGCGGGGATGTGCCGGATGCGGTCCACGCCCGCGAGCAGGCCCCCGGCCGGCAGGAAGCCCCCGTTCGCGATGTAGTGGTGCATGATGCGGGCGAACGCCACCAGGACCCCGTCGTCCAGCTCCGGCGGCGGGACGGGCAGGAGCGTGTTGGCCGCCAGCTCCCAGGCGCCCCACGCGCGGGCGGCCGGGACGTGCACGGCAGGGTCGGGGTCGCCGACGCGGCGGCCGTACGCGGCCAGCAGGTCGTCCTGCTCGGAGGGCGGGATCGCGTCCCGGAACGCCGCCCACTCGGCCGGGAAGAGGCGCGCCGCGCCCGTCGGAGCCAGTCCCCACTCCTCGTCGGAGGGGCGGACGAGCCAGATGCCGCGCAGCACCATCGCGCCGACGCGGTCCGGATGCGCCTGCGCGTACGCGAGCGCGAGGGTGCTGCCCCAGCTGCCGCCGAACACGAGCCAGCGCTCGATCGACAGGTGCTCGCGAAGGCGCTCGATGTCGGCCACGAGATGCGGCGTGGTGTTGTGCTCCAGCGACACCGCCGGGTCGCCGGCGAAGGGCAGGCTCCGGCCGCAGTTGCGCTGGTCGAACAGCACGATCCGGTACCGGGACGGGTCGAAGAACCGCCGCTGGTCGGGCAGCACCCCTCCCCCGGGCCCGCCGTGCAGGACCACCGCGGGCACCCCCTCCGGGTTGCCGCAGGCCTCCCAGTAGATGCGGTCGCCGTCGCCGACGTCGAGGAGACCGGAGTCGTACGGCTCGATCGGGGGGTAGAACTCGCGCAGCGCCATGCCCCAGTATCACCCGGATGTGATCATGCCCCGCACCGCCGGCTACAGCTGGGCCATCGCCTTGCGGATGCGCTTGTCGGAGACGGGGAAGCGGGTTCCGATCTGCTGGGCGAAGAGGCTGACCCGCAGCTCCTCCAGCATCCAGCGGACCTGCCGGGCCGGCTCCTCCTCGCGGCGGGACGGGTGGAGCCGGCGCAGCGCCTGCTCGTACTCCTGCGCCAGGACGTCGACCTGGTGCGCGAGCATGCGGTCGCGCCCCGGGTTCTCGGGGAGCTTGTCGAGCCTGACCTGCAGGGCGCGCAGGTAGCGCGGCAGGTCGGGCAGCCGGGCCCACCCGGTCGCGGTGACGAACCCCGGATGGACGAGCGTGCCGAGGTGGCCGCGGATGTCGGTGAGCGCAGGGACGAGGGTGAGGCTCGCCGTGCCGCGCAGCCGGCGGTCGAGCTCGTGCGCCTCGGCGAGGATCCGCTCGACCAGGGCGACGATCTGGGCCGTGGCGTCGTGCAGGTCGGCGCGGACCCGGTCGTACAGGGCGCGGAAGGCGTCCTCGTCCCACGCGGGCCCGCCCGCCTCGGCGATGAGCCGGTCGGCGGCGGCCGTGACGCAGTCGTCGAAGAGCGCCGCGACGGAGCCGTGCGGGTTGTGGCTGAGCGCGAGCTTGCCCTTGTTGGTCAGGCGGCCCTGGATGAGCTTCACCGGGGACGGCGCGTTCAGCAGGATCAGCCGCCGCGTGCCGAGCCACATCGCGCGGCGCTGCTCTGACTCGGTCTCGTACATGCGGACGGCGACGGTGTCGCCCTCGTCGGTGAGCGCCGGATACGCCTTGACGTCGTAGCCGGCCTGGTTGCGCTCGTAGGTGCGGGGCAGCTCGCCGATGGTCCACGCGGTGAGCCCGGACCGCTCGATCGTGGACGCCGCCTTGGACAGCGTCCCGCGCACCTTCCCGGCGAGGCGGCGTTTCAGCTCGTCCAGGTCGGTGCCCTCGCCGAGGGTGCGGCCCCCGCCGTCCACGACCCGGAACGTGATGCGCAGGTGGGCGGGCAGCCGGGACGGGTCCCACGCCTCCCGCGCGACGGGCACGCTCGTCAGCGCGGTCAGCTCGCGCTCCAGGGCGTCCAGGAGCGGTTCGGTGCGCGGCGCGACCCGGTCGAGGATCTTGCGGGCGTAGTCGGGCGCCGGGACGAAGTTGACCCGCAGCTGCTTCGGCAGCGACCGGATCAGCTCGGTCACCAGCTCGGTGCGCAGGCCGGGCACCTGCCAGTCGAAGCCGTCCGGCCGCACCTGGTTGAGGACCTGGACGGGGATGTGCACGGTGACGCCGTCGGCGTCGGTGCCGGGCTCGAACTGGTAGGTGAGGCGGAGCCGCAGCGCGCCCTGCTTCCACGCGTCCGGGTAGTCGGACTCGCTGACGCCGCCCGCCGACTCGTTGATGAGCATCGACTTCTCGAACCCGAGCAGGTCGGGATCGGTGCGCCGGGCCTGCTTCCACCAGGCGTCGAAATGCCGCCCGGAGACGACGTCCTCGGGGATCCGCGCGTCGTAGAAGTCGAAGAGGGTCTCGTCGTCGACGAGGATGTCGCGGCGCCGGGCGCGGTGCTCCAGCTCCTCCACCTCGTCCAGCAGCGCGCGGTTGTCGTGGAAGAAGCGGTGGTGGGTCTCCCAGTCGCCCTCGACGAGGGCGTGCCGAATGAACAGTTCGCGCGACAGCGCCGGGTCGATGGCGCCGTAGTTGACGCGGCGGTCGGCGACGATCGGCACCCCGTAGAGGGTGACCTTCTCGCGCGCCATGACGGCCGCCTGCTTCTTCGACCAGTGCGGCTCGCTGTAGTTGCGCTTCACCAGGTGCTGGGCGAGGGGCTCGATCCACTCGGGCTCGATCCTGGCGTTGATCCGCCCCCACAGCCGGGACGTCTCGACCAGCTCCGCCGACATCACCCAGCGCGGCGGCTTCTTGAACAGCGACGACCCGGGGAACACCGCGAACTTCGCGCCCCGGGCGCCCAGGTACTCCTGCCCGCGCCGCGGCTTGTCCTTCTTCTCGGCGTCCAGCAGGCCGATGTGCGAGAGCAGGCCGGCGAGCAGCGAGGTGTGGATGCGGTCGGGCGGCGCGTCGGCGGTGTTGAGCGTGACGCCGAGGGACTTGGCGACCTGCTTGAGCTGGCCGTGGAGGTCCTGCCACTCGCGGATGCGCAGGTAGTGCAGGAACTCGTTCTTGCACATGCGGCGGAACGCGCTGCCCGACAGCTCCTTCTGCTGGTCGCGCAGGTAGTTCCACAGGTTCAGGTAGGCGAGGAAGTCCGAGCCGGGGTCGGCGAACCTGCGGTGCCTCTCGTCGGCGGCCTGCTGGTGCTCGGCGGGGCGCTCGCGCGGGTCCTGGATGGACAGCGCCGCCGCGATGATCAGCACCTCGCGGACGCAGCCGTTGCGGTCGGCCTCCAGGATCATCCGGCCGAGCCGGGGGTCGACGGGCAGCTGGGCGAGCCGGCGGCCGAGCGGGGTGAGGCGCTTGCGCGGGTCCTTCTCGGCCGGGTCGACGGCGCCGAGCTCGTGCAGCAGGTCGACGCCCGCCTTGACGTTGCGGCGGTCCGGCGGCTCCACGAACGGGAACGCGGCGATGTCGCCGAGGCCGAGCGCCGTCATCTGCAGGATGACCGACGCGAGGTTCGTCCGGAGGATCTCCGGTTCGGTGAACTCCGGGCGGGACTCGAAGTCCTCCTCGGAGTACAGCCGGATGCACACGCCCTCGGAGACGCGGCCGCAGCGGCCCTTGCGCTGGTTCGCCGACGCCTGCGAGACCGGCTCGATCGGGAGCCGCTGGACCTTCAGGCGGTGGCTGTAGCGGGAGATGCGCGCGGTGCCGGGGTCGACGACGTACTTGATGCCGGGGACGGTCAGCGACGTCTCGGCGACGTTCGTGGCGAGCACGACCCGCCGCCCGCGGTGCGGCTGGAACACCCGGTGCTGCTCGGCCGACGACAGCCGCGCGTACAGCGGCAGGACCTCGGTCGCCGCCTTCCGCCGGGTGAAGTGCTTGGTGAGCGCGTCGGCGGTGTCGCGGATCTCCCGCTCGCCGCTGAGGAACACCAGCACGTCGCCGGGGGCCTCGCGGCCGAGCTCGTCCACCGCGTCGACGATCGCCTGGACCTGGTCGCGGTCGGGGTCGGCCGACGGGTCGTCGGGGTCGGCGACGGGGCGGTACCTGACCTCGACCGGATAGGTGCGCCCGGACACCTCCACGATCGGCGCGTCGCCGAAGTGCGCGGAGAACCGCTCCGGGTCGATCGTCGCCGAGGTGATGATCACCTTGAGGTCGGGGCGGCGGGGCAGGATCTCCTTGACGTAGCCGAGGAGGAAGTCGATGTTCAGGCTGCGCTCGTGCGCCTCGTCGATGATGAGCGTGTCGTACTGGCGCAGCAGCCGGTCGGTCTGGATCTCGGCGAGCAGGATGCCGTCGGTCATCAGCTTCACGAGCGTGTCGTCGCTCGACCGGTCGGTGAAGCGGACCTTGTAGCCGACGGCGTCGCCGAGCTCGGTGCCGAGCTCCTCGGCGATGCGGTCGGCGACCGTCCGCGCGGCGAGCCGGCGCGGCTGGGTGTGGCCGATGGAGCCCTGCACGCCCCGGCCCAGTTCGAGGCAGATCTTGGGGATCTGGGTGGTCTTGCCGGAGCCGGTCTCGCCCGCGACGATCACCACCTGGTGGTCGCGGACCGCGGCGAGGATGTCGTCCTTCTTCTGCGACACCGGCAGCTGCGCCGGATAGGTGATCGCGGGCATGGCGAGGCGCCGCCGCTCGACCCGCCGTTCGGCGGTCTCGACGTCGGCGGCGATCTCCTCGGCGACCCTGGCCCGGCGCCCGGCGTCGCGCATCTTCTGGACGCCGTCGATCCTGCGGCGCAACCGGTGCTGGTCGCGCAGCATCAACTGCGGCAGGCGCGCGCGCAGGCCGGCGAGCGGCGATTCCACACTCGTCCCCATAACCATCGACAAGGATAGGGTTCCAGGCCTCGCGGGCCCCGCTCACCCCACACAACCTTCGCACCGTAGCCGGAACGCCCGGCACGAGGCGATCCATTATCCGGCGGTTACAACGCCGCGCCGGGAATGCGCATTCCGCTCTCCGCCGGGGCCACGTTCCGCACGTGATCCTTCACCCAAAGCCACTGCACCGGGCCCCCGGCCTCGTTCATGATGGGGAGGCGTGGAGACCCCGACCGCCGCCGGCCGCTACCGGATCGACACCCACCTCGGCTCGGGCGGCTTCGCCTCGGTCTGGCTGGGGCACGATCCCGACCTCGACTCCCCGGTCGCGATCAAGATCCTGGCCGGGCACTGGACGCTGCGCACCGACGTGCGCGAACGGTTCGTCCAGGAGGCGCGGCTGCTGCGCCTCGCCGACTCGCACCGGCTGGTGCAGGTCTTCGACATCGGCGAGCTGCCCGACGGGCGGCCCTACTTCGTCATGACCTACGCCGACCGTGGCACGCTGGCCGAGCGGCTCGCCGGCGGGCCGCTCCCCGCGGCCGAGGCGCTGCGCACCGCCCAGGAGATCATCCGCGGCGTGCAGGAGCTGCACGACCTCGGCATCGTGCACCGCGATCTGAAGCCGTCCAACGTGCTGCTGCGCTCGGCGCCCGGCGGCGGCGAGCGCATCATGATCGCCGACCTCGGCATCGCGCGGACCGGGGAGCACCTGTCGAGACTGACGCTCCCGGCCGGCTCGCCCGGCTACATGGCGCCCGAGCAGACGCACGTGGACGGGGCGCCCGACCGCCGCGCGGACGTCTACGGCCTCGGCGCGCTGACCCACCACCTGCTGACCGGGGAGCCGCCCGCCGTGCCGCCGCGTCCGCCCGCCGAGACCCGGGCCTCGGTCCCGTCCAGCGTGGACGCGGCCGTGCTGCGCGCGCTGGAGCCCGACCGGGAGAAACGCTGGGCGTCCGCGGCGGAGTTCGGGGAGGCGCTGGCGCGGGCCGCCGGGACCACGCGCACCGATGCCCTCGCGCCGGGAAGCAGCCCACCGCGAAAGCGCCCGCGCGGCCGGCGGGCGGTCGCGGGCGCCGGGGCGGCCGCGGCGGTGGCCGCGGCCGCCGTCGCGTTCTGGCTCCCCCACGGGGGTAATGGCGGCGCGAAGCCGCAGGACCGGACCGGGCAGTGGCTGCGCGCGGGATCCGACATCCCCGCGCACTACCGGGACCTGATCGTGCAGGCCGGGACGTGGTGCGAGATGCGCGGGCTGAGCCCGGCGCTCATCGCGGCGATGCTGAAGGCGGAGAGCGGCTTCGACCCCCACCTGTCCGACCCGGCGCACGACGAGTACGGCATCGCCCGGTGGACGCCGCGCGTGCTGGTGTTCTGGCAGCCCGGCGGGCTCGACAACCCCGAGCCGAAGCCCGCACAGATCACGCCTGAGCTGTCGATCCCCGCGATGGGCCGGTTCCTGTGCTACTGGGGCAAGGACCTGAAGAACGTCCCGGGCGACCCGGCGCTGAACCTCGCCGCCGCCTACCGGAGTTCGTCGAAGACGGTCGTGAAGGCGGGCGGCGTCCCGGCGAGGTTCCGGCCGTACACCGAGAAGGTCCGCCGGTACATGGACGACTACCGGCCGCGCTGAGGCGCCGGTCAGCCCGCCCCGTACACCGGTTCGGGCGCGGGGGCCTTCGCCAGGAGGTCCTTGACCACGTCGCCGACCTCGGCGGGGTCCCACCGCGCGCCCTTGTCCGCCGCGGGGCCGTGGCGGAAGGCGTCCATCACGCAGATCTTGCCTCCCTCCGCCTCGAAGACCCGCCCGGTGACGTCCCGCGACTGCGCGGAGCCGAGCCAGACGACGAGCGGCGAGACGTTCTCGGGGGCCATGGCGTCGAACTCGCCCTCGGCCGGGGCGGCCATCGTCTGCGCGAAGACCTCCTCGGTCATCCGGGTGCGGGCGGCGGGGGCGATCGCGTTGACGGTGACGCCGTACCGGCCGAGCTCGGCGGACGCCACGAGGGTGAGCCCGACGATGCCCGCCTTCGCGGCGGAGTAGTTGCCCTGGCCGACACTGCCGAGCAGCCCGGCGCCGGAGGAGGTGTTGACGACGCGCGCGTCCACGGCGCGGCCCGCCTTGCTCTCGGCCCGCCAGTACCGCCCGGCGTGCTTGAGCGGCAGGAAGTGGCCCTTGAGGTGGACGCGCATGACGGCGTCCCACTCGTCCTCGCCGAGGTTGACCAGCATCCGGTCGCGCAGGAACCCGGCGTTGTTGACGAGGGTGTCCAGCCGCCCGAACGTGCCGGTCGCCGCGGCGACCAGCGCGGCGGCGCCCTCGTCGGTGGCGATGTCGTCGGTGTTGGCGACGGCCCGCCCGCCGAGGGCCTCGATCTCCCGGACCACGTCGTGGGCGGGGCCCTCGGAGGCGGCGCCGGTGCCGTCGCGGGCGACCCCGAGGTCGTTGACCACGACGAGGGCGCCCTGACGGGCGAACTCCAGCGCGTGCGCCCGGCCGAGGCCGCGTCCGGCGCCGGTGACGGCGACCACCCGGTCCTTGCAGATCATCGCGATTCCTCCTTGTTGACGGTGGCGGCGTCCAGGAACGCGGGGCGCTCTCCCCCGCCGTGCACCTGCATCGACGAGCCGGTCACGTAGGACGCCAGGTCGGACGCCAGGAACACGCACGCGGCGCCGATGTCGTAGGGGTCGGCGAGGCGGCCGAGCGGGACGGTCCTCGCCACCGCCGCGACACCGTCCTCGTCCCCGTAGTGCAGGTGCGACAGCTCGGTGCGGACCATGCCGAGGACCAGCGTGTTGACCCGGATGTGCGGCGCCCACTCGACCGCCAGCGACTGGGTGAGGTTGTGCAGCCCGGCCTTCGCGGCGCCGTAGGCGGCGGTGCCGGGCGACGGCCGCACGCCGCTCACGCTGCCGATGTTGATGACCGAGCCGCCGCCCCGCTCCATGATCCGCGGCCGCAGCGCCCTGGCCATGATCAGCGGCGCGGTCAGGTTCAGCTCCATGATCTTGACGTGGGTGCGCAGCGAGCCGTCCGCCACCGGCAGGTAGGGGGCGCCGCCCGCGTTGTTGACGAGCACGTCCACGCTGTCGAGGCCGTCCGCGAACGCCTGCACGGCGTCCGGGTCGCGCACGTCCAGCGAGACGAACCGCGCGGCCCGCCCGCCCGCCTCGGGCACCGCCTCCGGCTCGCGGCGGGCGACCGCGACCACGTCCGCGCCCGCCTCCAGGAAGGCGCGGCTGATGCCGGCGCCCACCCCGCGCACGCCCCCGGTCACCACGACGGTCCGGCCCGCCAGGTCGAGCGTCAGTGACATGCCGCCTCCGGCCGCGAATGACATGCCGCCTCCGGCTCCGGTGACATTCCGCCTCCTCCGTGCGCCTCTGCTACCTTCTGTTCTAACAAATGTTTGGTGGAAAGGTAGCGCATGGGAGTCTCCACCACGACCCTGGACGGGGTCGCCGAGATCGTCGTGGACGCGCCGCCGGTCAACGCCCTGACCGTCGCGGGCTGGTACGAGCTGGCCGACGCGGTGCTCGCGGCGGGCCGCGACCCCGGGGTCGGCGCCGTCGTGCTCCGCGCCGAGGGCCGGGGCTTCAACGCGGGCGTCGACATCAAGGAGATGCAGAGCACCGAGGGCCACGCCGCGCTGGTCGGCGCCAACCGGGGCTGCTTCGCGGCGTTCGCCGCCGTCTACGACTGCGAGGTCCCGGTCGTGGCCGCGGTGCACGGCTTCTGCCTCGGCGGCGGGGTCGGCCTCGCCGGCAACGCCGACATCGTGATCGCCTCGCGGGACGCCTACTTCGGGCTGCCCGAGGTGGACCGGGGCGCGCTCGGCGCGGCCACCCACCTGGCCCGGCTCGTCCCGCAGCACCTGATGCGCGCGATGGTCTACACGTGCCGCAACGTCACGGCCGAGGAGCTGCACCACCACGGCTCGGTCCTGGAGGTCGTCCCGGCGGAGGAGCTGCGCGCCAAGGCGATGGAGGTCGCCGCGGGCATCGCCGCCAAGGACCGGTACGTGATCCGGCGCGCCAAGGAGTCGCTGAACGGCATCGACCCGGTCGACGTCAAGCGCAGCTACCGCTACGAGCAGGGCTTCACGTTCGAGCTGAACCTCGTCGGCGCGGGCGACGAGCACCGCGACGCCTTCGTCTCCAAGGGGGCCCGATGAGTTCCAAGGTGATGTCCGTCGAGGAGGTCGCGGGGTCGCTGGAGAGCGGCATGACGCTCGGGATCGGCGGCTGGGGCTCGCGGCGCAAGCCGATGGCGCTGGTGCGGGCGATCCTGCGCTCCCCCGTCACCGACCTCACCGTGGTCTCCTACGGGGGGCCGGACGTGGGGCTGCTGTGCGCGGCGGGCAAGGTCCGCCGGCTGGTCACCGCGTTCGTGACCATGGACTCGATCCCGCTGGAGCCGCACTTCCGGCAGGCGCGCCAGTCCGGGGCCATCGAGCTGACCGAGTACGACGAGGGCATGTTCATGTTCGGGCTGTACGCGGCGGCGCACCGGCTGCCGTTCCTGCCCACCCCGGTCGGCCTCGGCTCGGACGTGATGAGGGTCAACCCGGAGCTGCGGACGGTCCGGTCGCCCTACGAGGACGGGCAGGAGCTCGTCGCCGTCCCGGCCCTGCGGATGGACGCGGCGCTGGTGCACATGAACCGCGCCGACGCGCGCGGCAACGCCCAGTACCTCGGCCCCGACCCGTACATGGACGACCTGTTCGCCAAGGCGGCCGACCGGACGTACGTCTCGTGCGAGCGGCTCGTCGACACGGCCGACTTCGCCAAGGAGGGGCCGGTGCAGTCGCTGCTGATCAGCCGCTCCCAGGTGGCGGGCGTGGTGGAGACGCCGAACGGCGCGCACTTCACCGACTGCCTGCCCGACTTCGGGCGGGACGAGGCGTTCCAGAAGCTGTACGCGCAGTCGGCGGCCGACCCGGACAAGTGGGCGGCGTTCAGCGAGCGGTTCCTGTCCGGCGACGAGGCCGCCTACCAGGACGCGGTCCGGGTCTGGCGGGAGGAGGCGCGATGAGCGAGGTGACCAGGGCCGAGGTGTGCGCGGCCGCGTGCGCGGACCTGTTCCGGGGCGACGGGGAGATCGTCGCCGCGGCGGTGGCGGGGTTCGTCCCGATGCTGGGGTCCCGGCTGGCGCGGGCGACGTTCGAGCCCGACCTGCTGACGACCGACGGCGGGCCGTCGCTGAGCGCCGAGCCCGTCCCGCTCGGCGGGTCGGCCGGGACCGTCGAGGGCTGGCTGCCCTTCCGCGACCACCTGTGGCTCGTCCTGAACGGGCGGCGGCACGTGGTGATGGGGCCGAGCCAGATCGACGCGCACGGCAACACCAACATCTCGTGCATCGGCGACTGGAAGCAGCCCGCCCGGCAGCTCCTCGGAGTGCGCGGCGGGCCGGGCAACACGCTGCTGAACACGACGAGCTACTGGGTGCCGAAGCACTCGGCGCGCGTGTTCACCGAGAAGGTCGACATGGTGAGCGGCGTCGGCTGGGACCGCGGCGCGCACGAGATCCGCGCCGTGGTGACCAACCTGGCCGTGCTCGACTTCGACACCCCGGACAGGCGGATGCGGCTGCGCTCGGTCCACCCCGGCGTGCGCGTCGACGACGTGCTCTCGGCGACCGGCTTCGAGCTGGCCGTCCCGGACGAGGTGCCCGAGACGCGGCTGCCGGACGGCGAGGAACTGCGGATCATGCGCGAGGTCCTCGACCCCAAGGGCTTGCGGGAGCGGGAGGTCCCAGCATGAGCGGAGCGAACCGGGGGGTGCGGGGGGTCGTCCCCCCGCAAGGAGCAGGCATGAGCGAGGCGGACATCGGGCAGGTGCTCGACACGCCGCTGACCCGGCTGACCGGCGTGCGGCACCCCGTCGTGCAGACCGGCATGGGGTGGGTGGCCGGTCCGCGGCTCGTCACGGCGGTGGCGAACGCGGGAGGGCTCGGCGTCCTGGCGTCGGCGACCATGACGCTCGACCAGCTCGCGGAAGCGATCCACGAGGTCAAGGACCGCACCGACGCCCCGTTCGGCGTCAACCTGCGGGCCGACGCCGGGGACGCGGGCGACCGCATCGACCTGCTCATCAAGGAGGGCGTGAAGGTCGCCTCGTTCGCGCTCGCGCCGAAGCGGGAGCTGATCGCCAAGCTGAAGGACGCCGGGCTCGTGGTGATCCCCTCGGTCGGCGCGCGGCGGCACGCGGAGAAGGTCGCGGGGTGGGGCGCCGACGCCGTCCTGGTGCAGGGCGGCGAGGGCGGCGGGCACACCGGCCCCGTCGCCACCACGCTGCTGCTCCCCCAGGTCGTGGACGCCGTCGACATCCCGGTCATCGCGGCCGGGGGCTTCTTCGACGGGCGCGGCCTCGCCGCCGCGCTCGCCTACGGCGCGGCGGGCGTCGCGATGGGGACCCGGTTCCTGCTGACGTCCGACAGCTCGGTGCCCGACGCGGTCAAGCAGGTCTACCTCAGGACGGGCGAGACCGTGGTGACGCGGCAGGTGGACGGGATGCCGCACCGGGTGCTGCGCAGTGAGCTGGTCGACACGCTGGAGGGCTCCGGCCGGATCGGCGGCCTGGTCCGCGCGCTGCGCAACGGCGCGCGGTTCAAGAAGCTGTCCGGCATGTCGTGGCGGGAGATGATCGCCGACGGCAAGGCGATGAAGCACGGCAAGGACCTGTCGTGGTCGCAGGTCCTGATGGCCGCCAACACGCCCATGCTGCTGAAGGCCGCCATGGTGGACGGCAGGCCCGACCTCGGCGTGATGGCGTCCGGCCAGGTCGTCGGCGTGCTCGACGACCTGCCGAACTGCGCCGACCTGATCGGTGCGATCGTGCGGCAGGCGGCCGAGGCCATCGCCGCGCAGCAGGCGCACCTGGTGCGTCAGGCCACCTAGCCCCGGCTAGGACGCGTCGTCGCGGAGACCGCGCAGCACGGCCGCCAGCCCCCCGCGGAACTCCTCGTCGGGGCCGAGCAGGCGGGCGTGCCGCGCGGTCCGCGCCAGATGGGGGAACTCGTCGGCGGGCAGCCCGGCGAGGGCGGCGGTCCCCTCCCCCGACAGCGCGCTCAGGTGCTCCAGCTGGATCGCGCCGATGATGTGGGCGAGCAGCGCGCGCATCGCGATCGCCGCGCGGGGCCCCGTGAAGCCCGCGTCGGCGAGGATGCCCGCGACCGTCTCGCCCCAGCGCAGCGACCCCGCCGAATCGTGCCGGCGCGTCAGGGTCAGCGGGAC
The DNA here is from genome assembly GCF_040649235.1 of Spirillospora sp. NPDC049024. Lineage (NCBI taxonomy): Bacteria > Bacillati > Actinomycetota > Actinomycetes > Streptosporangiales > Thermomonosporaceae > Spirillospora > Spirillospora sp. NPDC049024. The sequence continues at coordinate 46,004 of NZ_JBEZFD010000037.1, forward strand.
GATCGACGCGTGGGCGCCGAAGGCCGCCCGCATCCGCAGCGCCATGGACTCGATCCGGTCCTCCCAGGGCCCGGCGGGCGGCGGCGTCGTGTCGACCTCGGCGTACACCAGGTCGACGACCAGGCCCTCCAGCTCCTCGCGGTCGCGCACGTACCGGTAGAGCGCCATGGTGCTCATCCCGAGCTCCTTGGCGACGGCGCGCATGGACAGCCCGGCGAGGCCGTCCCGGTCGATGACCGCGAGCGCGGCGCCCGCGATCCTCCCGGTGCTGAGCGAGCGTGGTCGAGGCATGGCGCTTGACAGCGTACGGCATACGCTTACGATCGTAGGCGTACGACATACGCTTAAAGGAGCGACCATGCACCTGGCACCCGGCTCGGACGTGCCCGCGCGAGACCTGACCCCCGTGGACGGGCCGCCGATCCCCGTCCCCGACCCCGGCCGACTCGTCCACCTGCAGTTCCGGCGGTTCGCGGGCTGCCCGATCTGCAACCTGCACCTGCGCTCGATCGTGCGGCGGCACGACGAGATCGAGGCCGCCGGGATCCGCGAGGTCGTCGTCTTCCACTCCTCCGCCAAGGAGCTGCGCGAGTACGTGGGCGGCCTGCCGTTCCCGCTGGTCGGCGACCCGGCCAAGCGCCTGTACGCCGAGTTCGGCGTGGAGTCGGCGCGGCGCGCGCTGCTCGATCCGCGCGTGTGGTGGACGATCGTCCGGGGCTCCGCCCGGGACACCTGGAACGTCCTGCGGCGGCGCAGCCCCGCCCCGAAGCTGATGCCGAACGGCGGCCGCCTCGGGCTGCCCGCCGACTTCCTGATCGGCACCGACGGCAGGATCGTCGCGGTCAAGTACGGCGAGCACGCCTACGACCAGTGGACGGTCGACGAGCTGCTGGCCCTGGCCGCCCAGGCTCCGTCCCCCGGCCGGAAGGCGGCGAGGTGACCGCCCTCCGGCCGGGCCGCGGCTGAGCGTCAGCCCTTGACCGCCAGCACGAGCTTGCCGGTCGTGGAGCCGGACTCGATGCGCTCGTGCGCCTCGGCGGCCTGCTCCAGGGGCAGTTCCTCCACCTGGACCCGCAGGTCGCCCGAAGCGGCCGCGGCGACCGCGCGGCGCAGGGCGCGCCCCGCCTCGGCCGGTGCCACGCCCGCGAACGCCGCGAGGTTGAATCCGGACACGGTCTTGTTGGAGAACCACAGCTCGTTCGCCGGGACGCCCACGTCCTCCGCGCCGGACGCGTTGCCCATCACGACCATCCGGCCCATCGGGGCCAGGGCGTCCAGGCTGGCGCGGCGGGCCGGGCCGCCCACCATGTCCACCACGATGTCGAACCCGCGCCCGCCGGTGAGGCCGGCGACCTCGCCCGGCAGCGCGTCGCGCAGGACGACGTCGTCGTAGCCGAACCCGCGCGCCGCCTCGATCTTGGCGGGACCGCCGACCGTGCCGGCCACCCGGCCCGCGCCGAGCAGCCGGGCGGCCTGGCCGAGCTGGCTGCCGACGCCCCCGGCGGCGGCGTGCACCAGCACGGTCTCGCCCGGCTCGATGCGCGCGACGCGGTCCAGGACGAGGAACGCGGTGGCCCCGTTGGACGGGACGGCCGCCGCGACGTCCAGGCCGAGGCCGAGGCCGTCGAGCGGCGCGACGAGGTCGGCGGAGGTGACCGCGACCTCGGCGTAGCCGCCGCTGTCCACGATCGTCAGCGCGGCGACGGGCTGGCCCCTGCGCAGCCCTTCCACGTCGGGTCCGACCGCACGGATGTGCCCGGAGACCTCGATGCCGGGCACGAACGGCAGCGGCACATCCACGACGCCCCGCCTGTACAGGACTTCGGCGAAGTTGGCGCCCGCGTACGCGACGTCGATGGACACCTGCCCAGGCCCCGGCTCGGGGACGTCCACCTCGGCCTGGCGCAGCACGTCCGCGCCGCCGAACTCGGGGATCGTGACGGCCCGCATCAGTACCGCCCCCCGACGGCCGCGGGGACGCCGTCCAGCTCGGCGAGGTCGGCCTCGGTGAGGTCCAGGGCGGCGGCTCCGGCGTTGTCGCGCAGATATTTCCGCTTCTTGGTGCCGGGGATCGGGATGACGTGCTCGCCCTGCGCCAGCGTCCAGGCGATGGCGACCTGCGCCGGGGTGGCGCCGTGCCGCGCGGCGACCGCCTTCACCACGTCGACGATGCGCAGGTTGGCCTTCAGCGCCTCCTCCTGGAAGCGCGGGTTGCCGCCGCGGAAGTCGGTGTCCTCGAAATCGGCGGCGGTGACCGTCCCCGTGAGGAAGCCGCGGCCGAGCGGCGAGAACGGCACGAAGGCCGCGCCGTGGGCGGCGCACCAGCCGACCACGTCGCCCGGTCCCTCCCCTGCTCCCGCGGTGTCGCCCGGCAAGGTGCCCGCGATCCCGCCGGGCGCGCCCATGGCGTCCCGGGTCCACAGCGACAGCTCCGACTGGACGGCCGCGACCGGGTGGATCGCGTGCGCCTCGGCGGCCTGCGCGACGCTGACCTCCGACAGGCCCAGGCTGCGCGCCTTGCCCTCGGCGACCAGTTCGGCCATGGCGCCCCAGGTGTCGGCGAGGGGCACCTCCGGGTCGACCCGGTGCAGGTAGTACAGGTCGATCACGTCCGTGCCGAGACGGCGCAGGCTGTCCTCGGCGGACGCCTTGACATGCTCCGGCCTTCCGTTCCGCACGATGTTGCGGGTGGTCAGTGACTCCACGACGAGGCCCGTCTTGGTGGCGACGACCGCCTCGTCCCGGCGTCCCGCCAGCGCCCGCCCGACGAGCGTCTCGTTGTGGCCGTCTCCGTAGGGCTGCGCGGTGTCCAGGAACGTCACGCCGAGGTCGAGCGCCTCCCGGATCAGCGCCACCGAGGCGTCGTCGTCGCGTTCCGACTCGCTGTAGGCCCAGCTCATCCCCATGCAGCCGAGCCCCACGGCGCCCACCCGCGTCCCGGCGAACTCGCGCGTCCTCATGATGTCTCCTTCGTTCCTCATGAGGACGATCGTGCTGGACGGGCCGGAACGTAGACAGACTCCGCTCATCCTGGGTGTGGCACCACCACCCTGGACGGCGGCCGGGTCAGCCTGCGGCGGCGAGGCCGCGGCGCGCCATCAGCCGTTCGAGGCGCTCCTGCGTGCCGGTTCCGGGACGCGGGTTGTGCAGCACCAGGGAGTGGCCCGGACGGTCGGCGAGCGGCAGCAGCGTGCCCTCGAAGACGAGCTCGCCCGCGTCCGGATGCCTGATGCCCTTGACCGCCTGTGCCTCCGCGCTCACCTCGTGGCGGGGCCACAGCTCGGCGAACTCGGGGCTGACCGCCAGCAGGTCCGCGATGATCCGGTCGAACTCGGGGTCGCCCGGGTAGCGGGCGGCGTCGGCGCGGAACCGCGCCACGACGCCGGGCGCGGCGGCGGCCCAGTGGGTGTGCATCGACCGGTACCGGACGTTCGTGAAGTAGGTGACCAGGCAGTTGTGGTCGGTGTCGCCGTACCCGAACACCTCGCGGGCCGCGTCGTTGATCGCGACGAAGTTCCAGTGCCGGTCGCGGACGTAGGCGGGGCGCGGCGACCAGGCGTCCAGCACCCGCCGCAGCTCGGGCGTGATCGGGGCGGCCGGGCCCGCCTCCGCGCGCGGCGGGTTCAGCCCGGCGAGCAGGTAAAGGTGCTCGCGCTCGGCGCGGTCCAGCCGCAGGGCGCGGGCGATCGCGTCGAGGACGTCCCCGGAGACCTTGATGTCGCGGCCCTGCTCCAGCCACGTGTACCAGGAGACCCCGACCCCCGCGAGCACCGCGACCTCCTCGCGGCGCAGGCCCGGCGTCCGGCGCCGTCCGCCGTCGGGCATGCCGACGTCGGCGGGGGTGAGCCGGGCGCGGCGGGTGCGCAGGAAGTCGCGCAGTTCCTCGCGGCGGCGGTCGGGGGCGGGGGTCCGGCTGGCCATGCCGCCACGATAGCCGCCGCTCCCCGGGGCGGCGCGGTCGGAGATCGCGTTGGACCTCCGGTCAGGCGATGGCGCCGGCGGAGCGGAGGGCCTCGATGGCGGCGTCGTCGCGGCCCAGCTCGCGCAGCACGGCGTCGGTGTGCTCCCCGAGCGCCGGGACCGGGTCCATGCGGGGCTCGGCGCCGGCGAACGTGATCGGCGGGAGCAGCGCCCGGATGCCGCCGACCGGGGAGCCCACCTCCCGCCACCGGTCCCGCTCGGCGAGCTGCGGGTGGGCGACAAGGCCGTGCCCGTCGTTGAGGGTCGCGTTCGGCACGCCCGCCTCATCGAGCCGCCTGAGCAGCTCGTCCCGTCCCATGCGGGACGTGACGGCGGCGACGAGCGCGTCCACCTTCTCACGGTTGCCGACCCGCGCCCGGTTCGTCGCGAACGCGGGCTCGGTCACGAGGTCGGGCCGCTCCAGCACGCCGGCGGCCAGGGCGGCCCAGCCGCGGTCGTTCTGGACGCCGATCACCACGTCGACGCCGTCGGCCGTCGGGTAGGCGTCGTACGGGGCGATCACCGGGTGGCTCAGCCGCGTGCGCGGCGGCGGTGAGCCGGTGTAGAGCGTCGTGTACATCGCCTGGCCCATCCACTCGGCGACCGCGTCGAACATCGTGACCTCGATCGAGGCGCCCTCGCCGGTGGTGCCGCGCCGCACGAGCGCGGCGAGCGTCCCGGAGAAGGCGTACATGCCGGCCGCGATGTCGGCCAGCGGCGAGCCCGCCTTCACGGGCGTCTCGGGCGTGCCGGTGACCGAGATCAGCCCCGCCTCGGCCTGGACGAGCATGTCGTAGGCGCGCTTGTCCCGGTACGGCCCGCGCGACCCGTACCCCGACATCTCGACCACGATCAGGCGCGGGTCCCGGGCCCGCAGCTCCTCCGCGCCGAATCCGAGCCGGGCGGCGGCACCGGGCGCGAGGTTCTGCAGGAAGACGTCCGCGCGCGCGACCAGTTCGGTGAGGACCGCGCGGCCCTCGGCCCGCTTGAGGTCGAGCGCGACCGACTCCTTCGACCGGTTGAGCCAGGCGAAGTGCGTGCCGAGGCCGCCGCGCACGCCCGTGTCGTACGCGCGGGCGAAGTCGCCGCCGTCCACGCGCTCCACCTTGACGACGCGGGCGCCCAGGTCGGCGAGCTGCCGCGTGGCGAACGGCGCCGCGACCGCCTGCTCCAGCGCGACGACGGTGATCCCTTCCAGCGGCAGCGGAGCGCCCGCCGCCGTCACCGGTCCTCCAGGAGCCTGCGGCCGATGATCATTTTCTGGATGTCGGCGGTGCCCTCGCCGATCAGCAGCATCGGGGCCTCCCGGTACAGGCGCTCGATCTCGTACTCCCTGGAGTAGGCGTAGCCGCCGTGGATGCGGAACGCGTCCTCCACGACCTCCTTGCAGTACTCGCTGGCCAGGTACTTCGCCATCCCGGCCTCGAGGTCGTTGCGCTCACCGGAGTCCTTGCGGCGCGCCGCCATCACCATCATCTGGTGCGCGGCCTCGACCTTGGTCGCCATCTCGGCCAGGCGGAACAGGACCGCCTGGTGCTCGGCGATCGGCCTGCCGAACGTCTCGCGCTGCCGCGCGTAGGCCAGGGCCAGCTCGTAGGCGCGCCGGGCCACGCCGCAGCCGCGCGCCGCCACGTTGACGCGGCCGACCTCGACGCCGTCCATCATCTGGTAGAAGCCGCGCCCTGGCTCCCCGCCGAGGACCTGCGCGGCCGGGATCCGATAGGAGTCGAAGACGAGCTCGGTGGTGTCGACGCCCTTGTACCCCATCTTGTCGATCTTGCCGGGGACGGTGAGGCCCGGCGCGACCTCGCCGAAGCCGGGGGTCTTGTCGACCAGGAACGTGGTCATGCCGCGGTGGCCCGCGCCCGGGTCGGTCTTGACCAGCACCGCCACCAGGTTCGCCGAGCCTCCGTTGGTCAGCCACATCTTCTGGCCGTCGATCACGTAGTCGTCCCCGTCCGGGACGGCGCGGGTCGTGATGGCCGAGACGTCCGAGCCGCAGCCCGGCTCCGACATCGAGAACGCGCCGCGGATCTCGCCGGCCGCCATCCTCGGCAGGTAGTGCGCCCGCTGCTCTGCCGTGCCGTGCTGCGCGATCATCCACGCGACGATGAAGTGGGTGTTGACGATGCCCGACACGCTCATCCAGCCGCGCGAGAGCTCCTCCACCACGAGCGCGTAGGTCAGCAGGGACTGGCCCAGCCCGCCGTGCTCCTCGCCGATCGTCAGGCCGAAGAGGCCGAGATCCCGCATCCCGTCCACGATCGCCTGCGGGTAGGCGTCGGCGTGCTCCAGCTCGGTCGCGACCGGGAGGATCTCCTTGTCGACGAACGCCCGGACGGTCGCGATGATCTCCCGCTGCTCGTCGGTCAGCCCATGGGTCTGCTGCAGCCTGCTCACGTCCTGGATCCTCCCTAGCGGCCCTCGAAGCGCGGTGTGCGCCGCTCGGCGAACGCGGCCCGCCCCTCGGCGAAGTCGGCGCTGCCGAACAGGGCGGTCTGCTCCTCCCGCTCGGCGTCCAGCAGGCGGTCCAGGCCGTGGTCGGTGCGGGCGAGGAGGCGCTTGGCCGCGGCGACCGACAGCGGGGCGAGGGCGGCGGCCTCGGCGGCGAGTTCCAGGGCGGCGTCCAGGGCCTTGCCGGACGGGGCGAGGGAGTCGGCCAGGCCGATCTCGTAGGCGCGCTGGGCGGGCACGGTCCGCCCGAACACCAGCATCTCCTTGGCGCGGCCTATGCCGACGCGATGCGGGAGCGTCCAGAGCAGCCCGCCGTCGGCGACGAGGCCGACCCTGCCGAACGCCGCGACGAACCGCGCGTCCTCGGCGGCGACCACGTGGTCGCACACGGCGGCGAGGGACACGCCGAGCCCGGCCGCGGCGCCCTCGACCGCCGCGATGAACGGCGTCCCGCAGGTGGTGATGATCCGGACGGCCTCGTGCACCGGGTCGAGCCGCGCCCGGACGGCGTCCGGGCCGGCGCCCTCCATCGAGCGGACGTCGCCGCCCGCTGAGAACGTCCCGGCCGCGCCGGTCAGCACGACGGCGCGGACGCCGGGGTCGTCGGCGGCGCGCCGCACCTCCGCCAGGAGCCGCTCGCGCATCGGGATGTCGATCGCGTTGCGGGCCTCGGGCCGGTTCAGCGTGACCACCCGCGTCGCGCCGTGGTCGGCGGTGGTGACCACGGAGCCGCGCGCCGGTTCGGGGTCCCGGTCGTCCATCAACCCTCCTGGAAATTTTTTATACGATATGGGAAGCCTGCGGGGCGATGAAAGGGGACCCCGGTGTCAGCCGGACTGCTCGTCCCAGAAGCCCTGCGCTTCCAGGTGCACCACCAGCAGGGCCCCCGCGTGCCGGATGTGCGCGCGCATCGCCTGCCGCGCGGCGTCGCCGTCCCCCGCCCGCAGCGCGGCGAGGACGAGACGGTGGTCGTCGACCGACGCCTGGGTCCAGCCGTCGATGCTGGAGTAGAAGCGGCGCGGGGCGTACCGCACCACGAGTTGCAGCAGCCAGGCCGTCTTGGGCGAGCCCGCGCACAGGTTGACGGTCCGGTGGAACTGGTGGTTGGCGCGCTCGATCGCCGCGGAGTCGCGGGCCTTGGACGCCTCCTCCAGCAGCGCCTGCGTCCGGTCGAGCGACTCCAGCTCGGTCCCGGTGATCTTCGCGGCGGCGCGGGCGGCCAGCTCGCCGGCGAAGTACGCCTGCGCCTCGAACAGGTCCTGGACGTCCTGCCGGGTGAGCGGCGCCGGCATGAACCCGCGCCGCGGCTCCAGCGTGACGAAGCCCTCGCCGCGCAGCGAGAGCAGGGCCTCCCGGACGGGGGTGACGCTGATCCCGAGATCCTCGGCGATGCGCTCCAGGCGGAGGAACTCCCCGTGCCCGACCTGGCCGGACATGATGAGCTCGCGGACGTAGGCGGCCACCTCGTCGCTCAGCTGGCGGCGCCTGCCGAGGGCCTGGTCACCGGAAAGGGCCACTCTCATCGTCTCCCCGTGCGCCTGGTGGTGGGCTCACATTATGGACGGGCGGAGGCCCGCCGCCCGTTGACAGCCGGTATTTTCCTATCAAATATATGAGACTCGAACCGGAGGGGGCGGGGCCGTGTTCACGCTCAGCGACGAGGAGCGCGCCATCGTCGAGGTCGTCGCCGACTTCGTCGACAAGGAGGTCCGCCCGGTCGCCCGGGACCTGGAGCACGCGGGCGCCTATCCCGCCCGCCTCATCGACCGCATGAAGGAGCTCGGGGTCTTCGGGCTCGCCGTGCCCGAGCCGTACGGCGACGTCAGCGTCTCCAAGGCCTGCTACGCGCTCGTCACCGAGGAGCTGGCGCGCGGCTGGATGACGCTCGCGGGCGCGTTCGGCGGCCACACGGTCGTCTCCCATCTGCTCGCCGTGTACGGCACCGAGGAGCAGAAGGCCCGCTACCTGCCCCGGATGGCGACCGGCGAGCTGCGCGCCACGATGGCGCTCACCGAGCCGTCCGGCGGCTCCGACCTGCAGGCCATGACCACGACCGCGCGCCGCGACGGGGACCGCTACCGCGTCGACGGCGCCAAGATGTGGATCACCAACGCGCGCACGTCCGGCCTGATCGCGCTGATGTGCAAGACCGACCCGGCCGCGTCCCCCCGGCACAAGGGCATCAGCATCCTGCTCGTGGAGAAGGGGCCAGGCCTGACCGTCTCCCGCGACCTGCCGAAGCTCGGCTACAAGGGCGTGGAGAGCTGCGAGCTGTCCTTCGACGGCTACGAGGCGCCGCTCGACGCCGTGCTCGGCGGCGCGGAGGGGCGCGGCTTCGCCCAGATGATGCGCGGCCTCGAGGTCGGCCGGATCCAGGTCGCGGCCCGCGCGCTCGGCGTCGGGCGCGCCGCCCTGGAGGACTCCCTGCGCTACGCCCAGCAGCGCGAGGCCTTCGGCAAGCCGATCTGGCAGCACCAGTCCATCGGCAACTACCTCGCCGACATGGCCACCCAGCTCCGCGCGGCCCGGCTGCTCACCCTCGACGCCGCCGAGCGCCTGGACGCGGGCGAGCGCTGCGACATGGAGGCGGGCATGGCCAAGCTCTACGCCTCGGAGGCGGCCATGCAGATCGCGCTGAACGCGGTCCGCATCCACGGCGCGGCCGGCTACTCCACCGAGTTCGACGTCGAGCGCTACTTCCGGGACGCCCCGCTGATGATCGTCGGAGAGGGGACCAACGAGATCCAGCGCAACGTGATCGTCCGGCAGCTCGTCGAGCGCGACCGGATCTAGGGCGCGGCGGCCGGGTCCTCCCCCGCCCGGATCCAGTCGAACGTGCGCTCCACGGCGCGCTTCCAGTTGTCGTACTCGGCGGCCCGCCGCGCGGGCTCCATCGCCGGGACCCAGCGGGCGGCGCGGTGCCAGTTGCGCCGCAGCCCTTCGAGCCCCGCCCAGTAGCCGACCGCGAGCCCGGCGGCGTAGGCGGCGCCGAGCGACACCGTCTCCACCACCATCGGGCGCGCCACCGGCACGTTCAGCACGTCGGCGACCATCTGCATGACGAGGTTGTCGGACGTCATGCCGCCGTCGGCCTTCAGCTCCTTCAGCGAGAGGCCCGAGTCGGCGTTCATCGCGTCCACGACCTCGCGCGTCTGCCAGCCCGTCGCCTCCAGCACCGCCCGCGCCAGGTGCCCCTTGGTGATGTAGGAGGTCAGGCCGACGATGATGCCCCGGGCCTCGCTGCGCCAGTGCGGGGCGAACAGCCCGGAGAACGCCGGGACGATGTAGCAGCCGCCGTTGTCGTCGACGGTCCGGGCGAGGGTCTCGATCTCCGGCGCCGTGGAGATCAGCCCGAGGCCGTCCCGGAACCACTGGACGAGCGCCCCGGTGATCGCGATCGAGCCCTCCAGCGCGTACACGGCGGGCTCGTCACCGATCTTGTAGCCGACGGTGGTGAGCAGCCCGTTGTCCGACTTCACCGGCTTCGTTCCGGTGTTCATCAGCAGGAACGCGCCCGTCCCGTACGTGCACTTGGTATCGCCCGGGGAGAAGCACGTCTGCCCGAACAGCGCGGCCTGCTGGTCGCCGAGGGCCGCGCCGACGCGCACGCCGGGGAACACGCGGCGGGCCGTCCCGTAGGTCTCGGTGGACGAGCGGATCTCCGGCAGCATCGCCCGCGGCACGCCGAAGAAGTCGAGCAGGCCGTCGTCCCAGCTCAGCGTGTGCAGGTCCATCAGCAGCGTGCGGCTGGCGTTGGTCACGTCGGTGACGTGGACGCCGCCGTCGACGCCGCCGCTGAGGTTCCAGATCAGCCAGCTCTCCATCGTGCCGAACAGGACCTCGCCGCGCTCGGCGCGCTCGCGCAGGCCCGGTGTGTGGTCCAGCATCCAGCGGATGCGCGGGGCCGAGAAGTAGGTGGCCAGCGGCAGGCCGCTGCGCTCGGTGACCATCGCGGCGCCGGGCGCCCGGGCCAGCTCGTCCACGAGCGGGCCGGTCCGCATGTCCTGCCAGACGATCGCGCGGCCGATCGGGACGCCGGTCAGCCGGTCCCACAGGACGGTCGTCTCCCGCTGGTTGGCGATCCCGACCGCCGCGACCTGGCCGGGCGTCGCGCCCGCCTGGGCGAGCGCCTCCGGCGCGATGCGCTCCAGGTTGCGCCAGATCTCCATCGGATCGTGCTCGACCCAGCCGGGCTTGGGGAAGTGCTGCCGGTGCTCGCGCTGCGCCACCGACACCAGGCGGCCGCCGTGGTCGAACAGGATGCACCGGGTCGAGGTGGTGCCCTGGTCGATCGACATCACGTACCGTTCGGTCACGTCAGGCGCCCTCCTCCCAGGCGCGCCCCTCCGCCCCGCCGTGCCGGGGGCGGCGCGTCACCAGCGTGATCCGCCGAGGTCCCGGGAGACGGCGCGGGCCGCGTCCCGCACGTAGGCGACGAGCCTCGGGTCGGGGACGCGGCGGGAGTCGCAGATCCGCTCGACCGCTCCGGAGATGCCGATGGCCCCGACGACGAGGCCCCCGTGCCCGCGGATCGGCGCGGCGATGCCGGCCTCGCCGATGGACAGCTCCTCGGTCTCCGCGGCCCAGCCGTTCTCCCGGACGCGGGTGGCGGCCCGTGCGAGCTCCCTGGGGTCGGTGATGGTGCGCCGGCAGTAGGACTCCAGGACGGTGTCGCGGATGGACGCCGCCGCGTTGGCGTCGTGCGCGAGCAGCGCCTTGCCGAGCGCGGTGGCGTGCAGCGGCAGCAGCGAGCCGACGTCCATGGCCTGGAGCGTGTCGTCAGGGCGGAACACGTGGTGGACGACGAGGACCTTGCCTTCCAGCAGCGTGCCGATCCGGACGGCCTCGCCGCTGCGCGAGGCGAGCGCGTCGGCCCAGTTGATCGCGCGCGACCGCAGCTCGTTGACGTCGAGGTAGCTCGTGCCGAGGTGCAGCAGGGCGGCGCCGAGCTGGTACTTCCCCGTGGCGCCGTCCTGCTCGACGAAGCCGACGCGCTCCAGGGTGCGCAGGATGCCGTGCGCGGTGCCGCGGGCGAGGCCCAGCGAACTGGCGATCTCCCCGACCCCGAGCCGGCCAGAGCTCGCCGCCAGCAGGCGCAGGATCGCGGCAGCCCGCTCGATCGACTGCACAGGTCCGGGCATGGAAGCGATGGTAGGTCTCCCGGCGGGGTGCCGACAATGTCGGCAGCCGCCGTAATCATCGTCCGATGCGCCCTGAACTGCCCGGATTCTGTGATCTGGTGCACAGGGTGGAGGGTAACCGCCGCCGGGCGGCGACGAAAGTGTTCGACATTGTCGACAGGCTCCCGTTGTAAGACGGTTCGTCCCGGCTTACCGTCCAGCCAGCCTCACGGGGCTCGCGTCCACCCCATCTGCCGAGGAGTACCCATGGCGGAACGCCCCAGAATCCCCACCCTGGCCGGTGAACTCGCCGCCGAGTTCGCCGGCACCCTGATCCTCATCCTGTTCGGCGTCGGCGTCGTCGCGCAGGTCGCCGGGGCCGAGATCGGCGACCACGACAGCATCGCCTGGGCCTGGGGCCTAGGCGTCACGCTCGGCGTGTACGTCGCGGCCCGGATCAGCGGCGCCCACCTCAACCCCGCCGTCACCATCGCGCTGGCCACGTTCAAGGAGTTCGCCTGGCGCAAGACGGCCCCCTACATCGCCGCGCAGACCGCGGGGGCGTTCGTCGCGGCGCTGATCGTCCGCTGGAACTACAGCGAGGTGCTGGCGAAGGTCGACCCCGGCCACACCATCAAGACCCAGGGCGTGTTCTCCACCCTGCCGGGCAACGGCACGCTCCCGGTCGGCACCTGGGGCGCGTTCCGCGACCAGGTGATCGGCACCGCCATCCTGCTCTTCGTGATCAAGGCGCTCACCGACGTGCGCAACTCCCCGCCGCTCGCCAACCTGGCCCCGTTCATGATCGGCCTGCTGGTCGTCGCGATCGGCATGGCGTGGGGCACCGACGCCGGCTACGCGATCAACCCGGCCCGCGACTTCGGGCCCCGGCTCGCCTCGTTCCTCACCGGCTACGGCAGCGCCTGGCGGGACCAGAACGGCGATCTCTACTTCTGGGTGCCGATCATCGGCCCGCTCATCGGCGGCGTGCTCGGCGTCGGGCTCTACAAGGCGCTGATCGGACGGTTCCTGCCCCCCGCCGAGGAGGACCCGCAGGGCCTCACGAAGCCCGAGCCCGAGTACGAGGCGGCGTGAGCCGTCCCGTCCCGTCCCCCACGACTCCAGGAGACCGCACGCATGGCTGACTTCGTCGGAGCCCTCGACCAGGGCACGACCAGCACCCGATTCATGATCTTCGACCACGGCGGCAACGAGATCGCCCGCCACCAGCTCGAACACGAGCAGATCCTGCCCCAGGCCGGGTGGGTCGAGCACAACCCGACCGAGATCTGGGAGCGCACCCGCGCCGTCATCGAGAGCACGCTGAACAAGGCGAACCTCTCCCATGGCGACCTGGCCGCGTGCGGGATCACCAACCAGCGCGAGACGACCGTGGTGTGGAACCGGCGCACCGGGCGCCCCTACTACAACGCGATCGTCTGGCAGGACACCCGCACCGACCGCATCGCCGCGGCCCTGGAGCGGGACGGCAAGGGCGACGTCATCCGGCGCAAGGCGGGCCTCCCCCCGGCCACGTACTTCTCCGGCGGCAAGATCCAGTGGATCCTGGAGAACGTCGACGGCGTCCGCGAGGCCGCCGAGAACGGCGACGCCGTGTTCGGCACGACCGACTCGTGGGTGCTGTGGAACCTCACCGGCGGGACGGACGGCGGCGTGCACGTCACCGACCCGACCAACGCCAGCCGCACCATGCTGATGGACCTGGAGACCCTCTCCTGGGACGACGAACTCCTGTCGTTCTTCGGGATCCCGCGCTCCATGCTCCCGGAGATCAAACCGTCGTCGGCGCCCGGCGGCTACGGGACGACCCGCGCAAACGGTCCGCTCGGCGGCGAGGTGCCCCTGACCGCCTCGCTCGGCGACCAGCAGGCGGCGACGGTGGGGCAGGTGTGCTTCTCGCCCGGCGAGGCCAAGAACACCTACGGCACCGGCAACTTCCTCCTGCTCAACACCGGCGAGGAACTCGTCCGCTCGAAGAACGGGCTGCTGACGACCGTCTGCTACCAGTTCGGATCCGAGAAGCCGGTGTACGCGCTGGAGGGGTCGATCGCGGTGACGGGGTCGGCGGTGCAGTGGCTGCGCGACCAGCTCGGCATCATCTCCGGCGCCGCCCAAAGCGAGGCGCTGGCCCGGCAGGTCGACGACAACGGCGGCGTCTACTTCGTGCCCGCCTTCTCCGGCCTGTTCGCCCCCTACTGGCGATCGGACGC
>NZ_JBEZFD010000038.1:0-49838 GCF_040649235.1 Spirillospora sp. NPDC049024
GGAAGGCGCTCTAAGCGCCTGGAGGCCGCCCGACCCGCCGAGCCGGGCGACCGCAGCGCCACGCCACAAACCCGCACGGGCACAACACACCGAAACCGTGGCGTGAGGATCGCCCGGCTCGCAACGGGGGGATTGGGGGGTCGCCCCCCCAGAAAACTACTGCGCGAGCATGTCCGCCGTGAGGTTCGCCTCCGTGCCGGGGATGCCCTGGTCGCCGGCGCGCTTGTCGGCCATGGCGAGGAGGCGGCGGATGCGGCCGGCGATGGCGTCCTTGGTGAGGGGCGGGTCGGCGAGCTGGCCGAGTTCCTCCAGGGATGCCTGCTTGTGCTCCAGGCGGAGGCGGCCGGCGTTGACGAGGTGCTCGGGGGCGTCGTCGCCGAGGATCTCCAGGGCGCGGGCGACGCGGGCGCCGGCGGCGACGGCGGCGCGGGCGGAGCGGCGCAGGTTGGCGTCGTCGAAGTTGGCGAGCCGGTTGGCGGTGGCGCGGACCTCGCGGCGCATCCGGCGCTCCTCCCAGGCGAGGACGCTGTCGTGGGCGCCGAGCCGGGTGAGCAGGGCGCTGATCGCGTCGCCGTCGCGGACGACGACGCGGTCGACGCCGCGGACCTCGCGGGCCTTGGCGTGGATCTTCAGGCGGCGGGCGGCGCCGACGAGGGCGAGGGCCGCCTCGGGGCCGGGGCAGGTCACCTCCAGCGACATGGAGCGGCCGGGCTCGGTGAGCGAGCCGTGGGCGAGGAACGCGCCGCGCCAGGCCGACTCGGCGTCGCAGGCGGCGCCCGCGACCACGTGCCGGGGCAGGCCCCGGACGGGCCGGCCGTTGTTGTCGATGAGGCCGGTCTGCCGGGCGAGCGACTCGCCGTCCCGGAAGACGCGCACGACGTAGCGGTTGCCCTTGCGCAGGCCGCTCGGCGCGAGCACGACGACCTCGGAGGTGTGCCCGAACACCTCCGCGATGTCCTTGATCAGCCGCCGGGCCGCCACGCCGGTGTCGATCTCGGCCTCGATCACGATGCGGCCGCTGACCAGGTGCAGGCCGCCCGCGAACCGCAGCAGCGTCGAGACCTCGGCCTTGCGGCAGCACGGCTTCAGCACCGTGAGCCTGCTCAGCTCGTCCTTGACCACACCGGTCATCGCCATCTGAAGAACCCTCCCCCTATCGGACTTCCAGCAGTCTGGCCGATTCCGGCCCCACCGGTCGTCACTCGGTGAATATCTGTACGAAGGCTTGGGCCAGACGGGCGGGTTCATGACGCGGCGAGCCGTCGTCGGCGGCGACGTCGGCGAGCACGAGGCGGCCGCCGAGCTCCTGGACGGCCTTGTCGAGGGCGTCCGGGTCGTCCACCACCCCGCGGTCGGCGAGGACGACGTCCACGCGCAGGTCGGGCGCGTGCGCCTGCAGGACCTCCAGGTGCGTCTGCGGCGAGTAGTCGTCGGTCTCGCCGGGCTGCGGCGCGAGGTTCAGCGCGACGACGCGGCGGGCGCGGGCGCCGGTGAGGGCGCGGGCCAGCGCGGGCACCTTCAGGTGCGGCAGGACGCTGGTGAACCAGGAGCCGGGGCCGAACACGATCCAGTCGGCGTCGTCGACGGCGGCGAGGGTCTCCGGGCAGGCGGGCGGGTCGGCGGGCACGAGCGACACCCCGAGCACGCTGCCGGGCGTCTTGGCGCACGCCACCTGCCCCTTGACATGGGTGATCTCGTCGGGCCTGGCGGGGTCGGCGCCGCGCACCTCGGCGACGATGTCCATGGGGATGGCCGCCATCGGCAGCACGCGGCCGTGCGCGCCGAGCAGCCGGCCGACCCAGTCGAGGCCGGCGACGGTGGAGCCGGGCGAGGCGCCGTCGCCGCCGAACAGCTCCCACAGCGCGACGATGAGCAGGTTGCCGACGGCGTGGCCCTGCAGGTCGCCCTCGCTGCGGAAGCGGTGCTGGACGACGTCGCGCCAGGTCTGCCCCCATTCGTCGTCTCCGCAGAGGGCGGCGAGCGCCATCCGCAGGTCGCCGGGCGGCAGCACGCCGAGTTCGCGGCGCAGCCGGCCGCTGGAGCCGCCGTCGTCGGCGACGGTGACGATCGCGGTCAGCCGGTCGGTGACGCGGCGCAGCGCCGACAGCGACGCGTAGAGGCCGTGGCCCCCGCCGAGCGCGACGACCTTCGGGCCGAGGGGCTTCACCGTGCCGTTACTCTCCTCGTCCGGGACCCCCGCCGGGTCCCGGCGCGGGCCGTCATTCGCGGCCGAGGTCACGATGGGCGACCTGCACCTCGATGCCCTCGTCCCGCAGCCGGGCGGCGATCTGTTCCGCCATGGCAACACTACGGTGTTTTCCGCCGGTACATCCCACGGCGAGCGTCACGTAGTGCTTGCCCTCGCGTTCATACCCGTCCGCGAGGAGCCGCAGCACCTCGGCGTAGGCGTCCAGGAACTCCTTGGCGCCGCGCTGGCCGAGGACGTAGTCGCGCACGGCGCCGTCGCGGCCCGTCTTCGGCCGCAGCTCCGGCACCCAGTGCGGGTTCGGCAGGAACCGGCAGTCGACGACGAGGTCGGCGTCGACCGGCAGGCCGTACTTGTAGCCGAACGACACGACGGTGGCGCGCAGGCTGGACTCGCCGCTGTCGTTGCCGAAGAAGCCGATGATCTTGTTGCGCAGCTCGTGCACGTTGAGGCCGCTGGTGTCGATCACCAGGTCGGCCTCGGCGCGGACCTCCCGGACCAGCTCGCGCTCGCGGGCGATGCCGTCCACCAGGCGGCCGTCGCCCTGCAGCGGGTGGGGGCGGCGGACGCTCTCGAACCGGCGCACGAGGTCGGCGTCGCCGGCCTCCAGGAACACCACGCGCGGGTGGACGCCGCGGGCCTCCAGCTCGGCGATGGAGGAGTGCAGGTCGTCGGTGAACGCGCGGCTGCGGACGTCGACGACGACGGCGATGCGCGGCACCGCGTCCTTCACCCGGCCGCCGAGGTCGGCCATCGTGGCGAGCAGCCCGGGCGGCAGGTTGTCGACCACGAACCAGTCGAGGTCCTCCAGCGACTTGGCCGCGGTGCTGCGGCCCGCCCCGGACATGCCGGTGACGATGACGATGTCCGGAATCTTGGTCTCGCTGGTCATGCCCGTCTCCCCCTGTGCTCCCCGCCGTCCCCGCCGGGTCCCTCGCCCGCGCCGCCCGCCGGGGCGGCCCCGCCGTGCAGCGCCGCCACGATGCTCTCGGCGCTGCGCATGCCGATTCCCGGGACCTCGGCGACCTGCTCGGGCGTCGCGTCCTTCAGCCGCTTCAGCGAACCGAAGTGTTTCAGCAGCGCCGCGCGGCGCGCCGGGCCCAGACCCGGAACGTTATCGAGTTCGCTGACCGTCATGGACCTGGACCGCCGCTGCCGGTGGAAGGTGATGGCGAAGCGGTGCGCCTCGTCACGGACCCGCTGGACGAGGAACATGCCCTCGCTGTTGCGCGGCAGGATGACCGGGTCGGCCTCGCCGGGGAGCCAGAGCTCCTCCAGCCGCTTGGCGATCCCGCACACCGCGATGTCGTCGACACCGAGCTCGTCGAGGGCGCGCTGCGCGGCCGCGACCTGCGGCGGGCCGCCGTCGACGAGCACCAGGTTGGGCGGGTAGGCGAACTTGCGCGGCCTGCCGGTCTCCGGGTCGATCGGCTGGTGCGCGCCGTCCTCCTCCGGGTCGCCGAGGGCGTCGAGCTCGCCGGTCTTCTCGCTCTCGGCGAGGTAGCGCCTGAACCGGCGGGTGATGACCTCGTGGATGGAGCGGACGTCGTCCTGCCCCTCCACGCCCTTGATCGTGAACCGGCGGTACTCGCTCTTGCGGGCCAGGCCGTCCTCGAACACGACCATCGACGCGACCACGTCGGTGCCCTGCAGGTTGGACACGTCGTAGCACTCGATCCGCAGGGGCGCGTCGTCGAGTTCCAAAGCCTCCTGGATCTCCTGGAGGGCGCGGCTGCGGGTGGTGAGGTCGGACGCGCGGCGCGTCTTGTGCTGCTTGAGCGCCTCGTGGGCGTTGCGCGCGACCGTCTCCAGCAGGGAGCGCTTGTCGCCGCGCTGCGGGACGCGCAGCCGGACGGGCCCGCCGCGCTGCTCCGCCAGCAGCTCGGCCATGGCGTCCTCCTCGGGCGGCAGGGCCGGGACGCAGACCTCGCGGGGCACCGACTCGCTCTCGCCGTAGATCTGGATGAGGAAGTGCTCGACGAGGTCGGCGGTGGTGACGTCCTCGACCTTGTCGACGACCCAGCCGCGCTGCCCGCGGATGCGCCCGCCGCGCACGTAGAACACCTGGACGGCCGCCTCCAGCTCGTCCTCGGCGAAGGCGATCATGTCGCAGTCGGTGCGGTCGGGCAGCACGACCGCCTGCTTCTCCAGCGCGCGCTCCAGGGCGCGGATGTCGTCGCGGAGGCGGGCGGCGCGCTCGTACTCCTGGGAGGCGGCGGCCTCGCGCATGTCGCGTTCGAGGCGCTTGATGAACCGGGTGGTGTTCCCGGCCATGAAATCGCAGAAGTCCTCGGCGAGCAGGCGGTGCTCGTCGGGCGAGACGCGGCCGACGCACGGCGCCGAGCACTTGCCGATGTAGCCGAGCAGGCAGGGCCGGTCGAGCTGGTGCTGCCGCTTGAACACGCCGGCGCTGCACGTCCGGACGGGGAACACGCGCAGCAGCTGGTCGACCGTCTCCCGGATCGCCCACGCGTGGGAGTACGGCCCGAAGTAGCGCACGCCCTTCCGCTTGGCTCCCCGCATCACCATCACCCTCGGAAACTCCTCGTTCAGGGTGACGGCGAGATAGGGATAGGACTTGTCGTCGCGGTAGCGGACGTTGAACCTGGGGTCGAACTCCTTGATCCAGGAGTACTCCAGCTGGAGGGCCTCGACCTCGGTGCCGACGACCGTCCAGTCGACGCGGGCGGCGGTCTGCACCATCGTCTGGGTGCGGGGGTGCAGGGCGGAGAAGTCGGCGAAGTAGGAGTTCAGCCGCGAGCGCAGGTTCTTCGCCTTGCCCACGTAGATGACCCGGCCGTGCTCGTCGCGGAACCGGTACACCCCCGGGGATTCCGGGATGGAGCCGGGTGCGGGTCGGTAGGTCGCCGGATCTGCCACGTTCGAAAGCCTAATGGGCGGCACCGACACGCCGTGCCCCCGCGAGCCGGGCCCGCTCCGCGGCTTCCCGGAGGGTGACGTAGATCTCTCCCCGATGCCCGGATGTTCGCAAATCCACCGGAAAGGGAGGGTCAAACGGGTCCGCTGATCTTCGAAGGGGGTCGTTCCGGACGTGTCCGCACTCTGGGCATGGATCATCCTGGCCGCCGTGGTCGGGACGTCCGTGATCGTCGTGGAGGGGGGCCGCCGGCTCGTCGCGGGCCGGCTGTCGCACCGCTGGCCGGGGGCGGGCCGGGTCGCCCGGCGCTGCACCGCGCCCGCGTTCGCGTTCGCGGTGGTCGTCAGCTCCAGCACCGCGATGCCGTACCAGGTCATCGGCGGGCACGCCGAGGACGTGGTCCGGCACGCGATGCGGATCGCGGCGATCGGCGCCTCCACCTGGCTGGTGCTGCGGATCGCCTACGCGCTGAGCGACCCGCCGCTGGCGCGGCTGATGCGCGTCGAGGGCGACCGCAACCGGCGGGCCAGGCGGGCCCGCACGCAGATGCTGCTGCTGCGCCGCATCGCGGCCATGATCATCGTGGTCCTCGCCGTCGGCGCGGCGCTGTTCACCTTCCCCGCCGTGCGCGCGGTCGGCGCGGGGGTGCTGGCCTCGGCGGGCGTCGCCGGCCTGGTGGTCGGCATCGCGGCGCGGCCCACCCTCGGCAACCTGCTGGCCGGGCTCCAGCTGGCGTTCAGCGACGCGCTGCGCCTGGACGACGTCGTCGTCACGCAGGGGATCTGGGGCCGGGTCGAGGAGCTGACGCTGTCCTACGTCGTCCTGCAGCTCTGGGACGACCGGCGCATGATCTTCCCGGTGTCGCACTTCACCGAGCAGCCGTTCGAGAACTGGACCCGGCACTCCAGCCGCCTGCTCGGCTCGGTCGAGCTCCACGTGGACTGGACGGTCCCGGTGGAGGAGCTGCGCGCCGAGCTGTACGCGGCGCTGAAGGAGAACCCGCTGTGGGACCGGCGCGAGTGGATGCTGCAGGTGGTGGACGTGCTGCCGAGCGGCCTCGTCACCGTTCGCGCGCTGATGAGCGCCGCCGACTCGGCGAGCACCTGGGACCTGCGCTGCGACGTGCGCGAGCACCTGGTCGCCTACATCCGCGACCGCCATCCGGAGGCCCTCCCCCGGCTCCGCATCGGCCCCGAGCCCGTCGCGGACGGCACCGGGACGGCGGCGGACGACCGGGCGCCGGCCGCCGAGGAGGAGGTCGCGGAGGGGCGGCACGCGGACGGCGCGCGGGCCGTCCCCCGCGAGGACGGCCCGGCGCGCGCGAAGTCGCTCAGGCGGGCGTGAGCGTCCGGACCCGTGCTCAGGTGACCCCGTGCTCAGGTGACCCCGTGCTCAGGTGACCCCGTGCTCAGGTGACGACGATGCCGCCGCCCTTGGCCTGGACGGGGTACTCCTTGAGCGGCTTCGTCGCGGGGCCCTTCTGCACCGACCCGTCGGCGATCCTGAACTCGCTGCCGTGGCAGGGGCACTTGATCACCCCGTTCGACACCCCGCCGACCGTGCAGCCCTGGTGGGTGCACACCGCCGTGAACGCCTTGAAGGCGCCCTGGGTCGGCTGGGTCACCACGACCTTCTCGGCCGCGTTGACCTTGCCGCCGCCGACCGGAACGTCGGCGGCCTTCGCGATCTCCTTGCCCTTGAGGTCCGCGGCGGACTTCTCCCCGCCGCCGGACGCGCATCCGGCGAGCGCCGCGGCGCCCACGGCTCCGGCCCCGCACAGCACCGCGCGCCGGCCGACTCCCCCGCCCCCGGCGGCCGCTGGGGCCCCGGGCGTCACTTCATCTCCCATGGCTCCATCTTGGTGGACGGGTCCGGCCGCTCCGCACCGGCCCGGGCCCGCGGCTATCCGAGGATCTTCTTGAGGAACTGGCCGGTGTGGCTGGCCTCGACCTCGGCGACGTCCTCGGGGGTGCCGGTGGCGACGACGGTGCCGCCGCGGGAGCCGCCCTCGGGGCCCATGTCGATGATCCAGTCGGCGGTCTTGACGACGTCGAGGTTGTGCTCGATGACGATGACGGTGTTGCCCTTGTCGACCAGGCCGTTCAGCACGCCGAGGAGCTTGCGGATGTCCTCGAAGTGCAGGCCGGTGGTCGGCTCGTCCAGCACGTAGACGGTGCGGCCGGTGGAGCGCTTCTGGAGCTCGGAGGCCAGCTTGACGCGCTGGGCCTCGCCGCCGGACAGGGTCGGGGCGGGCTGGCCGAGCCGCACGTAGCCGAGGCCGACGTCGTTCAGCGTCTTCAGGTGCCGGTGGATCGCCGTGATCGGCTCGAAGAACTCGGTGGCCTGCTCGATCGGCATGTCGAGCACCTCGGAGATCGTCTTGCCCTTGTAGTGGACCTCCAGGGTCTCCCGGTTGTAGCGGGCGCCGTGGCAGACCTCGCACGGGACGTAGACGTCCGGCAGGAAGTTCATCTCGATCTTGATGGTGCCGTCGCCGGAGCAGTTCTCGCAGCGGCCGCCCTTGACGTTGAAGGAGAACCGGCCGGGCTGGTAGCCGCGCACCTTCGCCTCGGTGGTCTGCGCGAACAGCTTGCGGATGTGGTCGAACACGCCGGTGTAGGTCGCCGGGTTGGACCGCGGGGTGCGGCCGATCGGCGACTGGTCGACGTGCACGACCTTGTCGAGCTGGTCGACGCCGTTGACGCGCTTGTGCTTGCCGGGGACGGTCTTCGCCCCGTTCAGCTTCTTCGCCAGCGAGTTGTAGAGGATGTCGTTGACCAGCGTCGACTTGCCGGACCCCGACACTCCGGTCACGGCGGTGAGGACGCCGAGCGGGAACGCGACGTCCACGCCGCGGAGGTTGTTCTGCTGGGCGCCCTTGACCGTCACCTCGCGGCCCTTGGTGCGCGGCCGCCGGATCTGCGGGACGGCGATCTCGCGGCGCCCATCGAGGTAGGCGCCGGTCAGCGAGCGCTCGGACTTCTTGAGGTCCTCGACCGTGCCGGAGACGACGATCTCGCCGCCGTGCTCGCCCGCGCGCGGGCCGATGTCGACGATCCAGTCGGCGGCGGCGATGGTGTCCTCGTCGTGCTCGACGACGATCAGGGTGTTGCCCATGTCGCGCAGCCGGAGCAGCGTCTCCAGCAGCCGGTGGTTGTCGCGCTGGTGCAGGCCGATGGACGGCTCGTCGAGGACGTACAGGACGCCGACCAGGCCGGAGCCGATCTGCGTCGCCAGCCGGATGCGCTGCGCCTCGCCGCCGGCGAGCGTCGCCGACGCCCGGTCGAGGGTGAGGTAGTCGAGGCCGACGTCCAGCAGGAAGCCGAGCCGGGCGTTGATCTCCTTGAGGACGCGCTCGGCGATGTGCCGCTCGCGCTCGTTCAGCTCGAGCGCGAGCAGGAACTTCGCGGCCTCGCCGATCGGCATCGCGGCGACCTCGGCGATCGACATCCCGCCCATGGTGACCGCGAGCACGACCGGCTTGAGCCGGGCGCCCTCGCACGTCGGGCACGGGATCTCGCGCATGTAGCCCTCGAACCGCTCCCGGCTGGAGTCGCTCTCGGACTCGGCGTGGCGCCGCTGGATGTAGGGGACGACGCCCTCGTAGGCCGTGTAGTAGGACCTCGTCCGGCCGTAGCGGTTCTTGTAGCGGACGTGGACCTGCGTCTCGTGGCCGTTCAGGACGGCCTTGCGCGCCTTGGCGGGCAGCTTGTCCCACGGGGTGTTCAGGTCGAAGCCCATGGCGTCGCCCAGGGCCGACAGCAGCCGCAGGAAGTAGTCGCTCACGTGCCCGTTGGACCACGGCTGGATCGCGCCCTCGCCCAGCGTCAGCTCCCCGTCGGGGACGACGAGCTCGGGGTCGACCTCCATGCGCGTCCCGAGGCCGGTGCAGTCGGGGCAGGCGCCGTAGGGCGAGTTGAACGAGAACGACCGCGGCTCGAGCTCCTCGAACGACAGGTCGTCGTAGGGGCAGTAGAGGTGCTCGGAGTACATCCGGGTGCGGTGCTCGTCGTCCTCGGGGAGGTCGACGAAGTCGAGGACGATCGTGCCGCCCGCCAGGCCGAGCGCCGTCTCCACCGAGTCGGCGAGCCGCTGCCGGGCCGAGTCCTTCACCGAGAGCCGGTCGACCACGACGGAGATGTCGTGCTTCTCCTGCTTCTTCAGCTTGGGCGGCTCGTCCAGCCGGATCATCTGCCCGTCGACCAGCGCCCGCGAGTAGCCCTTGGACTGCAGCTCGCGGAACAGCTCCAGGTACTCGCCCTTGCGGCCGCGGATCACCGGCGCCAGCACCTGGAACCGGGTGCCCTGCTCCAGCTCCAGCACCCGGTCGACGATCTGCTGCGGCGCCTGCCGGCTGATCGGCCGGCCGCACTCGGGGCAGTGCGGGTGCCCGATCCGCGCGTAGAGCAGCCGCAGGTAGTCGTAGACCTCGGTGATCGTCCCGACCGTGGACCGGGGGTTCTTGCTGGTGGACTTCTGGTCGATCGATACCGCGGGCGACAGGCCCTCGATGAAGTCGACGTCGGGCTTGTCCATCTGCCCGAGGAACTGCCGGGCGTAGGCCGACAGCGACTCCACGTACCGGCGCTGCCCCTCGGCGAAGATCGTGTCGAAGGCCAGGCTGGACTTCCCCGAACCGGACAGACCGGTGAACACGATCATGGCGTCCCGCGGGAGGTCGAGCGAGACGTCCTTCAGGTTGTGCTCGCGCGCTCCACGCACGATGAGTCGGTCATGCACGGCGTACTTCCGGTTCCTCTTCTGGGCGCGGCGATCTGCGGATACGGCTCGGTATCAAGGCTAGCCACGGGGTGCGACAGGATGCCCCGAGTTCTCAACAGCGGCGCGCGCCGCTGCATTTCATGACGCTACCCGGCCGTCCGAGCGGTCCGGACGGCACCATCGCACCGTACACGTGTTCGAACGCCGCCCGCCACCGGAACACCAGGGGAACCCCGCGCCCCTCCCCGGCCGCCCGTCACGGCCCGCATTCCCGCAGGTCACCCGTCGTCGAGCGCGAAGGAGAGGTAGCGCTCGGCGGAGCGGCGGACGGCGCCCTTGCCGTCGGTGTGCACGACCTTCTTCCACCAGGCGCCGTAGACGCGGTCGAAGTCGTAAGGCTCCAGCAGGCGCAGGGCGCGGCGGACCGTGCGCGGACGCTCCGGGATGAAGTTCGGATAGGAGTACATGAAGCTCACCCAGTCGCGGTCGTTGACGACCGTCAGGATGTCGCCGGAGAAGAGCGCTCGGGCGTCGCGCCAGTGCAGCACCTGGCCCCCGGCGAAGTGGACGCCGGCGTTGACCAGCGTGAGGCCGTCGGCCAGTTCGCGGGTCTCGCCCGACCAGAAGACGACCGCGTCGTCCGGGCGGGCCACCCACCGGCGGTCTGCCTCGTGGATGTAGACGGGCGCGTCGAAGGCGCGCGCCCACTCGATCATGCTGCCGTAGAAGTGCGGGTGGCTGATCGCTATCGCGGAGACGCCTCCGAGCTCGTTCACCTGGCGCACCAGGTCGTCGTCGATGTGGGTGACCATGTCCCACAGGACGTTCCCGGAGGGGGCGCGCAGGAGGAGGGCGCGCTGGCCGATGGCGGTGGACGGCTCGGTGCCGATCCCGATGACGTCCGGGCCCTCCTCGGCGACGCGGCCGCGGTGGTCCGCGCGCAGTGCCTCCAGGGTCGTCCATTTCTGGCCTTCCCAGCCGACGTACTGCCGCTCGTCCTCGCAGATCGGGCAGTCGGGGCGGGGCCCGGCGTACTGGACGCCGCACGTCACGCAGATCGGAAGCGTCATGATCACCAGTCTGGCGCGGGCCGGGCCGGTGCGACAGGATGGAGCGTCCTTTTCGCCGAGGAGGGGTCATGGACTGGCGCGACGTGGTCGACGAGCTGGACGCGGGCGTGGAGCGGATCGCGCGGACGCTGGAGGGGCTGGCCGACGACGCCCTGCGCGGCGCGTCGGCGCTGCCGGGGTGGAGCCGGGGGCACGTGGCGACGCACATCGCGCGCAACGCCGACTCCCTGTGGAACCTCCTCGAAGGGGCGCGCACGGGGACGGAGATCCCGCAGTACCCGAGCCTGGAGCGGCGCAACGCCGACGTCGCCGCGGGCGCGGGGCGCGGCCGGGACGAGCTGGTCGCCGACGTCCGGGCGACGCAGGCGCGGTTCTCCGAGCAGGCCAGGTCGCTGCCCGAGAGCGCCTGGAACGCTCCGGTGCGGGCGATGACGGGCTGGCCCCATCCGGCCTGGTACACGGTGTTCCGCCGCTGGAACGAGGTGGAGGCCCACCACGTCGACCTCGCCGCCGGGTACGGCCCCGCCGACTGGCCCGAGCCCTACGTCCGGTGGTCCGCGGCGGCCACGCTGGCGGACATGGCGGCGCTGCCGAGGGACGCCCTCGGCGAGGTGGCCGGGCTCCGGATCACCGCGACCGACTCCGGCGAGACCGCCGAACTCGGCTGGACGCCCGGCGGCCCGGAGGCGTCCGGCTCCGCGCGGGCGCTGCTGGGCTGGCTGAGCGGACGGTCGGACGGCGCGGGCGTGCACCTCCGCCCGGACGGGCCGCTCCCGGTGCCGCCGCCCTGGCCGCACGAGCCGTCCGGTTTCCCGGAGGAGTCGGGCTTCTGAGAAGCGCCGCTTTCAGGCACGTCGGGCCCTTTTGGGCACGTCGGCCTAGGGCGGGTCGTCGCCGGCGAGCCGGCGCAGGACGTCCGCCGAGCGGACGGCGATCGCGCTGCGGGCGACGGTCACGCTGCCGCGCACGGGCTCGGTCGCGAGGATCTGCGCGACCTTGCGGCGGCCCATGCCGGCCCAGCGGCCGAGGTCCTGCTGAGTGAACGGCACCCG
Source organism: Spirillospora sp. NPDC049024 (assembly GCF_040649235.1). Taxonomy (NCBI): domain Bacteria; kingdom Bacillati; phylum Actinomycetota; class Actinomycetes; order Streptosporangiales; family Thermomonosporaceae; genus Spirillospora; species Spirillospora sp. NPDC049024. Next base: position 11,929 of record NZ_JBEZFD010000038.1, read on the forward strand.
GACGAGGACGCCCTCCTCGGTCACGCCGTCCGGGCGCTCCCGCTTGACCGGGGAGCCGAACCGCACCGCCAGCCGCAGGAGCCGGCCGGCGAGGCGGCGCTCGGGGTCGTCGGGGAAGTGCGCGACGCGCAGCTCGTTGGCGTCGCGGAGCCGCTCGGCGAGGACGGCGGCGACGGCCCACACCGCGCCGGGCTCGGCGTCCAGGACGCCGCGGAAGCGCGCGGCGGGCAGCACGACGGCCTCGACCCGGGTCAGCGCCTCGGCGTTGGCGTGCCGGACGCCGCCGTCCACCGCCTCCAGCTCCCCGACCAGGTCGCCCGGCCCGAGGACGTCGAGGATCGCGACGTCGCCGTCCCGGTCCACCCACACCTTCACCGCCCCGGAGCGCAGGACGAAGACCTGGGACGCGCGGGTGTGCTCGCGCGTGAGGAACGCGCCGGGCCGGATCACCACCGGGGCGCCCGCCCGCCGCAGGGCCTCCCGGGCGCGGGGGGTCAGCGCGTCCCAGAACCGGGTGGTGTGCATCTCGCCTCCTCACCGGACCCGCATCCGGCCGGGCCGCGGCCTTTCATGATCGGGTGCCTCGCGGTCCAGTGAACGCGGCCCCGCGCGGACCGACCAGGTCGTCCGTCACATGTCGAGGGATCTCTCGGAGGCGAGGAGGCCGTCGAGGGCGCGGACGCGCCGGCCGCAGTCCGCGGCCGCGGCCTGGTCGCCGAGGGCCAGGTGGGATTCGCGCAGCAGTGCCAGCGCCCGCCGCAGCCCCCGCTGGTCGTCGGTGTCGCGGCGGATGGCGATCTCGGCGGTGACGTGCTCCACCGCGCGGTCGTGCTCGCCGAGCAGCTGGGACGCGCGGGCCATGGTGCGCAGGGCCTGGGCCTGCTCGCGGGTGGCGCCGAGCTCGGCGGCGAGGTCGCGGGCGCGCCGCCCGGTGGCCAGGGCCTCGCCGGCGCGGCCGAGGTCGAGGTGGATGGCGGCGAGGTGGACGAGCCCGACGGCCTCGCTGTGCCGGTCGCCGACCTCGCCGAGGATCCGCAGCGCCTCCACCTCCCGCTCCAGGGCCTCCTCGGGGCGGCCGGCGCGGCGCAGCACGGCGGCGAGGGTGTCCATGCCGACGCCGAGGCCGTACCAGTCGCCGCCGGACTCGCGGAGGCCGAGCGCCTGCCGGGCGGCGCGCTCGGCGTCCTCGGGCAGGCCGAGCGCCGAGTACGTGCGGGCCAGGCTGCCGAGCGTGCCGGCCATCCCGCCCCGCGCGCCGAGGCGGTGCCACAGGTCCAGCGCCTCCAGGCCGAGGATGAACGCCTCCTGGTGGCGTCCGAGGCGCCGCATCACCACCGAGAGGTGCTCCAGGTCGTGGGCCTCGCCGTGCTGGTCGCCGATCTCCCGGCGGATCTCCAGGGCGCGCAGGAGGTGCTCGCGGGCCTCGCGGTACCGGCCGAGGCGCCAGTGGACGATCCCGATCTGCGCGAGCGTCTCGGCCTCGCCGTGCCGGTCGCTGGTGTCGCGGTGCAGCCGCAGCGCCTGCCCGCAGTAGGTGAACGCCTCGGCGAACCGCGTCGCCTCGCACATGAGCATGCCGAGGGTGGTCAGCGCGCGCGCCTCGCCGTGGCGGGCGCCCAGGGCGCGGTAGGTGTGGAGCGCCTGTTCGGCGTCCTGCTGCGCCAGGTCCCGCAGGCCGAGCGCGGCGTTCATACGCGCCAGCTCCGTCAGCGCCTGCGCGGCGCCGTGCATGTCGGCGAGTTCCTGCCGGATGGCGAGCGCCTCAAGGGCGTGGGAGACCGCGCCGTGGACGTTCCCTTGGCGGCGGTGCACCTGAGCGACGGTGAGCAGGGTCTCGGCGACACCCGGCTGGTCCTCCGTCCGGCGGCGGACGCCGAGCGCCTTCGCGGCGTGGTCCAGAGCCGTCTCGTAGGCGCCGAGGCCCAGGTGCGCCCGGGCCAGGATGTCGTGGCCCTTGGCCGTTCCCGCGTCGTCTCGCAGTTCGCCGTGGATGGCCAGGGAGCGCCGCGCGTGGTCGATCGCCGTCGGGTAGCGGCCCAGCACCACGTGGACGTGGGCGAGGGTGGCGAGCGCGGCGGCCTCCCCGTAGAGGTCGGGCGGGTCGACGGCCCGGAAGCCGCGCCGCGCGTCCTCCCCGTACCCGATGGCCTGGACGGAGTCGCCCACCCCGAAGTGCGCCATCGCCAGGTTGTGGAGCATGACGGCCGCGGCCGCCCAGTCCTCCTCGCTGCGGGCGGCGTGCAGGCCCGCCTGGTGGACGGCGATGGCGTCCTCGCTGTAGCGGCGGAACTCCTGGAAGTCGAACAGCGCGTCCGCGAGCTCCCAGCACGTCCGGTGCAGGCCGAGCCGGGCGGCCTGGTGCACCGCGGCGACCAGGTTGCGCCGCTCGGCCTCGAACCAGGCGAGCCCGGCGGCGCGCTCGGCGGCGGTGGAGGCGCGGCGCCGATCCTCCACCGCGTGGGCCCTCGGCCGGGACCGCCGCGCCAGGGCGTCCCCCGCCGCGCGCGCCTCCGCGAGGTAGGAGGCCAGCAGCCGCCGCTGCGCCGCCTGGAGCTCGCCGTCGGAGTCCTCGCGCAGTCCCCTCTCCCGCGCGAATTCGCGCAGCAGGTCGTGCATCCGGTAGCGGTCCGGCCCCACGTCGTGCACCAGGTACGCCTGGCGGAGCCCCTCCAGGCATTCGCGCGCCTCGTCGACCGAGCCGTCCTGCAAGGCGGCGAGGGCGGTGGGCGTGAAGTCGGGGCCGGCGACGAGGCCGAGCCTGCGGAACGCCTCGCGCTGCCCGCGGCCCAGGCTCCGGTAGGCGACGTCGAACGTCGGGCTGAGGACGGCCAGCAGCGCCGTCCCGGACGCGCCGGGCGCCGCGCCGTCGCCCAGGCCCGCCCCCGCGAGGCCCGGCCCGTACAGCGCGGCGTCCTGCACGTCCCGGGCGGCCAGCTCCCGGACGGTCCCGGCGATCGACTCGCCGGGGTTCTCGGCCAGCCGGCCGGCCATGACGCCGAGCGCGAGCGGCAGGTGGCCGCATTCGCGGGCGAGCCGCTCGACCGCCTTGTCCTCCTCGCGGAGGCGGGGGTCGCCCGGCCCGAGGACGTTGGAGATGAGGTCCACGGCCTCCTGCGTCGCCATCTCCCGCAGCTCCAGCGTCCGGACGTCGGCGCCTTCGAGCAGGGCCGGCAGCCGCCGCCGGCTCGTCACGACCACCAGCCCGGACGCCATCGCCGCCAGCAGCGGCCTGATCTGCTCGGGCCGCGCGGCGTTGTCGAGGATCAGCAGCATCCGGCGGTCGCCGAGCAGCGACCGGCACTGCGCCGCCAGCTCCGCCTGCGTCCGCGGGACCTGGTCGCCCGGCACGCCCGCCGCGCGCAGCACCTGCCCCATGGCCTCCGCCGGGGTGACGGGGCTGCGGGACGTGCCGCGCAGGTCGGTGAACAGGACGCCGTCGGGGAAGCGGTCGGCGACCCGGTGCGCCCAGTGCAGCGCCAGCGTGGTCTTGCCGACGCCCGCCATCCCCTGGACGACGACCGCGCGCGGCCACACCGACTGGCCGACCAGCAGGTCGAGCTTGCCCAGGCTGACCGCGCGGCCGGCGAAGTAGGGGTTGTCGGCGGGGATCCGCACGGCGGGCGGCCCGGCCGGGGTCTCCAGGCGCACCGGTTCGCGCGCCGCGATCCCGGCGCCGCCGTCCCGGCCCGCCGCGTCCCCCGGCGACCGCTCGGGCTCGGCGGCCGGCCACTCGTCGCCCCAGGGGCTGGCGGCGCGGCGGAGCCGTTCGAGGTCGAGGACGGTCAGCGGGCGGGCCCGCTGGTCGAGGATCCCCTTCGCCCGCCACGACCGGAACCACCGCACCAGCGTCTCGCGGGAGATCCCCGCCCAGTTCGCCAGCTCCGCCTGGCTGAGCCGCAGGGGGATCCGCGTCCCCTGGCCGGCGGCGGGCTCGCCGAACCGGTGCGCCAGCTCCAGCAGGTGGTAGGCGAGCCGCTGGGGATGGTCCGCGGCCCGCACCGCGTGCCGGCGGCCCCCGTAGGTGACGCTCTCGGAGATCGCGTGCATCATCGCCTCGGCGACCTGCGGGCTCGCCGCCAGCAGGCTGCGGAACTTGCCGCGGTCCACGCGCAGCGCCGTCACGTGGTCCAGCGCGGCGACCGTGCCGCGCTGCGGATGCCCCCACGGCGCGAGGACGCCGACCAGGTCCCCCGCGCCGAACAGCTCGATGATCGACTCGTCGCCGTCGCTGGAGTCCACGAACTCCTTGGCCACCGCGTTGCTCGCGGACCGCGGCGACGCCTTGAACACCACGTAGACGGCCGGCGCGACCGTCCCCTGGTGGCACAGCATGCCGCCGGGCGGGATGTCGGTGCGCCGGCCCATGGCGCGCAGCGCCTGCCGGTCGGTGGGGGCGAGCCGCTCCCAGAAGCTGCCCGGCCGGACCCCCGGACCGTCACCGATCATGCGGTCACCCTCCCGCCATCGCCGCCGCCAGCGTCCAGAACAGGAACAGCACCGCGGTCGCCGCCGACCAGGCGACGGCCTGCCAGGACAGCTCCCCGCAGCGGTGCGCCGCCGACAGCAGGCGGCGCAGCTCCGCGTCGCGGACCCGCTCGTCCAGCGCGACCGCCGAACCGAACGGCGTCCACGGCACGCCCGGGTCGACGGGCGACCCGGTGCGGCCGCGGACCTCGCCGAGCACGGCCAGCAGCGTCCGCCGCGACCGCACCGCGTATCCGGTGGAGACGGCGAACGCGCCGGCGAGCACCGGCAGCAGCGCCAGCGCGGCGAGCCCCGGCGGGCCCGCCGCCAGCCGGGAGACGGTCCCGACCAGGACGAGGGCGAGGACCACGGCCGCGACGGCGGAGTCCCTGCCGCACAGCCGGACCAGCGTGCAGGCCTGCCCGAGGAGGTCCTCCGGGCGCTCCTTGTCCGGTCCGGGACGGAATGCGGTCACCAACGCCTCACCGTCCTTTCGGGGGGTCGAACCTGATCTTCCAGTTCCCATGGTGCGGCCGGGAAGGGGAAAAGTCCGTCCGGCAGCGCACGGTTCGGCTGAGTCTGGTGACTCATTTCCGGCACGCCCCCGGGTCGCGGCGGAGGGCGCGCCCCGATGAGGGAAGATGGTCTTCGAACGACCGACGGGGAGGACGCATGACCTACACCGGGAACGTCGAGGCCGGCGGGCGTCCCGACGTCCGCGAACTGCCCGGGCTGCGGGTGACGAAGGTGGCGGTCGGCCCGTACGACAACAACGCCTACCTCCTGCGCTGCACCGCCACCGGCGAGCAGCTGCTCATCGACGCGGCGAACGAGGCGCCCCGGCTGCTGGAGCTGATCGGCGACGGGCCCCTCGCGCGGATCGTCACCACGCACCGCCACGAGGACCACTGGATGGCGCTGAGCGAGGTCGTGCGGGCCACCGGCGCGCCGGTGGTCGCCCACCCGCGCGACGCCGGCCCCCTCCCCGAGCCGGTCGCCGAGCCCGTCGAGCACGGCGACACCGTCACGGTGGGCCGGGCGTCCCTCGACGTCATCCACCTGCGCGGCCACACGCCCGGCTCGATCGCGCTGCTCTACGACGCGGGCGGCGAGCTGGCCGACCGCCCGCACCTGTTCACCGGCGACAGCCTGTTCCCCGGCGGGGTCGGCAACACCTGGGGCGACCCGACGCGCTTCAAGCAGCTGCTCTCGGACGTGGAGGAGCGCGTCTTCGACCGCCTGCCCGACGCCACCTGGTTCTACCCGGGCCACGGCAAGGACTCCACGCTCGGCCGGGAGCGGCCCTCGCTGCCGGAGTGGCGCGCCCGCGGCTGGTGACGCTCCCGGCCCGGTCCGGAACAAGCGGTGCGGGGTGTTCGTTTGCCCCAACACACTTCCGGCCCGAGCCCATGGAGTCGACCATCCCCCAACCCGACGAGGCCGACCCGGGACCCGCGCTGCGCTATCCCGCGGGCTCCCTCGTGCTGGTCGCCGGCCTGCCGGGCGCCGGCAAGAGCACCCTGCTGAACCGCCTGTACGGGCTGCGCGGCGACGAGACGGCCCCGGTGCGCGCCGGGGACGTCCGGGTCATCGACTCCCGCCAGTCCCGCAACTGGTGGGCTCGGTTCCTCGGGCCGCTGCCCGTCCGGCTGCGGACCCCGATCGTGCACGCCACGCACGTCTGGCGCATCGCCCGCGCGGTCCGCGCCGGGCACGGCGTCGTCGCCCACACCCGCGGCACCTGGCCGCACATCCTGCACTGCTTCGCGTGGCTGGCCCGCCGCCGCGGCGGGCGGCTGCACCTGATCCTCATCGACGTCGAGCCGGAGACCGCCCGCGCCGGCCAGTACGCCCGCGGCCGGGTCGTCACCTCCACCACGTTCGCCCGCCACTGCCGCCGCTGGAACCCGCTGATCGCCCGTGCCCGCGAGGGCGGCCCGCTGCCGCCCGCCGCCGGGGTCGTCGTCCTCGACCGCGACGCCGCCGACAAGCTCCAGGCCATCCGCTTCACCTGAACCCGCCGAACCGGCGGACGGGCTCCCTCCGGTCGTGAGCCAGGGGGTGGAAGGGGCGTGTGGGTAGGGTCGGGAGGAGTCGAGACGACGAGAGGCGGCAGCATGGCGCAGCAGGTACGCGGGGTCGTCGCACCCGGCAAGGGACAGCCGGTGCGGATCGAGACGATCGTCGTTCCGGACCCGGGGCCCGGGGAGGCGGTCGTCCAGGTCCAGGCGTGCGGGGTCTGCCACACCGACCTCCACTACCGCGAGGGCGGCATCAACGACGAGTTCCCGTTCCTGCTCGGGCACGAGGCCGCCGGGGTCGTCGAGTCGGTGGGCGAGGGGGTGACCGAGGTCGCGCCGGGCGACTTCGTGGTCCTCAACTGGCGCGCGGTGTGCGGGCAGTGCCGCGCCTGCACGCGCGGACGCCCCTGGTACTGCTTCGACACGCACAACGCGAAGCAGAAGATGACCCTCGAGGACGGGACCGAGCTGTCGCCCGCGCTCGGCATCGGCGCGTTCGCCGACAAGACCCTCGTCGCGGCCGGGCAGTGCACGCGGGTCGACCCCGCGGCGCGGCCCGAGGTCGCCGGGCTGCTCGGGTGCGGCGTGATGGCGGGGCTCGGCGCGGCGATCAACACCGGCGGGGTCGGGCGCGGCGACTCGGTCGCGGTCATCGGCTGCGGCGGCGTCGGCGCGGCGGCCGTGCTCGGCGCCCGGCTGGCCGGCGCCGCCCGGATCATCGCCGTGGACCTGGACGAGCGCAAGCTCGCCACCGCCTCCTCGCTCGGCGCCACGCACACCGTCGACGGCGGGAAGCAGGACGTGGTCGAGACGGTGCGGGAGCTGACCGGCGGGTTCGGCGCGGACGTCGTCATCGACGCGGTCGGCCGCCCGGAGACCTACGAGCAGGCCTTCTACGCCCGCGACCTCGCCGGGACGGTGGTGCTGGTCGGGGTGCCGACCCCCGAGATGAGACTGGAGCTGCCGCTGCTGGACGTCTTCGGGCGCGGCGGGTCGCTGAAGTCGTCGTGGTACGGCGACTGCCTGCCGTCCCGCGACTTCCCCATGCTCATCGACCTGTACCTGCAGGGCCGCCTCGACCTGGACGCCTTCGTGTCCGAGACGATCGAGCTGGACGGCGTCGAGGCCGCGTTCGAGAAGATGCACCGCGGCGACGTGCTGCGCTCGGTGGTGGTGCTCTGATGCCGGCCCGCATCGACCACGTCGTCACGTCCGGGACGTTCTCGCTGGACGGCGGCACCTGGGACGTCGACAACAACGTCTGGATCGTCGGGGACGACAGCGAGGCGGTCGTCATCGACGCCGCGCACGACGCCGAGGCGATCGCCGCGGCGGTCGGCGGCCGGCGGCTGGTGGCGATCGTGTCCACGCACGGGCACGACGACCACATCGACGCGGCGCCCGCCCTGCGGGCCCGCACGGGCGCGCCGATCCTGCTGCACCCGGACGACCTGATGCTGTGGAAGCAGAGGCATCCGGACACCTCGCCCGACGGCGACCTGTCCGACGGGCAGGTCATCACGGTCGCGGGCACGGACCTCACCGTCCTGCACACGCCCGGCCACAGCCCCGGGGCGGTGTGCCTCCACGCCCCCGGCCTCGCGACCGTCTTCTCCGGCGACACCCTGTTCAGCGGCGGACCGGGCGCCACGGGCCGGTCCTTCTCCGACTTCCCGACGATCATCGCCTCGATCCGGGAGCGGCTGCTGACGCTCCCCCCGGAGACGACCGTGCGCACCGGGCACGGCGACTCCACCACCATCGCGGCGGAGGCCCCGCATCTGGAGGAATGGATAGCCCGGGGCCTCTGACCGGGATAGTGTCCCCGGTGGCGGGCGGTCGTCCAGAGCCGGGAGGGTGCGATGCGGGGCAGGGCACCGCTGGCGCTCCTGCTCTGCGGGGCCGTCGCGGGGTGCGGCCAGAGCGCGCGCGGCGCGGACGTGCCGCCGCCGGTCGCGCCCCCCGCGTCGGCCCCCACCGTGAGCCCGCCCTCCGCGACTCCGGTCCCCACGGCCGCGCCTGACAGGGCCGTGCCGCTCGGACGGGTCCGAGGGTGGCGCATCACCACCTATTACACGGCGCTGGAGAGCCTCTACCACGGCGCCCGCAAGCCGGTGCGCGGCTGCGCCCGCTTCCACTGCTCGCACGGGAAGACCCCCCTCGGCTCGTACCCGAAGGACTTCCTCAAGGTCGTCCAGACCGAGGGCAGCGGGCGCATCACCGAGGGGCCTCAGGCCGGCCGGTACCTGAACTGGTCGCACAGCGTCGGCTTCTGGCTGGACGACACCACCCGCGACTCGCGCGGGCAACCGCTGCGGCCGTGGGCGTCGGCGGCGGCCGACAAGTCCGTCCTGGCGCGGGGGCAGCGGTTCGCGATCGTCGACTGCGGCAGGGACGGCAACGGCCGCCCGATCGAGGACGAGGTGTGCGCGGCGTTCCGGAAGGCGAACTGGACGGTCACCGACCTGTTCCGCCCCGGATACGGCGGCGAGAACCACGCCGACGTCTACATCGGCGAGGAGAAGGGGCCGCGGCTGGCCGAGTCGCCCTTCTACACGACGCTGAGCGGCGCCACCCTCGGGCCGTCCTAGCCCGGTCGCGCCCTGGAGCCCTTAGGACGGGACGCGCTCGACCGGGCGAGGTGAGGCCAGGCGGGTCGCCTGCGTCCGGCCCCGCAGGGTGACCTCCTCGCCGAGCGACCAGTGCGCCGCCTCGTCCGGTCCCGCCCGGGCGACGAGCGAGCCCGCCGCCAGCACGCGCTCGGGGGTCGTCTTGGCCAGGTCGGTGAGGCGGGCCGCCTCGTTCACCGGGTCGCCGATCACGGTGTACTCGAACCGCTCCTCCGCGCCGATGTGCCCGGCGACGGCCTCCCCCGCCGAGACGCCGACGGCGGCGCGCAGCGCCGGGACGTCCGCGCCCAGCCGGCGGGCCAGTTCGCGGGACGCGGCGAGCGCGCGGGCGGGCGCGCCGTCCAGCGGGAGCGGCGCCCCGAAGATCGCCAGCGCGGCGTCGCCCTCGAACTTGTTGATCCAGCCGCCGTGGTGGCCGACCACCTCGACGACCACGGCGAAGAAGTCGTTCAGCAGCCGGACGACCTCGGCGGGCGGCCGGTCGGCCGCGAGCCGGGTGGAGCCGATGATGTCCACGAAGATCACCGCGACCTCGCGCAGCTCGCCGCCGAGGTCGATGCCGCGCTCCACCGCGACGCGCGCGACGTCCGCGCCGACCTGGCGGCCGAACAGGTCGCGCAGCCGCTCGTGCTCGCGCAGCCCGGCGGCCATGTGGTTGAACCCGGCCTGGAGCAGCCCGACCTCGCTGGCGTCGTAGACGGGGACCTCCACGTCCAGGTCGCCGCGCTCGATCCGGGCGAGGCCGAGCCGCACCGACTCGACCGGGTCGGCGATGGCGCGGGCGGCGCCGTAGGTGATGCCGAACCCGACGACCAGCGCGATGCCGCCGAGCGCGAGGACCGCGACGGCGAACTCCCGCACGGTGATCCTCGCGATGAGGAACGAGCCGACCGCGAGGGTGATCAGCCCGAGGATCGGGACGGCGGTCCCGAGGCTCCAGGCCAGCACCGAGCGGGCGACGACGCCGGGCAGCCCGGTCCGGCGCGGCATCTCGCTGCGCAGCGCCGTGGTCACCGCGCGCCGCAGCAGCCGCTCGGTCAGCAGGTAGACGACCGTGCAGGTGGTGAGGCCGCCGAGCAGGCTCGTCAGGCCCAGCTTGACGGCGAGCAGGCCGGAGAAGGGGGCGTTGATGACGACCCAGCCGACCGTCCCGATCCCCCAGAGCGTCAGGTGCAGGGCCATCAGCCGCAGCGGCCCGTACAGCAGCAGGGAGCGCTCGTGCCGGTCGGGCTCGTCGTGCTGCTCGACCAGGCGCCGGACGCGGCGGAAGAACCGCTCGCCGAGCAGGAGGCCGACCGGCACCGCCGCGGTGACGTAGACGGTGAAGACGACCAGGTTGACGAACCGGAGCCGTTCGGACACCGCGCCGACGGGGTCGGGGACGACGACGGCGAACGCGAGCACGACCAGCGCCCCGCCGAGGTTCGCCAGCCCGGTGGAGATCCGCACCAGCACCCTGGCCCGGTGGGCGATCTGCGCGCGGGTGTCGTCCGGGGCGCCGTCGATCAGCCGCCACAGGGGACCGAGCAGGCTCCCCGGGCGGCGCCTGGTCCGCGGAGCGGGCCTCGCCCGTTCGGTCCTCATGAGCGAGGAGGTTATCCGGTCGGATCCCCACGGACTCCACCGCCGGCGAGCGACCTCGGGGAGGGATTGCTCACTCAGGTGCGGATCGGCTCCAGGAGCCGGTGCGGGTTGCGCAGGAGCATGCTGACCGGGTCGGTGCGGCGGCGGACGCCGGGCCCGGCGTGGATCTCCAGTTCCTCCGGCCCGACGTGCCTCCCGCACGCCGCGCACTGCCCGTCCGGACCGATCTGGGTGCCGCAGGCGAGGTGGACGAAGACGCGGCACGGCTCGGCGGACAGGTGGTCCTCGGCCCAGCGGGCGAGGGTGTGGACCACGGGCCACAGCTCCTTGCCCATCTCCGTCAGCACGTAGTCGTGGCCGTCCTTGATCAGAACGCCGGCGTCGACGAGCGACTGGAGCCGCGCCGACAGCACCGCGCGGGGGATGTCCAGGTGGACGAGGAAGTCGCTGAAGCGGCGGACGCCGTAGAAGGCGTCCCGGACGATGAGCAGCGTCCAGCGCTCCCCCACGACCTCCAGCGCACGGGCCAGCGAGCAGTCCTGCGCCGCGTAGTCCTTGCCGAGTGCCATGCCCACCACAGTACCCGCCCGGGGGTTCATTGATTGAACTCACTCGTGCTACGGTCACCCCATTCGGTTCGTTCAATGAACTCAGGAGACCGCATGACGACCCTGGCGACCCCCCTCGCCGCGCGCAGAGCGCCGGGCACCGCCGCCGCGCTGGCGCTGCCCGCCGCCGCCACCCTGCTCGCCCTGATGAACTACTGCGCCCCCGCGGCGACGCTGGCCGACACCGCCCGCGGGCTGCGCGCCGGGGCGACCGCGCAGATCTGGCTGATGAGCTCGATCAGCCTAGGGCTCGCGGCGGCGCTGCTCGCCGCCGGCAGCCTCGCCGACGACCACGGCCGCAAGCGCACGTTCGTGGCCGGCGCGGTGGCGCTCGCCGTCTCCAGCGTCGCGTGCGCGCTCGCGCCCAACGCCGCGGTGTTCATCGCGGGCCGCGTCGCGCAGGGCGCGGCCAGCGCCGCCCTCCTGGTGACCGGGCTCGGCATCATCGGCGCATCGTTCGCGGCGGGGCCGTCGCGGGCGCGGGCCACCGGCATGTGGGGCGCGATGGTCGGCCTCGGCATCGCGCTCGGCCCCATCGCGGCGGCCGTGCTGACCTCGGCCGGGGGCTGGCGGCTGTGGTACTGGGCCACGGTCGCCGCGTCCGTGCTGCTCGCGGCGGCGGCGTCCCGCGCGCTCACCGAGTCGCGGGCGGACCGCCCGCGCGGCGTGGACCTGCCGGGCCTTTCCACCATGAGCCTCGGCGTCGCGGCGCTGGTGGCCGCGATCACCTGGGGCCGCGCCGGCTGGACGGCCCCGGGCGTCCTCGCGCTGTTCGCCGCCGCGGCGGTCCTGCTGGCCGCGTTCGTCCTCGTGGAGTCGCGGCGCAGGGAGCCGATGGTGGATCTGGGGCTGTTCCGGCGGCCGGCGTTCCTGCTGTCGGTGACCGGGGCGCTCGTCACCGGGCTCGCCGTGATCGGCGTCATGACCTACCTGGCGACGATGATGAGCCTGGTGATGGGCCTGTCGGCCGTCGCGGCGGCGCTGGTGCTGGCGATCTGGTCCGCGCTGTCGTTCCTCGTCGCCCTGCAGGCGCACCGCCTGCCGGCGCACCTGCCGGTCCGGCGCCTGCTGGCCGCCGGGTTCGCGCTCGCCGCCGTCAGCGAGTTCGCGATGGCGGACCTGGCGCCGGACGCGCACTGGTGGCGGCTCGTCCCCGGCCTGGCCGTCGCGGGCGTCGCGAGCGGCCTGACCAACGCGATGCTCGCCCGGCTGGCCGTGGAGAGCGTCCCCGCCGACCGCGCGAGCATGGGGGCCGGCGCCAACAACACCGCCCGCTACATCGGGGCGTCGCTGGGCGTGGCGATCGTCGGGGCCATCGCGACCGGCTCGGGGCACGACCCGGCCTCGCTGGCGCACGGCACGAACGTCGCGATGGTCGTCTCGGCCGCCACCGCCCTCGGCTACGCCGTCCTCGCGCTGGTGATCCGGGAGCGTGCCCGCTGAGGCTAGGCGAGCTCCTCGATGAAGGCGGCCAGCTGCGTCAGGTTCCGGCACTCGTACATGGGGAGCAGCTCGCCGTAGCGGGACGCGGCGGAGTCGCCGGTGTCCCACTGGGCGCGCGGCTCGGGGTTGAGCCAGTACGCGTGCCGGGCCCGGTCCACCATCGACCGCACGATCGGCAGGGACAGCTCGCCGTAGTTGGAGCGGGCGTCCCCGAGGATCAGCAGCGACGTCCTCGGGGTGACGGCGTCGCGGTACCTGTCGTCGAACACCTTGAAGGCGTGGCCGTAGTTGGACCGGCCGGTGATCCACACGAGGTCGGCCTCGGCGGCGAGGCGGGTCATCGCGTCCGTGACGTCCGCGCCCGGCGCGAAGTACTTGGTGATCTCGTCGGTGGCGTCGATGAAGGCGAACGCGCGGACCTTGGTGAACTGCTCGCGCAGGGCGAACGTGAGCAGCAGCGTGAAGTGCGCGAACGCCGACACCGAGTCGCTGGCGTCGCACAGCACGACCAGCTCGGGCCGGTGCGGGCGGCGGGGCCGGTGGTGGGTGGTCAGCGGCACTCCCCCGCTGGCCAGGGACGCGCGGACCGTCCGGCGGAAGTCGAGCCGGCCGCGCCGCCCGTGCCGCTGCCGCTGCACGAGCCGGGACGCCAGCTTGCGCGCCAGCGGATACACCTCGCGGCGCAGCGCCTCCATCTCGGCGCGGGTCGCGCCGGCGAAGTCGAGCCGCTCCAGCGGCGGCCGGACGGCGATGCGGGCGGTGCGCTCGACGCCGGTGTCCTCGGCGATGCGGCGCCGCACCTCGCCCGCGACGAGGTCGGAGAACCGGGCGATGCGGTCGCGGAAGGTCCGGCGCGCGACGCGCTCGGCCATGCCGCCCCGCTCCCGCCCGGTCAGGACCGCCTCCAGCAGCCGCGCCATCAGCGTCTCCGGCGACAGCGCGCTCAGCACGCCCGAGGAGAACCACGACTCCTGCCCCGGCGTCCGGCCGTACTCGGCGACGGCGAGCCGGGCGAACTGCCGCAGCCCGGCGTCGTCCCCGGCGAGCAGGAGGTCGGCCAGCTCGGCGCGGCGCCGCTGGACCTGCGGGTCGAGCGCGGCCGGGACGGGACGCCCGTCGTCGTCCACCGTCCGGGCCGGGCCGTCGTCGTCCCGCACCGCTCCCGCCCCGTCCCCGACGGCCGCCGGGAACCACAGGTCGAAGAGCGTGTCGAACGTGGGGCGGTGCTGAGGCCTCTTGACGACCGTCGCGGCGTAGGCGGCGCGCACCGACTCGCGGTCGAGCAGGTCGACGGCCTGCAGGGCGCGCACCGCGTCCAGCCCCTCGGCGACCGACACCGGCAGCCCGGCCCGCCGCAGCTCCGCGACGAACCCGGTGTGCCGGTCGACGAGTGAGGCCATGTCAGCCGCGCAGCCCGAGTTCCTTGGCGGCGCGCTCCTGGTCGGAGACGTGCTTGAGGACGACGCCGAGCGTGCGGCCCACGGCGGCCTCGTCCAGGTCGTCCAGGCCGAGCGCGAGCAGGGTGCGCGCCCAGTCGACGGTCTCCGCGATCGACGGCGCCTTCTTGATCTCCAGGTCGCGCAGCGTGCCGACGGTGCGGACGAGCTGCTCGGCCAGCTCCGCCTCGATGCCCGGCACCTGCGCGAGGACGATGTCGCGCTCCCGGTCGGGCGCCGGGTAGTCCAGGTGGAGGTAGAGGCAGCGGCGCTTGAGCGCCTCCGACAGCTCCCGCGCCGCGTTCGAGGTGATCAGCACGAACGGGCGGCGGACCGCCGACACCGTCCCGAGCTCGGGGATCGTCACCTGGAAGTCCGACAGGACCTCCAGCAGCATGCCCTCGACCTCGACGTCGGCCTTGTCCGCCTCGTCGATGAGCAGGACGGTCGGCTCGCTGCGCCGGATCGCCGCCAGCAGCGGCCGCTCCAGCAGGAACTCCTCGGAGAAGATGTCGTCGTGGGTCTCCTGCCAGGCGCGGTCCGACGGCGCCGCCTGGATCGCGAGGAGCTGCTTCTTGTAGTTGAACTCGTAGAGCGCGCGGGCCTCGTCCAGGCCCTCGTAGCACTGGAGCCGGATCAGCTCCGCGCCGGTCGACGCCGCCACGGCCTTCGCCAGCTCCGTCTTGCCGACGCCCGCGGGCCCCTCCACCAGCAGCGGCTTGCCGAGCGCCTGGGCGAGGAACACCGTCGTGGCGATCGACTCGTCCGCGAGATAGCGGACCTCGGCGAGCCTGCGCCCCACATCGGCGGGCGAGGCGAACATCGCGTCGGTCATCCCTTGCCCTTCCGCGCGGCGGCCTTCTTGTAGGTCTGGTTGGTCCCGGCGAAGACGAGCGACGCCTTGTCCTCGCTGAGCGCGACGCCCCAGTAGGACGCGGTCTTGGGGTCGCCGCCGTTCCACGAGAAGCGGAACTTGCCGCCCCCTTCGGGGATGGCCGTGCCGCTCCACAGCTTCTGCCTGCCCCGCACCCACACGCCGCTGCCGTCGGCCTTGAACTGGAAGTAGTCCTTGGCCGCGCCGATCCAGACTCCCACCAGCGGCTTGACGTCGGCGGGCTGCACCGCCGGCAGCGGCGCCAGCGTGGTGGGCGGCGCGGACGGGGCCGCGTCCGCGGCCTCCTTCTCGCCGCCGCAGCCCGTGAGGGCCAGCCCGGCCGCGGCGGCGCAGGCGGCGAGGACGGTCGAACGGGCCCGCACTGTCACGGAGACCTCCGGTTTTCCTGGGACAAGAGCGGAATCCTACCCGCGCGTCCGCTCATCCCTGAGGGGTAGCCCGCACATGGCACCGAGGGGTGACGCCCGCGCCCGGTCGATCCGCCTATAACGGTGTCATGACGACCCCACGACTGCCGCGCGAGGACCTCACGGCGGCCATGGCGGCCCGGCGCGAGTTGGGGCCCGACTACGACGACGCCTTCATCGAGACGGTCGTCGAACGCATCGAGGAGACCCTCGACGCCCGCGCGGCCGCCGCGCCGCGCCGCCGGCGCCAGGTCCCGGTGCCGGAGCCCCGGCGCGGCGACCGCGATCACAGCCTCGCCCTGGCGGTGCTGTCGCTGCTCGCCGCGATCCCGCTGAGCGCGATCGGCGTCGTCAACGCCGGCCTCCCCGGCCTCATCTTCGCCCTAGTCGGCATCGTCCTTATCAACTTCACCTACACCTTCCGCCCGCGGTGACCCAGGGGGTCGCCCCCCTGGGTCCACACCCCTACTTGCCTGGTTCGGGGTCTCGGGGGAGGCCGAGGATGCGTTCGCCGATGATGTTGAGCTGCACTTCCGTGGTGCCGCCGTAGATGGTCATCGCTCGGCTGAACAGCATCGCGCGGCCCACGATGCCGCTCTCGGCCATCGGGACCTCGGTGGCGGCGGCCGTGCCCTGCGCCGCCCAGCAGTAGTCGGCGACGTCCTGGTTGAACTGGACGCCGAGCAGCTTGCGGACGCTGGCCTCCGCGCCCGGCTCCACGCCGTTCAGCTGCTTGAGCGTGGTGCGCAGGCCGAGCAGGTCGATCGACTGGCCCTGGGCGACGAGCCTGCCGACCTCGGCGGCCGCGACCGCGTCGAGCTTCCGGTCGGCGAAGAACCGCAGCAGCTCGGGGACGCCCATGCCGAGGCCGCCGCCGGTGGACAGCGACACCCGCTCGTTCGACAGGGTGTTGCGCGCGACCTGCCAGCCCTGGTTCACCTCGCCCACCACGCGGTCGTCGGGGACGAAGACGCCGTCCAGGAAGACCTCGTTGAACAGGGCGTCACCCGTCAGCTCCCGCAGCGGGCGGACGTCCACGCCCTCGGACTTCATGTCCACGAGGAAGTAGGTGATGCCGTCGTGCTTGGCGGCGGACGGGTCGGTGCGGGCGATGCAGAAGCCCCACTCGGCGTGGTGGGCGAGCGACGTCCAGATCTTCTGGCCGGTGAGCTTCCAGCCGCCCTCGACCCGCTCGGCCTTCATCGACAGCGACGCCAGGTCCGAGCCGGCTCCCGGCTCGGAGAACAGCTGGCACCACACGATCTTCCCGCGCAGCGTCGGCCGCAGGAACCGCTCCTTCTGCTCCTCGGTCCCGTAGCGGACGAGCGAGGGCACCAGCCAGGCGCCGATCCCGAGGTTCGGGGTCTTGACCTTGGCGGCCCGCAGCTCCTGCTGGATGAGGATCTGCTCGACCGGCCCGGCCTCGCGGCCCCACGGCCTCGGGAAGTGCGGGACGGTCCAGCCCTCGTCGCCGAGGCGCTCGGCCAGCGCCTCCTTGTCGTCGATCGCGGCCAGCTCGGCGATCTCGGCGATCTCGGCGCGGATCCGCTCGCGCAGCGGCTGGGCGTCCTCGTCCAGCTCCAGCACGACCTCGCGGCGCCCGCCGCCGAGCGCCAGCTCGGCGACCTTGGCGGACCAGCCCTTGGACGGGCCGAGCAGCGCCCGCAGCGTCAGCGCGCGGCGCAGGTAGACGTGGGCGTCGTGCTCCCAGGTGAAGCCGATGCCGCCGAGGATCTGGATGGCGTCGCGGGCGGTCTGCACGCCCGCGTCCAGCGCGATGACGGCCGAGACGGCGGTGGCGAACCCCGCCTCCTCGGTCCCCTCGTCCAGAGCGCGGGCCGCGTCCCAGGCGGCGGCGCGGGCCTGCTCCAGCGCGATCAGGCTGCGGGCGGCCTTGTGCTTGACGCCCTGGAACTGCCCGATCGGGCGGCCGAACTGCTCGCGTACCTTCGCGTACTCGGCGGCGGTGCCGACCAGCCATCCGGCGAGGCCCGCGGCCTCGGCGCCGAACAGCGCGGCCGCCAGGTCCTTCACCCGGCCGGTGGTGAGGCCGTCCAGGACGCGGTCGGCGGCCACGGCGGCGCCGGAGACCTCGACGGACGCGACGCGGCGGACCCGGTCGAGGCTCGGCACCGGGGTGACGGCGAGGTCGGCGGCGTCCACCGCGACCCACTGCTCGCCGTCGTCCACGGCGACCGGCAGGACGAGCACGTCGGCGAGCGCGGCGCCGAGGACCGCGGCCGCCGTCCCCGACACCACGAGCGAGTCGCCGTCGCGGCGGCCGGTCAGCTCGCCGTCCAGCGCGACGGCCGCCGTCCGCGACCCGTCGGCGAGGCCCGGAAGCAGCTCGGCGCGCAGCTTGGCGTTGCTGGAGGCGTCGATGACCGTGCTGGCGAGCACGGTCGGCAGGAACGGCCCGGGCGCCGCGGCGCGGCCCAGCTCCTCCAGCACGACCGACAGCTCCAGCAGGCCGAAGCCCTGCCCGCCGTGCTCCTCGTCCAGGTGCAGGCCCAGCAGGCCCTGTTCGGCGAGGGCCGGCCAGAAGCCGGGCCTGGTCTCCTCGTCCGCGTCCAGCGCGGCCCGGACGGCCGCCGCCGGAATGTTGCGCTCGGCGAAGCCGCGCACCGATTCGGCGAGCGCCTCGTGCTCCTCGGTCAGCCCGATGGCCATGCGTCAACCCTCTCTCGACCGTTTTGACCGAGATTCTAGAACAGCATTCGGATGTTGTGGGGACGCGGCCCCGCTCTCAGTTCTCGCGTGTCGCGCCGGTCTCGGCCTCGGTGGCGGTCTCCGCCTTCGGGAGCGGCTCCCGGGAGACCCTGGGGCCGGCGGCGAGGCTGGCGACCGTGGTGGCGACCAGGGTCCCTGCGATCACGGCCAGGGACAGCCAGGTCGGGATGTCCGGCGCCCACCCGACGCCGTACTCGTGCAGCGCGTGCAGGATCAGCTTGACGCCGATGAAGCCGAGGATGAACGCCAGCCCGTGCGCGAGGTAGACGAGCCGGTCGGTGAGGCCGCCGAGCAGGAAGTACAGCTGGACGAGGCCCATCAGCGCGAACGCGTTGGCGGTGAAGACCAGGTAGGGCTCGGTCGTCAGCCCGAAGATCGCGGGGATGGAGTCCAGCGCGAACAGCACGTCGGTGGAGCCGATCGCGATCATGACGATGGCCATCGGGGTGAGCATCCGGCGCCCGTTCCGGCGGGTGAGGAACCGGCTGCCGTCGTACTCCTCCGACGTCGGGATGACGCGCTTGGCCCACCGCAGCAGCGCGTTCTCCTTGAACTCGTCCTCGTCCCCGCCGCGCACCAGGCCGATCGCCGTCCACACCAGGACCGCGCCGAAGATGAAGAAGACCCAGGTGAAGGTCGCGATGGCGGCGGCGCCGACGGCGATGAACGCGCCGCGCAGCAGCAGCGCGATCACGATGCCCGCCATCAGCACGGTGTGCTGGGCGTGCTTCGGCACCGCGAACCGGGCGAGGATCACCATGAACACGAAGAGGTTGTCGACGCTGAGGCTCTTCTCGGTGACGAAGCCGCCCGCGTACTGCGCGGCGTACTCGCCGCCGTAGAACGCCCAGACGCCGAGGCCGAACAGCACGGCGAGGCCGATGTAGACCGCCGACCAGAACGCGGCGCGGCGGGTGGTGAACTCCCGCGCGTCGTTGCGGTGGATCAGGAACAGGTCGGCCGCGATGATCGCAAGGATCACCGCGATGGTGGCGCCCCAGACGAGGGGGGATACCGACAACGTGAACACCTCCGGCGGACATGAGACGAGCGCCGGAGGTCTCTCCCGCCCTGGGATCGGCACGGGCCGCGGAACCCGGGCCGGCATGGGCCGACCGTATTGACGAGAACCGCGCGCAGGGATACTCCCCTCCGCTTACCTGCTTCAACGCGGCCCGCACCGGGGCGGTTCCCCCGCCCCGCGATTTTCCGGCCCCGATCCGAACCGGGGCGCCGGAGACCGCGTCTAAGGACCGGTCAGCTCCAGGTACAGCTCCGCGAGCTGGTCGACGGCGTCGTCCTCGCCGGGCAGCAGCGCCGACCGGTGGGCGGCGGCCGCGCCCAGCCGCGCCGCGAGGGCGGGGTCGTCCAGGACGCGGCTCACGGCGCGCCCGAGCGCCTCGGCGTCGTTCGGCGGCACCAGCAGCGCCGCGTCGGACTCCGGCCCCTGCAGCAGCGGGCCCCTCTCGGACCGCTCCTGCGCGCCCAGCATGCCGGGGATCCCGCCGACGCGGGTCGCGACCAGCGGCCGGCCCGCCCGCAGGATCTCCTGGACGACCAGCGGCTGCCCCTCCCACACGCTCGGCACGACCGCGACGTCGCAGGCGGCGAACAGCCCGGCGACGTCGGAGCGGCGGCCGAGCAGCCGGACGGGCAGGTCCTCGGCCTCGATCCGGGCGCGCAGCTCGTCCTCCAGCGGCCCGTCGCCGGCGATCGCGACGAGCGGCGGCGGGGTGCGTCCCGCCCACACCGCCGCGGCGTCCAGCAGCGTCGGCAGGCCCTTCTGCGCGGCGAGCCGGCCGACGGTGACGACCAGGGGCCGCTCCCCCGCGCCCAGCTCCGCCCGCACGTCGGCGCGGACGGCGGGGCCCGGCTGCGCCTGCGGCGCGGGCGCCGGGACGATCGCGTGCCCGACCGACCGGGCGCCGAGGGCCCGCATCCGCTCCTCGAGATCGGGCGAGACGCCGAGGACGCGGGTGGCGCCGCGCGCGACGACGCGCTCCAGCAGCCCGTAGACCGCGGCCGTCATGCCGCCGGTGATGACGGCGTTGTGCAGCGTGACGACCAGGGGCGGGCCGCCCCGCGCGAACCGCAGCGGGCCCGGCACGACGCGCGCGCACGCCGCCGCCGCGAGCGCCCCGGCGCGCAGGCCGTGGGCGTGGACGACGTCGGCGCCGCGCAGCAGCCGGCGCAGCCGGGCGACGGCCCTGGCGTCGCCCGCGGGCCGGGGCCGGTCGGCGAGGTCGACCTCGGCGAACCGGGCGCCGGCGGCGCCGAACCCGAACAGCTCCTCGGTGGCGGCGGGCCCGCACACCACGACGCGGGCGCCGCGCTCGACCAGGCCCTCGGCGACGGACCGGACGTGGCGGCCGACGCCGCCCGCGCTGGTGCCGAGGACGAGCGCGACGCGCAGCCCGTCCAGATCCTGCCTGTCAGACATTGCGGACGACCTTCCGGCTGAGGACGGCCCGCAGGTCCCGGCCGTCGATCACGAATGCGATGACCACGAAGACGGCGCCGGCGACCAGCGCGGCGAGCGCCCCGGTCCCGACGTTGCGCAGCTCCGCCGCGGGGCCCGTCCCGCCGAGGCCGAGCAGCGCGGCCGTCGCGTACCCGGCGGCGCCGCCCGCGGCGGCGCCGAGCAGCCCGGCGGCCAGCGCCCGCGGCACGCCCCGCACCGCCGCGGCGCCCCGCGCGCGCACCAGCGTCACGAGCAGCAGGACCCCGGCGACGGTCATCCCGACGGCGTTGCCGACGCCGAGGGCCGCGACGACCCACTGCCGGTCGACCGACAGCACCAGCGCGACCTCGGCGACCATGACGACGGTCCAGCCCGCGACCACGGCGGTCGCGCCCATCCGCCCCTTGTGGCAGGCGTACAGGACGCGGCCGAGGTGCGCGACGAGCCCGTAGCCGAGGAGGCCGGGCGCGAACGCGAGCACCGCGCGCGACAGCACCTCCTGCTGGTCGGGGTGGCCGGGGTTGAACACCGCCGCGACGGGGACGGCGACGGCGGCCAGCGCGGCGGCGCCCGCGCACGACACCAGGATCACCGCGCGGGTGGTGGACGCGGTGACCCGGTCGAACCGCTCGTGGTCCGCCGCGCTCATCCGGGCCGACAGCAGCGGGAACGCGCTGGTCGCGATCGGCACCGCGAGGATCGCCCACGGCAGCAGGTAGACCGCCCACGCGTACTGGTAGTTGGCGAGCGCGCCGCGGGTGCCCTGCGAGCTGAGCCGGACGACCAGCAGCGTCGCCAGCTGCTGCGCCGCGACCGTCGCGATCCCGGCCGCCGCGAGCCGCCGCACCCGCCGCGCCACCCCGGGAGGAAAGCGCAGGGCAGGCCGCAGCCGCAGGCGCAGCCGCCATGCCGCGACCGCCGCCGTGGCGGCCATCGCGACGCCGCCGAGCGCCGTCCCGACCGCCAGCGTCAGCTCGGCGCCGAGCGGGAGCCCTGCCAGGTCGTTCTCGTGGCCCCTGCCGAGCGGCGCGTAGACGACGTAGGCGCCGATCACCACGAGGCTGGAGACCAGCGGCGCGAGGGCGGGCGCGACGAACCGGCGGTGCGACTGCAGCAGCCCGTACAGCACGACCGCGATCCCGTACATCACCATCTGCACGGACTGGATCGCCAGCATGTCGCCGCCGACCCGCACCACCTCGCCGCGCGAGCAGCCCTGCGGGTGCTCGGCCACCGCCAGCTCCATGAGGGGGTGGGCGAGCAGCGCCATCAGCACCGACAGCGGCACCATCAGCACGACGATCCAGGTGAGCAGCGCCGACCCGATCCGGCGGACCTCCTCCCGGTCGCCGCGCTCGGCGGGCCCGGCCAGGACCGGGACGACCATGCTGGCCAGCGCGCCGCCCGCGACGATCTCGTAGACGCTGCTGGGGAGCTGCGTGGCGCTGAAGTACGCCTGGCTGAGGCAGGAGGTGGTGACCGTCTGGGAGAAGGCGTAGGTGCGGCCGAACCCCGCCAGCCGCGCCAGCACGGTGATGACCGCGATGACGACGGCGGCGCCGGCGAGCCCGCCGGTCAGCCGGCGCATGCCCGGCCGCCGCCGGGCCGGCGGTGGCGCTTGTGACGGGGGCACGGTAGGCGAAGGCACGCTCGTGGACGTCTGCGGGGGGCCGTGGGGCGGGCTAGGCGGGATCGGTGACGCCGTCGCCCACCGGGCCCGCCTGCGGCGGGACGGCCGGGCGGAACGCGTCCTCGGCGTGGGGCTTCTCGGAGTCCGCCTTCTCGGGCTCCGCCTTCCCGGTGCCGGCCTCGGCGCCCGGCCGCGCGGTCTCGGCCGGGGCCGGCGCGGGGACGGCGGCGGGGCGGCGGCCCAGCATGTCGATGCGGTTCAGCACCGGGTTGCCCGCGATGACCTTGGTGAAGCTGACGAACTCGCTGGCGGCGTTCAGCCCGGCGATCCCGGCGAGGACGGCGAGCCGCGGCCCGCGGCCGAGGCGGGTCGCGGCGAGGCCGAGCAGCGCGCCGAGCGCGTTGGCGCCGGTGTCGCCGAGCATCGCCCGCTCGCCGAGGTCCTCGGGGAGCAGCGCGGCGGCGGCGCCGAGCGGGGCGGCGACCACGGCGGAGCCGGACCGCGTCAGCGCCAGCGGCGTTCCCGCGATGAGGCCGACCTTCACGGCCCGTCCGGGGCGCAGGTCGAACAGGTTCATCAGGTTCGCGGACCCGGCGATGACGGCGCCGTTGACGAGGGTGTCGAAGGCCCGGCCCATCCGGCTCGGGGCGGGCGAGCCGGCGACGGCGGCGGCGGCCAGCCCGGTCGCGCCGATGCCGAGGATCTTCACCGCGCCGCTGGTCACCTCGCCGCGCGCGAGCGCGGCCAGGTGGCCCTTGAAGCCGCGGGAGGACGCCGAGCCGGCGAGGTCGTCGTAGCCGCCGAGGGCGCCGGCGCCGGCGCCGGCGAGCAGCGCGGCGGCGCGCATCCGGCCGGTGGCGCCGGGGGCGAGCAGCCCGGCCGCGGCGGCGCCCGCGACGAACGCGGGCCCCTCCAGCAGGGTGACCGGCTCGCCGCGGTGGTTGGTGCGGCCCCAGACCTGCTCGCCGGGCAGCCCGTTCAGGCCGGGCGGGCGCCGCGTCAGCGCCGCGTACGCGGCGCGCGCGGCCACCGCGCCCAGGCCGACGCCGACCGCCGGCCGCGTGCTCCTGGCGATGCCTCGTCCCATCAGGTCACCCGCTCTTCCCCGCCGTGGGCGCGGGCGAGGGCAGGTAGCCGCTCGCGCCGGCGCCCGTGCCGTACTGCCCGGACTTGCCGCCGATCTCGTTCTGCAGCGCCAGGATCGTGACGACCTGGCCGGCCGCGGTGTCCACCACGTCGACGGTGGAGACCGAGTCGGCGGCGTCGGAGTCGCGCAGCGCCGCGATCAGCCCGCCCTCCTGGGCGGAGGTCGGCGGGCCACCGACGACGGTACCGCGCCCGGCGGCGTCGAGTGCGGAGGCCAGCGAGATCAGTGCCTTGTTGTCGTCGCCGCCGCCCGCGTAGGCGTACGCGGCGGCGGGCGCGACCATGACGGCGAGGGTGGCGTGCTGGCCGGGCTTGCCGCTGGTGGTGACGTATCCGGCCTGCTTGAAGCCGTTGAGGACGGCGCCCCCGGCGGCGTCCTCGCGGCCGGACTTGGCCGGGTCCCTGGTGACGAGCGCGGCCGCGAGGACGGCGCCCGCCTTGCCGTAGGCGCCCGCGTTCTCCGGGAACTTCACCTCGTCGGTCTTGAGCTGGGTGGCGAGCTCGTCGACGGTGGTCTGCTGGTCGTCGTCCAGGAGCTTCTTCTGGATCGTGACGCGCCCGGTGACGGCGGCGCCGGAGTCCTTGGCCAGCCGGCTGACCTGCTCGATGCTGTCGTTGCCGGCGCCCGGCGTCTCGACCAGCACCACGGACTGGCCCTTGAGCCGGTCGGCGACGATCTGCGGCGAGAGCGCCTTGGTGAACTGCTCCTCGCCGTCCAGCTGGTGCCGCAGGGTGCGCTGGTCGAGCCGCGCCTGCTGGGCCGTCTTGGCGGCCGAGTTCGCCTGCTGGCGCAGGGTGTCGCTCACCGAGTTGGACAGCGTGGTGGAGCCCAGGACGATGCCGAGCGCCAGCGCGAGGAAGATCGCGACGATGGAGACGAGGTGGTAGCGGAAATCGATCACGTGAAGAGTCCGGTCAGCCAGAAGAGGAAGGCGTGCCAGCGGTCGGCGAGCAGGGGACTGATGACGTCCCCCGCCGGGGACATGGCGACGGCGGTGACGATGGCGATGAACGCGCCGAGGACGAGGAACAGCAGCGACCAGGTGGAGATCCGGCTGCGGTAGAGCCGGCTGACGCCCTTGGCGTCGACGAGCTTGCTGCCGACGCGGAGCCGGGTGAGGAACGTGCTGGCCATGCCGGCGCGCCCCTTGTCGAAGAACTCCTCCATGTTGGCGTGCGTGCCGACCGCGACGATCAGGGTGGCGCCCTTGTCGTCGGCGAGGAGCATCGCGATGTCCTCGCTGGTGGCGGCGGCGGGGAACACCACGGCGTCCTTGCCCAGCTCGTGCACGCGCTTCAGGCCCGGCGCGCGGCCGTCGCGGTAGGCGTGCACGACGAGCTCGGCGCCGCAGGTGAGCGCGTCGTCGGAGACCGAGTCCATGTCCCCGACGATCATGTCGGGGCGGTAGCCGGCCTCCATCAGCGCGTCGGCGCCGCCGTCCACCCCGATCAGCACGGGGCGGTACTCGCGGATGTAGGGGCGCAGGGTCGCGATGTCCTCGCGGTAGTGGTAGCCGCGCACCACGATCAGGGCGTGCCGCCCGCCGATCCTCGTGGCCACGTCGGGGACGCCGACGCCGTCGATGAGCAGGTCGCGCTCGCGCTTGACGTACTCCATCGTGTTGGCGACGAACGCCTCCAGCTGGGAGGCGAGCCCGGCCTTGGCCTCGGTCAGCGCCTCCTCGATGGACTCGGCGGTCTGCTCGGTGCCCTTGGCGACGACCTCCTCGCCCCGGTGCACGGCGGGCCCCTCGACGCGGACCTGGTCGCCCTCCTGCAGCTTGCTGAAGATCTCGGGGCCGACGTCGTCGACCAGCGGGATGCCCGCCTCGATCAGGATCTGCGGGCCGAGGTTCGGATAGCGGCCGGAGATGCTGGGCGCGACGTTGACGACGGCGCCGACCTCGCGCGACACCAGCGCCTCGGCGCTGACGCGGTCGAGGTCGACGTGGTCGATCACCGCGACCTCGCCGGGCTGCAGCCGCTTGGTCAGGTCCTTGGTGCGGCGGTCGAGCCGGACCGTGGAGCTGACCCCGGGCCGCCCGTCGTCGCGGCCGCGGCCCAGCGTGAGCACGCGCCGGGGCAGCCTCTGGGCCAGCCGGGCGCGCCGCTCCGCGGTGGGTGATGACTCGTTCATCAACTGCCATCCTGCCAGAGCACGGGAGCGGACGCCGGAAACGACGACTGTCCAGGCGTGTCCGTTCACGCACTCTCTGTAATCTTTGCCGGAGCGGGCGGCGGCCCGCGGCGGCGCTGACATGGGGTCTGACGTGCGGTCTGACGGGGGATTCCGGGGCCGCCGCTACCGTTCCTCGGCGGCCATGGCGAGCAGCTCCTCGGCGTGCGCGCGGCCGAGCTCGGAGTCCTCCAGGCCGGCGAGCATGCGCGAGAGCTCCCGGACGCGGCCCTCCCGGTCGAGGGCGGTGACGCCGCTGCTGGTGACGGTGCCGTCGTCGGACTTCTCCACCAGCAGGTGCTGGTCGGCGAACGCGGCGACCTGCGGCAGGTGCGTGACGACGATCACCTGGGCGTTGCGGGCCAGCCGCGCCAGCCGCCGCCCGATCTCCACCGCCGCCTTGCCGCCGACGCCCGCGTCGACCTCGTCGAACACGAACGTCGGGACGGGGTCGGCGCCCGCGAACACGACCTCGATCGCCAGCATCACGCGGGACAGCTCGCCGCCCGAGGCGCCCTTGTGCAGCGGCAGCGGCGGCGACCCGGGGTGCGGGGCGAGCCGCACCTCGACCTCGTCGACGCCGTGGGGGCCGTGGTCGCCGGTCGGGGTGACGGTGACGACGACGCGGGCGTGCGGCATCGCCAGCGCGGTCAGCTCCTCGGTGACGGCCTCGGAGAACCGCTCGGCGGCCCGGGTCCGGACCGCGGTCAGCTCCGCGGCCTCGGCGGCGAGCCGCTCGGTCAGCTCGGCGTGCTCGGACCGCAGCTCGTCGATGCGGTCGTCGTCGCCCTCCAGCTCGGCGAGCCGGGCCGCGGACCTGCGCGCCCACTCCAGGACCTCGGTGACCGTCCCCTCCGTCCCGCCGTACTTGCGGGTGAGCGCGGTCAGCTCGGCGCGCCGCTCCTGGACGGCCGCGAGCCGCGCCGGGTCGGCGTCCACGGACTCGGCGTAGGACGCCAGGTCGGTGCCGACGTCGGAGACCAGGTAGCCGGCCTCGGCGAGCCGGTCGGCGAGGGCCGCGAGCTCCGGGTCGTGGTCGCGGACCGCGTCCAGCGCGTTGCGGGCCTGGCCCAGCAGGCCGGTCACGTTCGCGGCCTCGAACGCGGCGGCCGGGTCGCCGAGCAGGGCCTCGTGCGCGGTGTCGGCGGCGCCGCGCAGCGCGTCGGCGTGCCCGAGGCGCTCCTCCTCGGCGGCGAGGTCGGTGTCCTCGCCGTCCTTGGGGTCGACCTTCTCGATCTCCTCCAGGCCGAAGCGGAGCACGTCCGCCTCCTGGGCCCGCTCGCGCGCCCGCGTGGTCAGCTCCTCCAGCAGCGCGCTGACCTGGCGGTGCCGCTGGTAGGTCTTGGTGTAGGCGCGCATCGGCTTGGTCAGCGAGCCGCCCGCGTACCGGTCGAGCGCGCCGCGCTGCCGCGACGACTGCAGCAGCCGCTGCTGGTCGGACTGCCCGTGCACGGCGACCAGGTCGTCCGCCAGGGTGATCAGCACGCTGACGGGGACGGACCGGCCGCCGAGGAACGCGCGGGACCGGCCCTCCGCCGACACCGAGCGCGTGACGATCAGCGCGCCGTCGTCGAGTTCGCCGCCGGCGTCCTCGACCCGCTCGACCACGCGGCCGCCCGGGTCGACGACGATGCGGCCCTCGACCGTGGCGCGTCCCGCACCGGGCCTGACCCGCTGCGGGTCGGCGCGGCCGCCGAACATCAGCCCGAGGCTGGTGACCACCATGGTCTTGCCCGCCCCGGTCTCCCCCGTCACCACGTTGAAGCCCGGCGACAGATCGAGCACGGCCTCGTCGATCACCCCGAGGCCCTGGATCCGCACCTCATCGACCATCGGACGCACCAGCGTCACAACCCTCCGCAACCAGATCCCCGATCAGCGCCTGTGGAGATTATCTCCTCTGCCCGCCCGCCGCCTCCCCGTCCGGCCCCGGGGACGCCCCCTCGGGCGGGAAGCCGGGCCCCGGGTAGCCGGCGATGCCCCCGGCCGCCGGGGCGTCCCCGACCTGCGAGTCGCCCAGCGGCGGGGACGGCCGGGACGGCTGCCGGACCCGGCCGCGCCAGCCCGTCACGGGCAGCCCGAACTTCGTGACCAGCCGGTCGGTGAACGGGGTGAGGTGCAGCCGCGCGAGCCGGACGGGCTCGGCGCCGCGGCGGACCTCGACCCGCGCGCCCGGCGGCAGGTCGAGCGTGCGCCGCCCGTCGCACCACAGCACCGCGCGGGGCGTGTCGGGCAGCACCTCCACCGCGACCGACGAGCGCGGCGAGACCACCAGCGGGCGCGCGAACAGCGAGTGCGCGCTGATCGGCACGACGAGCATCGCCTCCACCTCCGGCCACACGACCGGGCCGCCGGCGGAGAACGCGTAGGCGGTGGAGCCGGTCGGGGTGGCGCACACCACACCGTCGCAGCCCCAGTTGGACAGGGGCCGGCCGTCGATCTCGGCGACGACCTCCAGCATCCGCTCCCGCTCGGCCTTCTCGATGCTGGCCTCGTTCAGCGCCCACGTCGTGCCGAGGACGGTGCCGTTGCGGCGGGCGGTGACGTCGACGGTCATGCGCTCCTCGACGTCGTAGCGGCGGGTCACGACCCGGTCGACGGTGGCGGCGAGGTCGTCGCGCTCGGCCTCGGCGAGGAACCCGACATGGCCGAGGTTCACGCCGAGAAGCGGGGTGCCGGAGCTGCGGGTGAGGTCGGCGGCGCGCAGCAGCGTCCCGTCGCCGCCGAGGACCATGACGACCTCGGCCTCGTCGGCGGCCGCGGCGTTGCTGGGCATGACCTCCACGCCCGTGCAGCCGATGTCGTCGGCCTCGCCGTCCAGGACCCGGACGCAGATCCCGGCCTCGCTGAGCCGCTCGATGACCAGTTGGGCGCTGCGGACCGCCTCGGGCCGCCCGGTGTGCGTCACGACCAGCACCGACCTTGTGCTCATGCTCTCGCCCCACTCCCCGACGCTCTCCGGCGTACAGACGTCTGGACGAACGCCCCCGCGCGGGGCGTTCCCGGTTCGGACGCCCTCTGTACGCGCGGCGCTGCGCCGCCGCTCACTGCGGGCCCTCCGCGATGGCCTTCGCCAGGGCGTCCTCGTCCAGCGGAGGGGCTCCGGCGCGCAGCCACAGGAAGTACTCCACGTTGCCGGACGGCCCCGGAAGCGGGCTCGCCGCCACCCCGAGGACGCCGAGGCCGAGGGTCGCCGCGTGCCCGGCCACGCCGCGCACCGCGTCGGCGCGCAGCTCCGGGTCGCGGACGACGCCGCCCGCGCCGACGCGGTCCTTGCCGACCTCGAACTGCGGCTTGACCATGACCGCGTAGTCGGCCTCGGGGGCCGCGCACCGCTGGACCGGCCCGAGGACGAGCTTCAGCGAGATGAACGACAGGTCGCCGACGACGAGGCTCGGCGGCGCGCCGCCGAGCATCCGGGGCTCCAGGTCGCGGATGTTGACCCTCTCCATGACGGTGACCCGGTCGTCGGTGCGCAGCGACCAGGCGATCTGCCCGTACCCGACGTCGACCGCGTAGACGTGCGCGGCGCCGGCGCGGAGCAGGACGTCGGTGAACCCGCCGGTCGAGGCGCCCGCGTCCAGGCAGACGCGGCCCTTGACCTCAAGGCCCTGGAACGCCTCCAGCGCGCCGGCGAGCTTGTGGCCGCCGCGCGACACGTACTCGGGGCCGCCGCCGGCGTCGGCCACGACGATCGCGGACCCGGTCTCGACCTGCGTGGCCGCCTTCGCCGCGGTCTGCCCGCCGACGCGGACCCGCCCGTCGGCGATCAGCTGCCCGGCCTGCTCGCGCGAGCGGGCCAGCCCGCGGCGCACCAGTTCGGCGTCCAGGCGGCGCCGGCTACTCACGGGGGCGCAGGGCGTCGGGGAAGGCGGGCCGGGGCGGCGCGGGCCGCTCGTCCTGGCCGGCGGCCGCGAGGAGCTCCTGGAGCCGCTGGTGGACGTCCTCGAACACCTCCACGTGCGCGGGGACGGGCCGCCCGCCGAGCTCGCCGAGGAGGGCGACGGCCGCGTCCACGCGCGGGTCGCCGGTCGGGTCGGGCGGCGGCACGGCCGGGAACTCCGGCTCCTCCGCGGCCTCGTCGGACATCACGTTTACCTCCCAGTGCTCCCGGAGCCACGCGACGAGTCGCCTCCGGCTCACCATGAACGCTACCGTCCCTGAACGACATCGATGCCGGACGAACGGGGAACGGCCTGACCATGGCGAACGAGGAGGAGTGCCGTGCGGCGCTGGAGCGTATCGCGGCGCGCCTGGGGGAGGTCGACGCCGACCGGCTCGCCGAGCACGTCGTCGAGCGGACGATCAGCTGCCGTGTCGCGGACCTCGGGCTGGCCTACCGGACCCGGCTCCACGAGGGCGGCCTCGACCCGTTCGAGCACGACGACGACCCCAGGGCCGCGCAGGTGCGCCTCACCGTGGAGAGCGACGACCTCGTCGCGATGGCGTTCGACGAGCTGAACCCGGCCAAGGCGTGGACCGCCGGCCGCCTGAAGATCGAGGCGAGCATCTTCGACCTCCTCCGCCTGCGCAAGCTCCTCTGACCGCGGGCCGTCCCGCAGCGCCCAGGCCTTCAGAGCGAAAGGGTCTCCAGGGCCTCGCTGAACGCCTCTGCCGGCGGCGGCTCCTCGCCCTCCCAGGCGGCGGAGGCGAGGGCGCGGAGGCCGTCGTAGGGATCGCCGGATCCGCTGAGCGCGAACGTTCCGCCGTCGCGCTGCGCCGTCCAGCCGCCGCAGCGGTGGGCGCCGTCCTCCCGGACGGTCTCCGGATGCGGCACGAGCAGGCCGGAGAGGTCGGGCGCGAGATAGGTGGGGCGCCGGTGGGGCGGGGCGGTGAGCGCCTGCAGATGGCCGGTTACGCCGGTGAAGACGAGCAGGCTGTCGGCGCCGCCGTTGTAGGCGCCCTCGATGTCGGTGTCGAGGCGGTCGCCGACCACCAGCGGGCGCTCGGCGCCGGTGCGCAGGATCGACTCCTGGTGCAGCGGCCGCTCGGGCTTGCCGGTGACGACCGGCTCCACGCCGGTGGCGGAGCTGATCACGCGGAGGAGGGCCCCGTTCCCGGGGTGCGGCGGCCCCTCGCCGCCGGGGATGGTCAGGTCGCCGTTGGACCCGACGAACAGGGCGCCCATGCTGACCGCCTGGGCGCCTTCGGACAGCAGCCCGTAGCCGAGGTCGGGGTGGTAGCCCTGGACGACGGCGGCGGGGCGCCGCGACGCCGTCGACACCGGGCGGAGGCCCTGCTGGTAGAGGGCGTGGCGCAGGCCCATGCCGCCCACCACCAGCACCTCCGACCCGGCGGGCAGGCGCTCGGCCAGCAGCCGGGCGGCGGCCTGGGCCGAGGTCACCACGTCCTCCGCCTCCGCGGGGACGCCGACCTCGGTGAGCAGCGCGGCGACCGCCGACGGCGTCCGCGACGCGTTGTTGGTCACGAACGCCAGGCGCTGCCCGGCCGCGCGGGCCTTGGCGAGCGACTCCGCCGCCGCCGGGACGGGCCTGCGGCCGACGTACACGACGCCGTCGAGGTCGAGCAGGGCGACGTCGTACGCCTCGCTCAGGGGGCGTTCGCTGCCTTTCATCGGGCTCCTCATGCCTGGGATCGTACGGGGGGTGTTACCGACGGGTAAGGGGCGGGTCAGCGCCGGGCGGCGAGGGTGGCTCTGGCGTGCTGCAACGCCCGCGCGTAGTCCTTGTTCTCGGGGCGCATGGCCGCGGCGAGCGCGAGATGCTCGACGGCGGCCTCGAAGTCGCCCATCCGGCTGAGCGACAGCCCGAGCCCGAACCGCGCGTAGTCCTCGGCGGGCTCCTCCTCCACGATCCCGCGGAAGCTCTCGGCGGCCGCGTCGAACTGCCGCGCCCCGAACTGGGCGCGGGCGAGCGCCTCCCGGATGCTGTGCGACTGCGGTTCGGCCTCGGCCGCCCTGGTCAGCAGCTGGAGCGCCGCCGCGGCGCTGCCCGCCCGCAGCAGCTCCAGACCCCGCGTGTACCACTCGTAGACGCCGCCCTGCGGCGGGGCCGCGTGCTCGTCCGGGTCGTCGCCTGGGGAATCCTCCGGCCGTCCGGGTCCTTGAGTACTCATGTGGACCTCCCCTCGGACATCGATCACTACGACCGTACCCGCCGCGCCTCCGGACGCCCTCCGCTGAATAGCATGCCCAGCGTGGACGACGACCTCTCCTCCGGTCTCGACCCCGAGGAGTTCAGCGCACGGATCTTCGGGACGGCGGCTCCGCGCACGGGCGGCGGCCTGGAACTGGCCCCGTTCCGCGGCGTCCGCTTCGTCCCCGAGGTGGCCGGCGACCTCGCCTCGGTGACCATGCCGCCGTACGACCTGATCGACGAGGCGGCGGCGCTGCGGCTGCTGGCGGAGGGCGGCCACAACATCATCCGGCTCAACCTCCCGCGCGCGGCCGGGGAGACCTACGCCGAGGCCGGCCGGCGGCTGCGCCGCTGGCTGGAGCGCGGCGCGCTGACCGTCGACCCCGAGCCGGCCCTGTACGTCTACGAGGCCGCCCGCGGCGGGGCGGTCCTGCAGCGCGGCCTGATCGGCGGCCTCGGCCTGCGCGCGGAGTCCGACGGCGTCGTGCTGCCGCACGAGAACGTCTTCCCCGGCCCGGTCCGCGACCGGCTCGCGCTGATGGCGGCGGCGAACGCCAACCTGGAGCCGATCTTCCTGGTGTACGAGGGCGGCGGCGACGCGGCCGGCGTCGTCGACGACGCCGCGGCCGGGACGCCGCTGATGGAGTTCGACGCCGACGACGGGCTGACCCACCGGCTGTGGCGCGTCGCCGACCCCGCCCTGCACGCGCGGGTGGAGGCCGACCTCCGCGGCAAGCAGGCCCTCATCGCCGACGGGCACCACCGCTACGCCACCTACCGCGCCCTCCAGGCGCGCCGCCACGCGGCCGGCGACGGCCCCGGCCCCTGGGACGCGGGCCTCGCCCTGCTGGTCGACTCGACGCGCTACCCGCCGCACCTCGGCGCCATCCACCGCGTGCTCCCCGGCCTCCGCCCGGACGTCGCGCTGGACAAGGCGCGCCAGGTCTTCCACGTGTCCGCCTTCCCGGACGAGGAGGCGGCCCTGGACGCCCTCGCCCGCGCGGAGGGTCCCGCGTTCCTCCTCGGCGGCGGCGACTCCCTCCACCTGCTCACGGGCCCGGACCCGGACGCCCTGCGCGACGCCATGCCGTCCGGGCACTCGGCGCGCTGGTCCGCGCTCGACACCGCCGTCCTCGACCACCTCCTGATCGGCGGCGTGTGGGGCGTCCCGGAGGACGAGAACACCGTCGAGGTCGTGCACGACGACCCGTCCGCGGCCGTCGCCCGCGCCCGGCGCAGCGGCGGGACGGCCGTGATCCTGAACCCGCTCCGGGTGGAGGACGTGCTGGCGATCGCGGGCGGGGGCGAACGCGTGCCGCGCAAGTCGACCTCGTTCGGCCCCAAGCCCCGCACGGGCCTCGTCCTGCGGCTGCTCGACCCCGACGCCCCGCAGAGGCCATGATCGGGGAATGGACACCACGACCACCATCACGCCGCTCGGCGGGGACGTCTACGAGATCGACACGCGGATGGCCGGGTACTCCGGCATCACCGCCGGATATCTGATCCTCTCCGACCGGCCATGCCTGGTGGAGCCGGGAACGTCCGGCTCGGCGCCCGTCGTGCAGGCGGCGCTGCGGGAACTGGGCGTCGGACCCGACGACCTGGCGAGCGTGGTCGTGACGCACATCCACCTCGACCACGCGGGCGGCGTCGGCGACATCGCCGGGATGTACCCGCGGGCGGAGATCGTCGTCCACGAGAAGGGCGCGCGGCACCTGGCGGACCCGTCCCGCCTCATGCGCAGCGCCCGCATGGTCTACGGGGACAGCCTCGACACCCTGTTCGGCGAGCTGAAGCCGACGGACGCGGCCCGCATCCGGGCCGTCGAGGACACCGGCGTGATCGACCTCGGCGGCGGGCGGCGGCTGGAGTCGCACTACTCCCCCGGCCACGCCAAGCACCACGTCGGGCTGATGGACTCGCAGACCGGCGACCTCTACGTGGGCGACGCCGCGGGCATCTACATCCCGGAGACGGCCGACGTGCGGCCCGCCACGCCTCCCCCGGACTTCGACCTCGACACGGCGCTGGAGTCGCTCGGCAAGTTCCGGTCCCTGGGCCCGCAGCGCCTGCTGTTCGCGCACTACGGGCCCGTGCAGGAGGTCCAGGACACGCTGGAGCGCTCCGCGGAGGAGCTGCGCATCTGGGTGGACGCCGTCCAGGACGCCCACGACCGGGGCCTCGACCTGGACCACGCCGTCGCCATGGTCGTCGACCGCACCAGGGACCGCTACGCGATCACCAAGGACGGCGTCGATCCGGGGCTGGCCGCCAAGTACGAGGTACTGAACAGCACCGAGAGCAACGTCGCCGGGATCATGCACGCCCTGAGCAGGCACGCGTGACGGCACCCGGCACGCCCGGGGCCCGTCAGCGGCGGAAGGGGCCGGTCACCTCGAAGGTGTAGCCGTCCGTCCCGGCGATGAACCCGCTCTTGCCGCGCTGGGAGGAGAAGTACAGGCGCGCCCCGTCCGGGCTGAACGCGGTCCCGGTGATCTCCGACTCGTCGTGGCCGACGACGCGCAGGAACGGCGTCACGATCCCGCCGGTGGTGATGAGGTTGATCTCCATGTTGTCGCCGTCCTCGGCGACGTAGAGGTCACCGGACGCCGTCGCGGTCACGGCGTCGACGCCGTGCAGCGGGGCCTCGCCGGTGGTGACGAGGTCGTCGTCGTAGGCGATGTCCAGCCGCCCGCCCGCCGCGTCGTACGCCCACACGCGGTTGTCGCCCTTGGTGGTGAAGTAGCAGACGCCGTGCGTGTAGTAGCAGCCCTCGCCGCCGTCGAAGCGCATGGCGCCGTCCACCTGGTCCCGGGTCGGCGTGAGCCAGACCTCGGGGTTCGGCACCTTCGCCCACTGGAC
Source organism: Spirillospora sp. NPDC049024 (assembly GCF_040649235.1). Classification (NCBI taxonomy): domain Bacteria; kingdom Bacillati; phylum Actinomycetota; class Actinomycetes; order Streptosporangiales; family Thermomonosporaceae; genus Spirillospora; species Spirillospora sp. NPDC049024. The sequence continues at coordinate 46,520 of NZ_JBEZFD010000038.1, forward strand.
GGGCCCCGTCCCGGAGCCCACCAGCACCTCGAGCGTCCCGGACGACAGGTCGCCCCACGTCCGGGGCCGGAACCTGTAGAAGCAGCCGTCCGGCTGGTCCTCGGTGAGGTAGACGACCTTCCGCTCGGGGTCGGAGGCCGCCGCCTCGTGCTTGAACCGGCCCAGCGCCGGCCGGGCGACCGCCCCCTTCTGCCCGCGCGGGTCCGTCTCGTGGACGAGGCCGAGGTCGTGCTCCTCGCACGACAGCCACGTGCTCCACGGGGTCGCCCCGCCGGAGCAGTTCAGCGTCGTGCCGTTCAGGATCCGGTACGCCGAGGCGACCTTCCCGGACGCGTCGAACCGCAGGGCCGACACGCCGCCGACGACGGGCACCTCCGAGTTGCTGACGTAGATCCAGCCGTCGCCGTCGCGGAAGCACGCGCCCCCGTCCGGGGCGGGGTGCCACGTGTACCTCGTCCCCTCGACGCGCTGGAGCGAGCGCGCCACGACCCGGCTGGTGAAGCCCTCCGGCAGCTGCACCCCGTTGCCGTCCGCGGGCCGCAGCGGACCGTAGGGACTCGGACCGGGCTGGGCCGGGCCCGAGGCGAAGGCCCGCTGCCACAGCGCGCCCGAGAAGGCGGTCGTCCCGCCCGCGACGGCGGTGGCGCGCAGGAACGTGCGTCGGTCCAGGGGCATGGCAACTCCAAAGAGTCGATCACCGCCGGACGCGTCCGACGGCCCCCCGAACGGCGCGGTCCCGTGAATATCCGGGAAACCTACCCGCCAGTCAAGTACCGGCCGTCATTCCTCCGGCGGCGGCCGCTCCTCGTCGGCCTGCCTCGGCTCCAGGAACAGCATCGGGGCCTGCGGGGCGCTCTCGTCCGTCGTCTCCCGCACCTCGGGCTCGGCGGGCCGGAACTCGATGTCCGTGGCCGACGCCTCGCCCGGTTCCCGCGGCTCCTCCGCGTCACCGTGTTCGGCCTCGGGCACGTCGGCAGGCTCGGTCTCCCCCGCCTCTACGGTCTCGTCGACCTGAACACCGCCGGCATCCTCGGCCCGAACACCGTCGATCTCCCCGGCCGGGACGCCGTCGGCCTCCCCGGCCTGGATGTCGTCGGCTTCCTCGGCCTGAACGCCGTCGGCCTCCTCCGACTGAACGTCGTCGCTCTCCTCGGCCTGGAGGTCGTGAGTGTCCTCCACCGGAACGTCGTGGGTCTCCTCCACATGGACGTCGTCGGTGTCGTCCTCCTCGGTGTCGAGGATGTGGAGGCCTTCGAGTTCGGCGTACCGTTCGGCGGCATCGGTGTCCCCGTCCCGGTCGGCCGCGGCGGCCCGCGCGAACCAGTCGGACGCCTCGCTTTCGCGTCCCGCCTCGACGAGCGCGTCCGCGTAGGCGTAGAACAGCCGCACCGACCACGGGCGGAGCCGCCGGTCGCGCAGTTCGGGGATCTGCAGGGTGACCACGGCCGCGTCGGTCTGGCCCATGTCGCGCCGCACGCCCGACTCCACGATGCGCAGTTCGACGCGTCCCATCGGGTCGAGCTTCTCCGCCTCCGGCGACTTGATCAGGTCGAGGGCGCGCTCGGGCCGCCCGAGACCGCGCTCGCAGTCGGCCATCAGGGGCAGGTAGGAGTGGTCGCCGGCGCCCAGCCGCCGCGCGGCCCGCAGCTCGGCGAGCGCGTCCGCCCACTCGCCCGCGTGGTACGCCGCGATCCCGGCGGCCTCCCGGACGATCCCGACGCGGGACGCGAGCCGCCGCGCCGCCTTGGCGTGCCGGTAGGACTGCTCCGGCTCGTCCTCGGCGAGGCGGCCCGCCATCACCAGGTGCCGGGCGACCTTCGTCGCCAGCTCCTTCGGCAGGGTGCGCAGCTCCTCGCGCGCCTCGACGTCCAGCTCGTCGCCGGTGACGTCCTCGGGCAGCAGCGGATCGTCGTGCTTGGGCGCCGGCCGCTCACGCTCCTCGTACCGTGCGGGCCGTTCCCCGCGGTCGCGAGGCGGTCCGTAGGAGCGCCCGCCGTCCTGGGGGCGCCGCGGCCCGCCGCGGCCCTTGAACGGCTTCTCACGGTCGCCGGGGCGGCCTTCACGCCGGCCTTCGAACCGCTGCCCGCCCGTACGGCGGTCGTCGCGGTCATCACGGCGGCCCCGGAACGGACGGTCCTGCGGACGCCCCTCGGTGCGCCGCTCACCCTGACCGCCGCGGCCCTGGAACCCGCCGGGACGCCCTTCACGGCGCGGCCCGCCGCCCTGGCCCGCGCGGGGCCCGCGGCTCTCGAAGGGCCGCCCTTCCCGCCGCTCGCCGCGCTCCCCAGAGAACCCGCTGTCCCTACGCTCGCCGCGCGGCCCAGAGAACCGATTGTCCCTGCGCTCCCCACGCGGCCCGGAGAACCGGCTGTCCCGACGCTCACCGCCCTGACCCGAGGGCCGACCGTCACGGCGTTCGCCGCCCTGACCGGAGAACCGGCCTTCCTTGCGCTCGCCACGCTGGCCGGAGAACCGGCTGTCCCGACGCTCGCCACCCTGGCCAGAGGGCCGACCGTCCCGACGCTCATCGCGCTGGCCGGAGAAACGGCTGTCGCGACGCTCGCCGCCTTGGCCCGAGAACCGGCCCTCCTTGCGCTCACCGCGCTGCCCGGAAAACCTGCTGTCCCGACGCTCATCGCGCTGACCAGAGAATCGACTCTCCCGACGCTCACCGCCCTGACCCGAGGGCCGACCGTCGCGGCGTTCGCCGCCCTGACCGGAGAAGCGGCCTTCCTTGCGCTCACCGCGCTGGCCCGAGAACCGGGTGTCTCTGCGCTCACCGCCGCGCTGGCCGCCGAAGCGGCTGTCCGAGCGGCCCTCACGGGATTCGGGGCGCCCCTCCTCGGAACGCTTGAAGGGGCGGCCGGGCTTGCGGTCGTCGCGTTTACCGCGCGCGTCCCGCTCCTGCCCGCCGCCAGGACGGCCGCGCCCGCCCTGCGGGCCACCGGCGCGGAACGCCCCGCCGCGAGGACCACCGCCCTTGCGGGCCCCGGGCCCTCCCTGGCCGCCGCGGGAATCGCCCCCACGCCGGGCCGGCGTGTTCCGCCGCCCGTTGTCGCCCCGCCGCTCGCGGCTGTCGTCGCCGCGGCCGTCCTCTTCCGCGCTCATCACGTCCGTCACTGTTTTTGATGTGGTTCGGTGGACTCTTCAGCCTACTTTGGCCTGGCCACGACATGCGTCGAGGGCCGCCCCGCACAATCCGGGGCGACCCTCGACCAATTCAAGTCCGGCGGCGTCCTACTCTCCCACACGGTCTCCCATGCAGTACCATCGGCGCTGAAGGGCTTAACTTCCGGGTTCGGGATGGGACCGGGTGTTT
>NZ_JBEZFD010000039.1:0-48744 GCF_040649235.1 Spirillospora sp. NPDC049024
GTGTGAGCCAGCAGCATCCCGACCCGATCAACGAAGGCCTCCAGCACGGCGGACAGCGACTCGTCCAGGTCGTCTCCGCAGCCGTCGGAGTGCAGGCTGCTGCCATCTTGAGTAGGTATCGGCGAGCCGTCGCCTCAGCAGCAAGGTCGGCGTTCAGCCAGGTGAAGCGACGCTCTCAGCCCGAGGTGGCTCTGCGATCTTCAACCTCCGCCGGTCAACCACCATCCGACCTGTACAGCCTCGGGCCGTGCGCCACAATTGGGTTCCACTCGGCGGACCAACAGGCGAGAACGCCGTCCGCCGCCTAGTCATAGACGTCCTGACCAGTCGGTCACGTCCAGCGGAGTGGTGTATGAGTCGGCCTCCGCGTGATCCTGTTTCTGCAGGTTAAGCGGTGAGTTCCTGGTTGTCGATCTTGGGGTCTGGTGTGGTGCCGTCGATGACGCGCAGGCGGGCTTTGGCGAGGAATTCCAGGCCCATGTAGCGGCGGGCCTCGGTCCATTCGTCGGTCTGCTCCATCAGGACGGCGCCGACGAGGCGGACGATCGCGGCCCGGTCGGGGAAGATCCCGACCACGTCGGTGCGTCGCCGGATCTCCTTGTTGAGGCGTTCCTGAGGATTGTTCGACCAGATCTGCCGCCAGATCTGCCGCGGAAACGCGGTGAAGGCCAGCAGATCGGGTTCGGCCTCGGCCAGGTGCTCGGCGGCATCGGGATGCTTGGCCTCCAGTGAGGCGACGACGCGGGCGTGCTGGGCGCGGACCTCTTCGGCAGCGGGTTGGTCGAAGATGGTGCGCACCAGCGTGGCCACCCACGGCTGCGCCGACTTGGGCACCCTGGTCAGCAGGTTGCGCAGGTAGTGCGTCCGGCACCGCTGCCAGCCCGCCCCGGGCAGTGTCGCCCCGATCGCCTCGACCAGGCCGGCGTGGGCGTCGGAGATGACCAGTTGGACGCCGGTCAGGCCGCGGGCGACCAGCCCGCGCAGGAACGCCAGCCACCCGGCGCCGTCTTCGGCCGAGGTGACCTCGACGCCGAGGATCTCGCGGTGCCCGTCGGCGTTGACGCCGGTGGCCACCAGCACGTGCACGTTGACGATCCGGCCGCCCTCGCGGACCTTCTGGGTCAGGGCATCGACCCACACGAACGCATACGGGCCGCCCTCCAACGGCCGGTTGCGGAACGCGGCGACCTGGGCGTCCAGCACCTTCGACATCTGCGACACCTGGCTTTTGGAGATGCCCTTGATGCCCATCTGCTCCACCAGCTTGTCCACCCGCCGGGTGCTGACGCCCAGCAGATAGCTGGTGGCGACCACGCTGACCAGGGCCTGCTCTGCCCGGCGGCGCCGCTCCAGCAGCCACTCGGGGAAGTAGGACCCCGACCGCAGCTTGGGGATCGCCAGCTCCACGGTGCCCGCGCGAGTGTCCCAGTCCCTGGGCCGGTAGCCGTTGCGGCGGTTGACCCGGTCATCCGAACGGGTCCCGTAGTCGGCGCCGCACACCGCGTCGGCCTCCGCCGACATGAGCGCCTCGGCCATCGTCTTGACCATCGACCGCAGCAGATCCGGCTCACACGCCCCGATCTGCTCGGCAATCCACTCGCCAGGGTCCACACTGTTGTCCGCGGCCATCGCGTTGTCTCCTTCTTCTTGATCATCCATCTCGAAGGATCTACGCGGTGGCCGCCTCACGTCACGACGCCACGCTCTTCACCTGCGGAAACTCGTACACCACCTCCGTGGACGCAACCGACCAGTCCGCCAGGCACCACGACCGAGCTCGTTCTCACCCGAGCGGACGCATGGCGACTACTCGGGATAGATATTGGCACTCTGTAAGAGGATCGGGTCCCCGGCTTGGTGCTGACCGAGGACCTGGAGCAGACACGGGCCTTCCTCAGTCGCCAGACAGGCTCCGGCCGGATTCTGGTCATCTACGGCGGCGAAGCCGAAGGAATCCGCGAGTTGCGCAACTACGGCCAAGTCGCGGTCATCTCGCTGTCCTCCCCTACAGAGACGCCCATGGTGGGCGCACGCGACCACGAGGCCCCACATGCCGTCGCTCTGTCCGGCATCGACTGTCTGGCGTCGCTGTCGAAGGACGATGCCTTCAATCAACTCATGTCCATGCCGACGATCGCCCGGCTCTCCCGTCCGTAGCGACCGCCCCACTCTTGTCCAACCGTCCGGGGGACAGGCCCGCACTAAGGACTCCTAACAACTTGCTGGGCTTGGCCTGATCAGGGGTCGGTGTCATGCACCAGGCCGCTGGATGGCGGGAGGCGGCCGACTGCGTAATCGCACGCGAAACCCGGGCGACGTCTGTGATCATCTCCGGGATAGTGGCCGCCCATGGATGAGATCGAGGTCGTCGTCGCCCATTCCGAGCGTGCGACTCTGCGCGTCGGCGCCGTGTTCCTGAAGGTGGACGTCGATCAGGCGCATATCGACGTCTAGGTCGAGGCGATGGCCTTGGCGCCGGTCCCGACTCCGGAGGTCCTCAAGAGATCCACGCGGGCAAGGAGCGAGTTGTGCCGGGTGCGGATCGGCGGGAGCCGGGACCGGCCCGCGTGTCGCGCGGTCAATCGCAAAAGCGGCGGCACACCGAGACAGCCCGGTTCGGGAACCCGTACCGCGACCACACGCCCATGGACGCGCCGGTTCGTCTTCGCTCTATGTCTGGATTTCGAGACATAGCCGCTGCATGATCACGGCCGACTGCATACTGATCCGGTGCTGAGCGTTTTCCACTGGCAGGGCGATCCTTCGACAAGGCCGGCGGCAGCTCTGGTGCCGTCGGGTATCGGAGCGCGGCGCCGCGGCAAGCTCGGGGCCGGGTGCCGGTCGGCGACTCGATGACGAGCCTGCGGATGCGGACGGCAGCGGCGTTCACCGCCGTGGCGCTGCTGGCGTCGGTGCTGGCATCCGGCGTCGGGTACGTGCTGGTGCGCGACGCGATGCTGGAACGCACCCGGGACGCCGTGGCGACCCAGGTCCGGCAGACCGTCGAACGGCTGGTGCCCGTCCAGATGCCGGCGAACGCGGACAGGACCCTGCAGGCGACCCTGCAGGCGGCGTTGAGCACTGCCGACCGGCGCCAGCGGGCCTGCGTGGTGACGTCAGCGCCGGGCCGGCCGGTGCCTTCGCCTGCCCCTGGCTGCCTGCACGTGCCGGTGCCCGCCGTGTTCGCGGCGCGGGCTGTGCGGGCCATGGTCGTTCAGCGAGTACGGCATCTGGGACGGCCGTACCTGCTGGTCGGGACGTCCGTGGCCGTGTATCGCGCCTCGGCGGTCGGCGCGCAGCGCACTGCCCCACCGATTGTCCTGGTCAGCGTCAGCCTGGATCGGGAAGCCGCTCACCTACGGTCGTTCATCCGGGCGATGGTCATGGCGGATGCCGCTGCGCTGCTGTTCGGGCTAGGACTGGCATTGGCGGCCGCGCATGGGCTGCTGCGGCCGGTCCGGCGCCTTGGCGCGGGGGCACGGGCGCTCGCCGAGGGCGAGCTGACGACGCGAGTGCAGGTCCGGGGCCGGGACGAGCTGGCCGACCTGGCCCACACGTTCAATCGGGCGGCGGGCGCCCTGGAGACCACGGTGACCGAGCTGCGCGCGTTGGAGGAGGCGGCGCGGCGGTTCGTGGCGGACGTCTCCCATGAGCTGCGCACTCCGCTCACCGCGATGACCGCCCTCACCGACGTGCTGGAGGCCGAACCGGATCCGACGGCGGCGCGGCTGGTGGTGGCCGAGACGCGGCGGCTCGGCGCGCTGGTGGAGCACCTGATCGAGATCAGCCGGTTCGACGCTGGTGCGGCCGCGCTCGTCCTGGACGATGTGGTCGTGGCCGAGGCTGTTGCGGCCGTCCTCGACGCGCGCGGCTGGACCGGCCAAGTCGCGGTCGCGGCCCCCGGCGACCTGGTGGTCCGGGTGGACCCGCGCCGATTCGACGTCATCGTGGCCAACCTGGTCGGCAACGCGTTCCGGCACGGGCGGCCGCCGGTGCGCTTGGAGGTCCGCCGTGCCGAGCGCGACGGCGTGCCGGGGTTCGAACTCTCGGTCGCGGACTCGGGACCGGGCATCCCCGACGACCTGCTGCCACTGATCTTCGACCGGTTCTTCAAGGCCGAGGCGGCCCGCTCGCGGAGCGCGGGCAGCGGGTTGGGCCTGGCGATCGCGCGAGAGAACGCATCGCTCCACGGCGGGACGCTGGAAGCATCCGCCGGTCCCCAGGCGGGCGCGGTGTTCACCCTCTGGCTGCCCGTGGCGGGGACACGATGAGCGGCAGGCACGTCGTGACGGTGCTCAGCGCCGTGCTCGCCGCGGCTGTGGTCCTGGTGAGCGGCTGCGGCGTCCGGCCGACCGGCATCACCAGGGTTGGAGCTCTGCCCACCGGACAGGGCCCGGTCGTCAACAACACCATCTACTTCGTCAAGGGCGGCCGGCTGGTGCCAGTGGTCCGGCCCGGATTGCCCGGGGCTCCGCTGATGCCGCTGTGGCAACTCGGGTACGGCGTCACCGACAACGAACGCCAAGCGGGCCTGGACAGCACGTTGCCCGGTATCGGGATCGTCGCCGGGCTGCCCGACCCGTCACCGGACGGCATCCGTCCACCTGGGGCGCCACCAGCGGCCATCCGCGAAACAGACGACTCGGGGACCGTCACCGTCGCGCTGCAGACGACGATCCGGCCCGAGAAATGGCCGCGCCTGTGGCAGGCGCAGCTCGCCTGCACCGCACAGGCGATCCCCGGCGTCAAGAAGGTCGAGCTGAACATCTTCGACGGCCGTCCCGGCCACACCGTCCGATGCGCCGACTATCGCGACCTGCTCAGCACCGCGACCAACTGATTCACGTGCTGGAGCACCTGGGCTTCCTCGCAGTGCTCGACCGAAGCCGACAAATAGAGGCCGGCGCTGCATGGCCCTCCGCTTCCAAACGTGTCCCCAGCCCCAAGGTAGAAAGGTCGCCGCAGGTCACGCGGCGTGGACGCCGCCCGGCCGCGCGCTGGATTCCGGCCCGGACGCGACGGGATAAGACCGGCGCGCGGTGCGTTCGTCCGGCCGGATAACCGTGCAGCCGGGCCTCGCGCGCGGTCGGATTTCTGAAACTCGCCCAGGTCAGCGGCGGAATGGCGCCTCGACCGCTGGTGGGGTTCAGAAGTTATGACAACCCGCCGGTCACGCTCGGCTACGTGGCGGCTCGCCGTAGCGGTAGGAGTTCCGGGCCATGTGAGACTGCCCGGACCCGACTGCCACGTACGCGTTCTGGCGCTTCGAGCAGGCCATCCCCTGGGGCGCATCCCCTGCCGTTGGGCCGAAACGTGACCGGATGGTCGGTACCAGCCGTCTTCCATCCGTTTGTGGGAGCCTTGCGTCATGGGAACTCGGCGGGAGGATGAGTCCCTCGCAGCGTTTCTGGAGACGGTGGACGTTGGGGACATCCTGTCGGGCGTGGTTGCAGAGGTCACCCAGTCGGAGGCGGCGGTGCTCCTTGATGACTTCCCCGTCTACCCCGTCGGTGTCGTCGGCGCGCTCGATCTGTCCTGGCGCGCGTTCGGCCGACCACCTACTGCGCCACTCGAAGCGGGCGCCCGAGTATCGGCCGAGGTGCTCGCCGTCGATCTCGCGAAGCGGCAAGTGCGGCTCTCCTTGTCCGCCACCGAGCATCCACGCTTGTGGGCATTTCTCAAGGCATTGCGTCCGGGACAGCGGTTGTCTGGCACGGTCGCGTCGATAGAGCGGTTCGGCGTGTTCATTGATCTGGATGACGGCCCGGACCATCCTGTCTTCCCCGGCGTCGGCTTCATCACCTTCCCCGAACTGTCCTGGCTCCGTTTCGAGGACCCCTGCGATGTCGTCTCCGTGGGGCAGCGCGTCACCTGCGAGTTCCTGGTCTTCGACACCCACAACGGCGAGGCCCGGCTGTCGCTGTGCGCCCTGCAACCCGACCCGTTCCAGCAGTTCGCCAACCGCGTCCGCGTAGGGCAGCCCCTTCCCGGCCGGGTCACCAAGCTGGTGCCCTTCGGTGCCTTCGTGCGCGTCGAAGACGGCATCGAAGGCCTGGTCCATCTCAGCGAACTCGCCGACACACCCCTCGACAGGCCCGAGGACGCAGTCGAGGTCGGCGACTCCATCACCGTGGTCGTCACCGACATCGACCAGCAGCGGCGTCGGCTTTTCCTATCGCGCCGCAGGGCGCGGCAGTAGACCCCGATCCTCGTGGAGACCGTCGTCGAGTTCCCCGATGACACGAATCACAAAGCCACGAGGACTGCCCTGCGTCCGCCAGCGTGCTCTAGAGGATGTATTCGTTACCAGCCCTGGTCCGGCGGCAGCCCCTTCGACGGACCGCTCCAGGCCGTGATCCCGGGGCTCGTGGCCCTGGGCGTCCTGCGGAGGGGTGTCGGTGCGCGCGGCGGGCGCGGGGATTCAGAGTTCGAGTTCGCCCCGATGCGCCCGGTTGGTGAGTGTCCGCCAGGCCTTTCGGTCGATGACGACTGTCGGGCCGTTGGGGGCCTTGGAGTCGCGAATAGCGATCAAGTCCGAAACCTGGGCGATCTCAACGCAGTCGCTTCCGCTCGCGCTACTCCGGCTTGCCTTGCGCCACCGGGCCCTTGAGAGGTCATCGTGGAGGCTCATTGGATCGCTGGTACTCCTCGGTGATGTCGGCGATCAGGGCGACCGAGTCCTTCTCGGTTAGGGCCTGTTCGCAAATGCGGTCGAACCTCACATTACAGCGGGTGACCTGGCCGACCTCCTCGACAAAGACCTCGCCGCCCATACCTTCCAGGTAGACGACGTCTTGGTCTAGTTCGCCGGCAAAGCTCAAAGCGACGAAGGGACCGTCCATTCCAGCGTGCTCGCTCACGGAGATGGGCATGACGCGGATTGAGGTGCCCCGGGTTCAGTGAAGTCCCTGAGATAGCGCGGCTTGTGTTGGGTCGCGTTACTGGGAACCCCGTCCTCGATCATGAGGAGTGCCCCCAGATGCCCAGAACCGCTCAGCTTGAGGTGTCCACCCGGCGTGCTGCCGATTGGTAGAAGGCCCTCCTCGCCGGCTACCGCGCATGGCGGCGCCTCCGCGGAACCGATGGCGGCGTCCTGGACTCCGACATGACCATCTCAGAGTCTGGAAGTACTGCGACCGCCTCAACGACACACGGCGCGGCGTCGCCGGCGACCTCAACGCGCTGTCCGAGCGCATCGAGAACGAGGTCGCCGGATTCATACCTCGCGCTTGCCTCTCAAACCACGCCGCCCGCTACCTGTCCGCCAGCCGCAAGATCTCCCGGCAGCTCAACAAGGGCGAGTCCCTGCACGCGCTGAGCCGCGACCTGCACTACGCCCAGCAGGGCACCGTCGTTCGTCCACAACGACAACGGGGAACCTAGTCAATTAATTGACTATGCTGTCCGCTATGTCGTTCCGCAACGCAGTGCTGGCCGCCCTGCTGGAGGGCGAGGCGCCCGGCTGCGACCGGATCAAAATCTTCGATGCGCCGGTGGCCAACTTCTGGAGGGCCAACACCCGGCAGCCGTACCGTGAACTGGAACGCCGCGACCAGGCAGGCAGGGGAGGCTGATGTACCAGCGCTACGTAGCGGTGGGCGACAGCCAGACCGAGGGACTGAACGACGGCTCGGAGGCCACCGGTTATCGGGGCTGGGCCGATCGGCTCGCCTGGATGCTGGCCGCCCACAACCCCGATCTCAGGTATGCCAACCTCGCGGTTCGGGGACGGTTGGCCGCTCAGATCCAATCCGAGCAGACTCGACCAGCGCTCGACCTCAAACCGGACCTGGTCACCGTGATGGCCGGCATGAACGACCTGATCCGTCCAGGCGCCGACGTTGGCCGAGTGGCCGCCGCGTTGACGGAGATGATCGAGACATTCACCGACTCCGGTGCCACCGTGGTGGCCTTCACCTTTCCCGACGTCGCCAAGATCGTTCCGCTGGCTCGGCTGGCGCGCGGACGCGTCCTGGACTTCAACGACCGCATCCGGCACGCCGCTCGCCGCCAGGACGCGGTCCTGGTCGACACCTTCTGCCATCCCGTTTGCACCGATCCACGCTTGTGGAGCCCCGATCGCATTCACGCCACCCCACTCGGTCACGCGCGCATCGCCGCCGCCACCGCCCACGCCCTCGACCTTCCCGGAACCGACGCGAGCTGGGCTACTCCGCTCCCGCCCCTGCCTACCCCGCCGCCCTGGCAGCGCGCGGCCACCGAAGCCCGATGGATCGCCACCTTCGTCGGCCCCTGGATCCTTCGCCGCCTCCAGGGCCGCTCCTCCGGGGACGGCCGCACAGCCAAACGCCCCCACCTGGCAGCCATGGGAGACCCGCCACGGTGAGTGAGCCCCTGCACGCATGTGAAAGGAGGCAGGGGGAACGTCCACTGGAGTGGTCACTAGGGCACCATGGCTCTCGCCGGGCACCGCTGGTGCTTGGTGAAGGGACTCGGCGGGGACCGAGGTGACGGCCTGGAAGGGTCGCTTGAGAACGGCCGCTTACACACTGCCGCCCTCGGTCCTCCCTGGGGCTGCAGAACGGCAACAGGGAGATGCGCCGCGAAGCGCCGCTTAGAGGTCATAACAAAATGTGCATGTGATGCGACATGGCGTGATATTCGGGTGTGGTGTGGGCGGGTGCGTAGGGGTGAGCAACCTCCATGGATCGTGGCCGACAGCCTGTGGGAGCGGATCGAGCCGCTGCTGCCGAAGGTTGAGCGCCGCAAGCACCACCCTGGGCGTAAGCGGCTGGACGACCGCAAGGTGCTGTGCGGGATCTTGTTCGTGCTGCACACCGGGGTCCGGTGGAGTTCCTGCCCCAGGAGCTGGGGTTCGGTTCGGGTATGACGTGCTGGCGGCGGCTGGCTGAGTGGCACCAGGCGGGCCTGTGCGACAGGTTGCACCGGTTGCTGCTGGAGGAGTTGCGCGCCGCCGGGCAGCTGGACTGGTCCAGGGCGCTGATCGACAGCTCGCACGTCCGCGCGCTCAAGGGCGGCCCAGAACCGGTCGGTCGACCGCGGCCGGCCGGGCCCAAGCACCACGTGCTGACCGACGGGCGCGGCACCCCGCTCGCCCTGTCGCTGACCAGTGGAGACCGTAACGACGTCACACAGTTGATGCCGCTGCTGACCAAGGTGCCGCCGTGCGAGGCCGGGTTGGCCGTCCCCTTCGAAGACCCGTGCGACTGCTGGCCGACTGCGTTTACGACCACGACAAATACAGGCGGCTGGTGTGGGCCAAGGGCGTCAAACCGGTCATCGCCCGCCGCGGCGCCCCGCACGGGTCCGGGCTGGGCGTCCACCGCTACGTCGTCGAGCGCACCATCGGCCTGGTTCCGCCGCTTACGCATCCGCTGGGAAGCCCCGCGACGCTCCATGAAGCGTTCCTGACCCTCGCCGCCGCCACCATCTGCTGGCGACGCCTCGTCCGCTGATTCTGTTACGACCTCTTAGGGCTCCGGGCGGTGTTGGCGCACCTCCCGGTGCCCGCTGATTTCCAGGAGGAGCGCGGGGGACGGGTCTCGTGGTGGGCGGCCAGGGCGCGCACCGCGGCGCCGCGGGTGCGCCAGGCGTCTCCTCGGCGATCCCGTCGGGCTCGTCGCCGAAGGGCACGAGGGGGATAGAGAGGGACGCGCGGTGGGTCGGGGTCGCCCGCGGTCGCCAGCCAGTGCGCGCGTCGACGAGCGCCCCCGGTCCAGGAGCCGCAGGGGCGGCTTCGGACGAGCAGCTCATCTCGATGCTGGTGGACCGTGCTCGGACCCAAGGGCTGCAACTGACTGGCGTAGGCGGGCTGTTGCAGTGAGGTGCCATGCAACTCAAAGACGCTGCTTGCAACCTGTGCAACTCCGCGGCAAGGCCGTAATCTACGTTCGCCAAAGCGAACTGGCTGTTGTTGAAGCATTTCCATCAGACTGTTGTTGCCGGACGACGACCGTGCAGCGGGATGGCGATAGCCGTTGAAATGCTGATAGGACGAGAAGTGCCAGGAGTGTGGTCAGCGTGGCGTGGTGGGAAAATTCCGACCACTCACGAGGCGTGCGAGGCTACTATTTACTAGGCGGAGAACGATGCGTATCAGCCGGAGGATTGATTAGGGCTGGTGGCAGGTGACTGACTCTTTTTCATCCTCGGGTGGCTTCGAAGTTCTGGAGGACGGCGATGGCCTTGACGAGGTGGCTGGCCTTGCCGGGGCTGCAGCGGAGCTTGCGGAGGAGCCGCCTGCAAACGAGGTGGGTTCTCTCGTGCAGCCAGAACCCCGGGAGCCAGTTGTGGGAGCCACTTCGAACCTAGTATTGCCCACGTATCCCCAGGTCAGAGGCCTGCTCTCGCGGGAGGGGCCCTCTCGTCGCTGTTCGACCCTGCCGAAGTGGTCACAGGTTCGTAGAGGTGTCACTGCAGGTCAGCCGACCCGCCGGTCACTCGGACCGAGCCCGAGGAGGCCTGTGGGGCAGGGCTGGGGCACGGATCTTGCTGCCGGGTGGACGAGGCCCTCGCCACCCCCCCGGGGGACGTCCCCGCGCTGCACGAGACCGTGGAGCAGGTAGGCGACCGGCACGCGATCGGGCTGCGGCGGGGCGGCCGGCTCCTCGGCATGGGCGGACCCGCCGCGACGATGCCGAATGGCACGTGGGACGGCTCGGCGTCGTCCCCGACCTGCGGGGGCGCGGCCTGGGACGCTGGCTGCTCCGGATGGCCGAGGCCGTCGCCGACCCGGCCTGCCATCGCATCGTGCTGTCCACTGGAGCAGGCGGCCGGAACAACATCGCGCTCTGCCAGAGCGAGGGAAAGCGGCCGGCCCCTCTCTCCGGCGATGACGGCACCGTCCGCCTCACCAAGGAATCCCTCACCACCGCTTGAGCGTCCGACCTAAGTCCGGGGCCCGCGAGTGGATCTTGCCGAAATCCGCCGACGGGTGTCGGCGGGCGTCACTACGCTCCCGAGCATGATCAAGTCGAGCGTCGTGCTGCCGGACGAAGACACCCTTGGAATGCCGAGGTCGTGGATGCGGCATCTGCATCCGCGACGCGGCGGGCATCCGGGGCCGGAACTCGAAGCCGCCGATGTCCGCGAGGACGAACTGCTCGCACAGTACGTAGGCCGGATCGAAGAATTCCTCGGCTACTCCAAGGACGACCCGGCGCTTGCTTCCGTGGCGCGCGAGCAGCTGTACGGCAAGGGGAGCGCGCTGGGCGCGACGGTGATCGCGGCCGTCCACGGCGTCGAGAACCTGGACCTGTCGTGGCAGGAGAACGAACTCAAGCGCCTGCGCGCATTCATCCCGCAGGCCGACGATGCCGAATACCGGAACGTCGTCTCGCTTCTCGCTGGGCTGCGCACGACACCGGCACGGCAGATGCTCGCCGCCTACCTCGTCCCGACCGAACTCGAATGGGTAGCCGAATGTTGTGCGGCACCAGCGAATATCGTGCGGCGGGAGATGCTGCTTCGTTCACTGGGGTCGGCTGAGCATCTCGAAATCCTCGGTGCCGCAGCCCATATCTCCGTCTCCGACTGCTATTACGTCGAGAACCTCATCACTTTGGCGGACGGTGTGGGTCCTGCGATCGCCCCGTTCATGGCCGAGGCGTTCGATCTCTTCCACGGCAGCGCACCACGCCGCAAGGGCTTGCTGGACGTCCTGAGCCGGCTGCCCGGCGACGAAGCGTTCCGGCAGATGCTGGAGCGCGCCGGCAACCTTCACATGATGGCGGCGCTGCGGGACACCATGCGGCGTTTCCCGGTCCGCGCGATTCGCGTTCTGGCGGCTGCCGCGTCGGCCGGGGACGCCACGGCGCGCGCCTTGCTGACCGACCATCTGCGGGCGAACGCGGAACTGGTGAAACAAGCCCTCCCGGACCTGCCCGGCGGGAGCCGCGCGGTCGTGGAGGACCTGTCGGCGGCCGACGACAGGTCTCCGGACGCGGCGGCGGACGAGTTGCCGCGCCCGCTGGTCGTCCCGCGGTGGGAGCGGACGGAGCCGAAGGTCAAGCCTGTCGCTGTCAAGGGCCTGCCGGTTTCGCGGGAGCGGGCGATGGCGTGGGCACCGGGCGAACGCGACGACTGGCTGAACCGCAAGATCGTGACGATCCAGGCGGGCGGCCACTCGTTCGGGCGGGTCCCGGTTCCGGCAGCGCGCACCGAGACCTGGGTGCGGCGGGTCGCGGAGGCCCGGTCCCCGTCGACCGATCTGGGACGGATGCTCTACTGGCAGGGCGCGGTCCTGGCGGCAGGGCCCGAAGACCTCGTCCGCCCTGTCCTGGCGGAGTGGCAGCCCGACTGGCGTCACGAGCGTGGCCTGGGCAGGACAGGGGACCCATACGATCCGGACACGTGGCTCCGCGTCATCATCGCGCGGTACGAGCTCGACGCTCTCCCGGTCGCGTTCGGTTACGCGAGGGCGCGGCCCGCGAACGGCGCCGAACTGCTGCTGCCCTTCCTCGACGGCGATGTCGCGAACGCGATGGCCGACTGGCTGCAGCGGGGCACGGCGGCGCGCGGGGCCGCCTCCGCCTGGTTCACGCGGCACGGACAGGCCGTGCTTCCCTACCTCGTGCCGGTCGCGGTCGGGCGCGCCGGCAAGGCGCGCAAGGCCGCCGAGCACGCCCTGCGCTTCGTCGCCGCCCAGCAAGGCCGAGACGCCGTCCTCGACTTCGCGCGCGAGCTTGACGAGCGTGCCGTTGAGCCGATCAAGACCGTCCTGGACGCAGAGCCGGACGAGGCGCCGCGTCCCCGCAAGAAGCCGCCCGCGCACATGGCGGTGGACGCCGAGGTGCTGCCGCAGGTTCTGTTGCGAGGCCAGGTGCGCGCGCTGCCCGTCCCCGCGGTCAGGAACCTGCTCACGCTGCTGGCGATGTCCACGCCCGCCGAACCCGATCCCGACCTCGGAAGCGTCCTGGACGCGTGTGACGAGCGTTCGCTGGCCCGTTTCGGCTGGGCGCTGTTCCGCCACTGGCGCGAGAACGGCGCCGAACCCCGTGACGCCTGGCAGTTCGCCGCGCTGGCCTGGCTCGGGGACGACACGACCGTGCGCGAGCTCGTCCCAGCGGTCCGGGCCTGGCCGGGCGAGGGCGGCCACCACCAGGCGGTGCGCGGGCTCGACGTGCTCGCCGCGATCGGATCCGACCTCGCGCTGCGCGAAATCCATGCCATCGCGCAGAAGGTGAGGTTCAAGGCTCTGAAACAGCGGGCGCAGGAGAAGATCGAGCAGATCGCCGCCGCACGCGGCCTCACCACCGAGCAGCTCGGCGACCGGCTCGTCCCCGACCTGGGTCTGGAAGCCGACGGCACGCTCGTCCTCGATTACGGCTCCCGCAGGTTCACCGCCGGATTCGACGAGGCGCTCAGGCCCTACGTCATCGACCAGGCCGGTAAGCACCGGACGACCCTGCCCAAACCCGGGCGGCACGATGACGCCACTCTGGCACCCGCCGCCCATCGACGCTTCACCGCCCTGAAGAAGGACGTTCGCGCCATCGCCGGACTCCAACTCCAGCGCCTCGAACGGGCGATGACGACGGGACGCCGGTGGCCGCTGCCGGAGTTCCGCGAGTTCTTCGTCGGGCATCCACTGGTGTGGCACATCGCGCGGCGTCTGGTGTGGGTGGCCGAGCATGGCGGCACCGTGACGGCGTTCCGGCTCGCGGAAGACCGCACCTTCGCCGACGTCGACGACGCCGCCGTCGCGATGCCCGATGGCGCCGCCATCGGCATCGCGCACCCGCTGCACCTCGGGGAGGCGCTGCCGACCTGGGCCCAGGTCTTCGCCGACTACGAGATTCTGCAGCCGTTCCCGCAGCTCGGACGCGAAGTCCACGCGCTCACCGGCGAGGAGAAGGCGGGGGCCCGGCTGACCCGATTCGAAGGGGTGACCGTGCCGTTCGGAAATGTGCTCCGGCTGGAGCGGCGTGGCTGGTACCGCGGCCCCGTGGATTCCGACGGTGGGATCTCCTGCCTCGTCCGCCCGGCCGGCACCCGCCGGTACGTCGTCCTCACACTCGCCACAGGACTGTACGTGGGCTACGTCAGCGAGTCCGGCGATCAGACCATCGAAGCGGTCTGGGTCGGCGCCGACCCCGCCCCCGGGTACTTCTCCCACAGCGCCTCCGAGGGAGCACGACACAGCTTCGCCGAACTGGACGCGGTGACCGCCTCGGAAATACTCGCCGACCTCACCGCCGTCGTCTCCCCCTGACCAACGGTGGATTAGTCCGCACCTTTGCCCGCTTGCTGGTACCCGCCGCCGCTTTGGACCGAACTCTGGGCAGCTGCCACCAGGAACAAAGGTCCCCACCGCAGCAGTGCAGGCCAGAGCTGGTGTGACCAGGAAGTGACCAGGGCGATAGCGCGCCGGGCAACCATGGGCGGTGTCTGATCCCAGTCGAGTCACGAGATCGGAAATCATGATGCGCAAAGCCAAGTGCCGCCCCACCGCGAGTTCCGCGCTCGCCATCCCCCTGGCCGGCGCCGCGTTGGTCTTGCCGGCCGTCCCGGCAGGCCCGGCGTCCGCCGCTGGAGCGCCGGGCCGTGCAGCGTCCACCCAGTCGGTGTCTCCAGCGGCGCGCACCCGCGTGACCGCCGCAACGCAGACGGCAGCCGACCCCTGCATCAGGACAGTTCGTGTATATCGGGACGATGAGGGCTTTTGGCACGGAGTCGGCTATAACTGCTCCCTGTACGGCGGCAATCGCTCCCTGCGGTACGCCGACGGGATGAACTACAGCCAGTGCGCTTTCGTGGAAGGAAAATCATTCCACGATTGGATCATTCCCGACTGGGCGGCCCGAGGGCCGATCACAATGGTCGGCTACTGCATCTGAGCCGCCCGCGGTGGCGCGGCCCGGGCCGGCCGCCTGAATCCATCGGTATCGGCCACGACCAGCATCGCGTCGGCCATGACCAGCATCGCGCACCGCAGTTCGCGGTACTGCGCCCCAACAGCCTGCCGGCTCTCGCCCGCAGCCCTCACGAGTCATAGTCGCGTAGACGCGTGCGGCTTCGGTCCTGATCTGCGGGGGCAGTTCGTCCAGTTCGCCCGGCGCATCGCAGACCAGTGCTTGAAGGCCGTGGATCAGGCCAGGGGCCACTCCTGGTGGTGAACGGGCAGGAGCTTGAGGCAAAGCTGTCGACCTCAGGCCCGACGGCATCAGGTGCCGGTGGGGGTGCCGCGGATATCGTCGGATCATGTGCGAGATCCTTCACGGCGAGTGGGTGACGTTGCGGCCCGCGACGCTGGACGATGTGCCCGCGCTGGCCGCGGTCCGCGCGAAGCCGGAGGTACGCCGGTGGTGGCGGGGCGGCCCCGACCTGGCTGCCGAAGTAGCCCGCGAACTCGCCGACCCCGACACCGGGAAACTGGTCATCGAGCACGAGGGCCGGACCATCGGCATGATCCAGTGGCACGCCGAACAGGACCCCGACTACCGGCACGCCGGCATCGACATCTACCTCGACCCGTCCTTGCGCGGGCGCGGCCTGGGACCCGACGCGATCCACACCCTCGCCAGGCACCTGTTCGACGACCACGGCCACCACCGGATCACCATCGACCCGGCCGCCTCCAATGCCGCCGCCATCCGCTGCTACGAGAAGGTCGGTTTCCGCCCGGTGGGTGTCATGCGCCAGTACGAGCGCGACACCGACGGGACGTGGCACGACGGTCTCCTCATGGACCTCCTGGCCGACGAGTTGGCCGGCCCTGCCCCGGCAGGAGCCGATGCGAAGGGCTGCCGACGGGCAGCGATCGAGCAGTGATCAGCCCGTCCAACCGGCCAGGCTGACACCCTCTCCGCAGCCGGTCCGGGGTCGCGCAGGTGAGGAGCACCGCCCCGATGACAGCGCCGAGCGCTTCAGTTGACGCGTTCTCGCACAGCATGCCGGCGTCCATAGTCTGGGGGGAGCCGCCACCTCTCCCGCGATTCCCTTCTCCGCCCGCGCTCACCCGCTGCCGTACTCGGCGCGATCACTCAAGTCCACGCGCGGCCAGCACCACCTGTCGTCGCCCACCGGCAGGGAGGAGCAGCAGTACGCCTGAGAGCGGCCGCCGCCGGTAGGACGGCACCGCCGAGACTACGGGCCCTGACCCAGCCGATGACCGAAGCCATCGACGAGCTCTCGCGCACCGGAGCTGCCGCTCGAGCGTCACGTGCACGTGCGGAAGCCCGAGAGTGCGGTGTCGGGCCTGGTGGTGCGGTCCGACCTGGCGCTGCGCGACGGCGTCGCGAATCTCCTCGCCGACGGTGGAGAGCCGACATCCTCCGAATCGTTACATGCGTTACATCTAGCCAGTTTGCTGGCAAAGATGTAATTTCTGCTTCACGTCGCCTCGGTATCCGAGGCCGTGGAAGGAGAAATCCATGACCAGACTCGGAATCGGAGCAGGGGCCCGCCTGGCGGCGGGCATCGCCTTGCTGATGGTGCTGGCGGTCGGGTGCGGTTCGGGCGGCGGCCAGGAAGGCGGCGGTTCGGCGGCCGGCAAGCCGGTCACGGTGGCGGGCGTGACGGTCGGCAAAGACTCCGGGCTCCACGACCTGCTGCCCGCGGAGATCAAGGACGCGGGGACGGTCCGGGTCGCCACCGACGTGCCGTATCCGCCCTTCGAGATGTACACCTCGGAGGGCAGCCGCCAGATGACCGGTCTGGACTACGACCTCGGGCAGGCGATCGGCGCCAAGCTCGGCGTCAGGTTCGCCTTCTCAGCGCAGAAGTTCGAGGGCCTCCTCCCTGCGGTGCAGGCGGGCAAGTTCGACGTGGTGATGTCGGCGATGACCGACACCAAGGAGCGGCAGGCCGTGCTCACCTTCGTGGACTACTCCGCGTCCGGGTCCGGGATCCTGGTCGCCAAGGGGAACCCGAAGAACATCACCACGCTCACCGACCTGTGCGGCCAACCGGTCGCGGTGCAGAGCGGTACCAAGCAGGCCAAGATGCTGAAGGACGCGAACAATCCCTGCGTCCAGGCGGGCAAGCCCCCGGTGAAGCTGTCGGTCTTCCCCAAGGACACCGATGGCCAGCTGGCCATCAAGGCCGGCAAGGTCGTCGCGGACTTCATGGACAAGCCGGCGGCCGGATACACCGCCAAGACCGCGGACGGGGGCGCCGCGTTCCAGGTGGTCGATGATCCCCAGTACCCCAACGGCGTCGACTCGACCCCGAACGGCATCGGCATCACGAAGAAGAACCCGCAGCTTGCCCGCGCCGTCCAGCAGGCGTTGCAGGCGCTGATGGACGACGGCACCTACACCAAGATCCTTGAGCTTTACGGCCAGAAGGGCATCGGGATCCCCAAGGCGACCATGAACGCGGGGGTGGGATGAGCCGTGTCCGCCGAATCGACATCCCTCACCGGTTCGCGATCCGGCCCGGCGTCGCCGCCCAAGGCCATCACGGCGACCCCCGTCCGTCACTACGGCCGATGGGCCGCTGCCCTCGTGGTGCTCGTCGCGGCGGGTGGCACGCTCTGGTCCATCGGGAAGAACCCCAACATCGACTGGCCGACCGTCGGTGACTACCTGTTCAAGTCCCTGGTCTTCCGCGGCCTCTGGGTGACCCTCTGGCTGACCGTCGCCGCGATGGTGATCGGCGTCGCGGGGGGAACGATCTTGGCGATCATGCGCCTGTCGCGCAACGTCGTCCTGTCCTCGACGGCGGCGGTCTTCGTCTGGTTGTTCCGCGGCACACCCCTGATCGTCCAACTCATCTTCTGGGGCAATCTCGGGGCGCTCTATCCGCGGATCATGCTGGGCGTCCCGTTCACGCACATCACGGTGTTCTCCACCCCGACCAGTTCGCTGATCGGCGCCTCGGCCGCCGCGCTCCTGGCACTCGGACTGAACGAGATCGCCTACGCCTCGGAGATCGTCCGGGCGGGCCTCCTGTCGGTCGACCGCGGACAGACCGAGGCGGCGCACTCGCTCGGCATGTCGCCGGCCCTGACCATGCGCCGGATCGTGCTGCCGCAGGCGATGCGCGTCATCGTCCCGCCGATGGGCAACGAGACGATCACCATGCTCAAATCCACCGCGCTGGTATCGGTGATCGCCGGACACGATCTCCTCACCAACCTGACCGACGTCTACTCCCAGAACTACAAGGTCATTCCGCTGCTGGTCGTCGGCAGTATCTGGTACCTCGCCCTCACCTCGCTGCTGTCGGTCCCGCAGTCATGGCTCGAACGCCGGTACGGGCGCGGGCAGAGCGGCCGACCTGAGCCCGGCCCGTTCCAGCGCCTGCTCGGAGTCGGTGCGCTCGTGCGCGGGAACGGCTCGCGATCGAACAGGGAAGGCGCGGCATGAGCGCACCGATGGTCCTCGCCGAGGACGTGCACAAGAGCTTCGGGCGTCTGCGGGTGCTGAACGGCATTACCCTCCGGGTCGAGGCCGGCCAGGTCATGTGCCTGCTCGGGCCGTCGGGATCGGGGAAGTCCACCTTCCTGCGGTGCATCAACCACCTTGAGAAGATCGACGCCGGCCGGCTGTCGGTCGACGGACGGCTGGTCGGGTACGCCCAGAGCGGGCAGCGGCTGCGCGAGCTCCGCGAGAAGGAGGTCGCGCGGCAGCGCCGTGACGTCGGGATGGTCTTCCAGCGGTTCAACCTGTTCCCGCACATGACGGCGTTGGAGAACGTGATCGAAGCGCCTGTCCGCGTGCGGGGACGGGACCGGCGGACGGCGAGGACGGACGGAGTGCGGTTGCTGGAACGGGTGGGCCTGGCCGACAAGCGGGACTGCTATCCCGCCCAGTTGTCGGGCGGCCAGCAGCAGCGCGTCGCGATCGCTCGGGCGCTGGCCATGGAGCCGAAACTGATGCTGTTCGACGAACCGACCTCGGCACTGGACCCGGAACTGGTGGGCGAGGTCCTGGACGTCATGCGGCAACTCGCGCGGGACGGTATGACCATGGTGGTGGTCACCCATGAGATCGGCTTCGCGCGCGAGGTGGGCGACCTGGCCGTGTTCATGGACGACGGTGTGGTGGTCGAGAGCGGTGACCCCCAGCGGGTCCTGGTGCACCCTGAACACGAACGCACCCGGGCATTCCTGGCCAAGGTCCTGTGAACGGGCCCGAGGCAAGGCCGATGCCCGCCACCCTGCTCGAAAAGCTCGTCACCGCCAGGTACGAGGGCTTCCTGAGGGATCTGGAGCTACTCGTCAACACCGATTGCGGATCATGGGACGCCGCAGGTGTCAACAAGGTCGCCGACTATTGCGCACGCCGACTGCTGGAGCTCGGTTGCACCGTCGACCGCGTTCCCGTCGGCCCGTCGGACGGACGAGCGCTCGGGGACGTGGTCGTCGGCCGCCGTCAGGGCGGCCTCCTCAACGGACGGCGCATCCTGCTGCTGAGCCACATGGACACAGTCTTCGAGGACGGCACTGCCGCGGCCCGGCCGTTCCACATCAGGAACGGCCGGGCTCACGGGCCGGGCGTGACCGATGACAAGGCCGGTCTGCTGGCCGGGCTGACCGCTTTGGAGACGCTGATCGCTGCCGGTGCCGAGACCTACCGCGAGGTCGTCGCGGTGTTCAGCCCGGACGAGGAGATAGGCGCACCCGGCAGCCGAGGACTGATCGAGCAACTGTCCCGTGAGGCCGATGTCGCCCTCTGCCTCGAGTGCGCCCGCGAGGACGGGGCCATCGTCAAGGCCCGCAAGGGCATCGCCGACGTGCATGTGGACATCCGCGGCAGGCCCGCGCACGCCGGCATCGAACCCGAGCGCGGCGCCAGCGCCGCGCTCGCGGCGGCGGGCCTGGTCATCGAGTTGGAGCGGCTCAACGGAGGCCGGCCCGGGGTGAGCGTGAACGTCGGCGTGATCCGCGCCGGTTCGAGAGCCAACATCGTCTGCCCGCAGGCCCACCTGGAAGCCGAGGTGCGCGCCACTACGCGCGCCGACCTCGCGGACACGCTCACCGAGATCGACCGGCTGGCGGCACGGCTCCCCGTACCCGGTACGGCCGCCCTGATCCGCCGGCGCGCCGTACTGCCGCCCATGGAGGCCGACGGCGGCCTGGTCGATGCGGCCGTCGCGATCGCGGCCGAACTCGGGCTGGAACTGCGGGCCGTCGGGACGGGCGGCGTGGCCGACGCGAACCTCGCCGCGGCCTGCGGCACGCCGACGCTGGACGGCCTCGGCCCGGTCGGTGGCGGAGACCATACCCCCGATGAATGGCTCGACCTCTCCAGCGTTGTCCCGCGGACGACCGTGCTCGCCGCACTGATCGCCCGCCTTGGCACAGAGGGGTCCGGGTGCCTTCCGTGACCAGGGCAATGGCAGCGGCCCGCGGCCCGCTGTGCGAACTGGCCGATCGACCCGGAGGAGGTCCGCCTTTCCGACTCGCCATGGGACTTCCTTCTGAGCCACGTCCGCGGCCGGTTCCACCAAAGATTCACGAATGTCTTTCCCGTCCGGCCTGGGACGGGCGTTCACGTCCGTCGCCGGTACCCTCCGGCTGAGGAACACGGAAGGTGGCGAGCACATGAGCGAGGCAAGCCTCGCCGATACCATTCGGCAGCGCTTGGGCGAATGCAGCCCGGCGGAGCGCAAGGTGGCGCGCGCCTTGCTGGCCGCCTATCCCGCCGCGGGACTCGACACTGTCGCCAAGCTGGCGGAACGTGCCGGGACGAGTGCGCCCACCGTGATTCGCTTCACCGTGCGGATGGGATTCACCGGCTATCCGGACTTCCAGTCGGCGCTGCGCGACGAACTCGAACAGCGTGATGCCTCCCCGCTGACCCTCTACCAGCGGCCGTCCGAACCCGGTTCCGAGGACGACATCCTCGAGCGAGGCGCGCACGTGTTCACGGCGGCCGTCGAGAGCAGTCTCAGTGCACTGCCGCCTGACGATCTCCGGTCGGCCGTTCGACTGCTGGCGGACCACGGGCGCCGCGTCCATGTGCTGGGCGGGCGCTTCACCCACCTCATCGCCCACTACCTGCTTCTCCACCTCGCCCAGTTGCGCGGCAACGTGCAGATGTTCCCGGTGTTGCCGGTAGAACAGGCGGCTGCACTGGCAGGCAGCGGGCGCAAGGACGTCTTCGTCATCTTCGATTACCGCCGGTACGAACCCCGGGCAATGAAGGTCGCCCAACGGGCGAAGGAACGCGGCGGCCGCATCGTCCTTTTCACCGATACGTGGCTGTCCCCCGTCGCCTCCATCGCGGATGTCGTGCTGCCCAGCCACGTGGACGCACCTTCCCCTTACGACAGCCTGGTCCCCTCTCTGGCCCTTGTCGAGACCACCGTGGCCGCGGTGCTCGCCGCCTTGGGGGAGGAGGGGCGCGAGCACATGCTGGCCTGCGAGGAGGCCGCCAGGGACGCGGACCTGTACTGAACTCGGTGGATCGGCGGGCGGCGAGCCGTGACCACCCCCCGGAGGCGCACAGTTGTTCAGTTCAGTGGCGATGGGCGGGACGGCGCCAGGGCCGGGTGTGGGCCAGGGCGGCGGCCCGTGTTGATCGCTTCAGCAGGGGCGCCTGAGGAGCGGTACGAACCCGAGGCTCTTCACAGAGCCTGACCCGCGGTCGGCGTGGAGCGCAGCATGGAGTTGGTATCTGCGGCTGGAGATCACCACGTCCCTGCGGGAAGCGTCGGCGGGCACGTCGGGGACAAATACCGTAACCGCAAACGGGAGCCAGTTTCGGGAGCCACCGTACGCTTCGTAGATTCCCGAAGTGCTCACCCAGACGGTCGATCATGGTGACTGTGTCGCCCTGGTCGGCCGAGTTCGGCGGCGGAAGCTGTACTCGCCTTCTTGAGAACCTCGCTCGGAAACGGGCCTTCTCAAGCGGGTGTACGTGCTGGTGTTCAACGAGCACGGCGCCCGCAGGCTGCGTCTGGCCGGTGGGGCCGCGCACCCGAGCGGAGCCTGGGCGGTGTAGCAGGCCTCAATCGTATCGGGGAGCCGCCGTTGCCGGCCTTACGCGCTTCGCTGTCATCGGCCGGTATTGAGGGCGCGGGTCGGCGGCATGGTCCGGTCGGTTGCCGAGTCAGGGCGTGAGCAGGGCGGTGGGCTGGCCCATCAGGCCGACAACGGCCTCGCCGATCGCCGCGGCGAGCTGCGGGGCGTGCTCTACGGGGAGTGCGCCCGCGTTGATCCGCAGGTGGCGCTGGTGGCCGGGGGACAGGAAGAAGGGCTGCCCGGCTGCCAGCAAGAACCCTCGCTGCGCCGTGGCTTCTACCACCCGATCGGCATCACAACCACCGGGGAGCGTGACCCAGACGTGCAAACCGTCAGTGTCGTACTCGGGGACGAAAAGGCCGATCTGCTGGGAGGCGCTGGCCTGCCGGAGGGCCTCGCGCACGGCGGCCCGGCGGTGCGCGTACTCGGTGCGCGCCTCCGCGAGAAGTTCGTCGAGGCGGGGGTCGGTGAGCGTCGCCGCAAGTACGCGCTGGGACGTTCGGGACGTCCATCCGTCGGCGAAGGACTTGGCCAGCGTGAGCGGATGGCGGATCGGCTGCTTGGCGAGGGCCACCGCCAGCCGCATGTCAGGGGCGATGGACTTGGAGAACGAGCGGAGGTACACGACGCGGTCCCGTAGCCGGGGATCGGTGTACAGCGAGCCTGGTCGCAGGGTCGCGGCCTCGGCGAACTGGTCGTCCTCGATGATCCAGACGTCGGGATGTGGCGCGAGGGTGTCTGCCAGCGCGCGTCGGCGTTGCGCCGTCCAGCAGCAGCCGGTCGGGCTGTGGGCGCGCGGGGTGAACAGCACGGCCGAGACACCCGCGTCGACGGCACCGAGCAGCCCCTCGACGGTGACCCCCGCCTCGTCCAGCGGCATGGGGACGAGCCCCAATCCGTGGAATTCGAGGGTGTCCATGGCGGTCTGGTAACCGGGCTCCTCGACGCCCACCAGGACGGTTTCGCCAGGGGAGCGACGTTGCAGCAGCATGGCGAGCAGCGCCAGGAACTGCTGCGTGGAACTGCCGACGAGCATGTCGTCGGCATCGTTCTCGATCCCGTCGTGGGCAAGCCGTTTGGCAAGGGCATCGGCCAGCTCCGGCTCGGTGCTCAGCGTCGCCGGATACTCCAGGTCCTGCGCCTGCAACCGGGCGGCGACATCCCGGTAGGCGCGCTTGACGACGGCCAAGGGAAGCAGCCGCGGGTCCGGGCCGCCGCGTGTGAGGTCGCGCGCGGTGGGATGGCTGTGCTTCAACCGCGCCTCGGTCTGGGCGAGGACCTGGCGTCGCCAGGCGCTCCCCCCGCGAACGGGTCCCACAGCCTCACCGCCGCTGGAGGGCGGTGCCGTCTGCGGAAGGTCGGGAGCCTCGCTGACGAACGTGCCGCGGCCGGCCTCCCCGTGGACCAGGCCGAGGTCACCGAGCCGGGCGTAGACGCTCATGACGGTCGTGACGCTGAGGCCCAGGTCGGTCGCCAGTTGCCGGACGGACGGCAACCGCTCACCGGGGCGCAGCTCACCTGACCGGATCGCCTGGGACATCTCCTGCGCCACTCGTTCGTAGAGCGGACGCCCGTTGCCCGATGAGTCTCGCAGGGTCGCCATCCGCCGTTGCACCTCAAGCATCACGCATACATTTTACCAGTACGCCTAACTGTTGGCGGGCGAACCAGGATGCGCCAGCGCCTGATGCCTGGTGTAAGGCCTTTGCGCCAAGGCCTTTCGCGCACTCGAGCCCTCCTGGCGGTGTGCGGTGCCCGGACAGAGGCTGTGACCGGAAATCCGTCGGCATCCTCGCCGATTGTACTCCTAACGTATTGACTGTGTTAGGCGAGCGTGACACCGTGACGTCCGTTCTCACCGCCGTACCGTCTGGTCCGGCATGGCCGGACATGACCGCCGTTTCGACGGTGCGCGCCGGTACGGCGACCATCCGCAGTGCAGGAAGGCGCCGCCCGTGATCTCCCATCTGACCGCCACCGGTGACATCGTTCTCACCAAGTCCCTGGCCGAGGTACCCGCCGACCCCGGGTTCACCGCGCTTCAGGAGGTGCTCGGAGCGTCGTCCTGCGTGCTGTCGAGCGTTGAGCTGCCCTTCTCCGACCGGGGTCACCCCTCCGACCGGATCCTCAACTTCCGAGCGCGTCCGGAACTCGTCCATGAGCTGGCCGCCTTCAACCTGAAGGTGGCGACGCTCGCCAACAACCACAGTTCCGACTACGGCTGGGACGCCCTGGACGACACCGTGCGGAGACTGCGCTCGGTGGGCGTGACGGCGATCGGTGCGGGAGAGGATCTCGCGGCCGCCGAGGAGGCCGCCGTCCTGGAGATCGCCGGTCGCCGCGTGGGGATCCTCGCCTGGTCCTGCCTGCTGCCGCTGGGGACCGCGGCCGGCCCGTCCAAGCCGGGCATCTCTCCCGTGCACGTAGAGACCGAGTGGGTGGTGAACGGGGAGTTCCAACTGGAGGAACCGGGTGTGCCCCCGGTCATCCGCACTCGGGTGCGCACGGCCGACTACGAGCGGGTCATGGGCCGCGTGCGGGAATTGCGGGAGCGCGTCGACGTCGTGGTGGTCACCGTGCACTGGGGATTCGGGTTCGGCAGCGCGCGCGCCGAGTACCAGCGGGTGTTCGGACACGCGCTCGTGGACGCGGGGGCCGACCTCGTCCTCGGCCATCACGTGCACGCCCCGCAGGGGGTGGAGGTGTACCGGGACCGGGTCATCGTGTACAGCCCGGGCAACTTCGTCGCCCAGCAGCCGAGGGAGAACATCACCCCGGAGATCGCGGAGATCTACGACGCGTTCAGCCGGGACGCCTTCGTCACGGTCGTCGACCTGGCCGGCGGAGACGTCCCGCAGGTGTCGCTGGTGCCGATCATGACGGCCGACCACGGGCTCCCCGTCCTGGCGGATCCGGAGAACGCCCGCCGTATAGCGGGCCGGCTGGCCGCCGAGTCGGCGGATCTCGACACCGTCGTCGCGTTCGACGGCGCTCGCGTGACCGTCACCGGCTGAATCCCGCCCGCCGTGCCCGCCGGTGCAACGCCCCGCGGGCACGGCCTTCCGTCTTCTGCGGCAAGGTGTTCCAGAGCAAGCGTACTGATTGTTATGCATACATCCTCTAGACACCAGGATGACGGCCGTGTACGTTCGCAGAACCGCCGGGCGCAGGACCCGGCGGACGAAGGACCGTGTCGGTGAACGGGCCGACAGAACGGAGCCTGTTATGCGTCTCGGAACAGGGCCGCTGAATCGCCGTCGTTTCCTCGTCGCCGCGAGCCTGGCCTCGGCTCTCGCGCTCACCGGATGTGGGACCGGAGACCAGCGGGGAGGCGGAGACGAGAAGTCGGTGGCGCTCGTCACCCCGCAGAAGGCCGGGGACGGAGGGCCGACCGACAACCTGATCGCCGGTCTGAACACGCTGAAGGCGGCCGGCTACACCACCCGCCACGTGGCCGCGCCCGACCCCTCCTCGCACGAGTCGACGCTGCGCAGCCTGGCCCAGTCGGGGACGCCGGTGATCGTCGTGTCGTTCTCGGACTTCACGCAGGTGCTCAAGACCGTGGCGCCCGACTTCCCCAAGACCAAGTTCGTGCACATCTACTCCGACCCGTACAAGCCCGAGATGCCGAACGTCCAGACGGTCTCGTTCGACACGCAGGGCCCCTCGTACCTGGCCGGCGTGCTGGCCGCCACCGTGTCGAAGACGGGCGTCGTGGGGTTCATCGGCGGAACCGCGATCCCCGCGCTGAACGCCGACTATCACGCCTTCGAGGCGGGGGCGAAGGCCACCCGCGCCGGCATCGCCGTCAAGAGCGCGTTCGTCGGGTCGTTCGGCGACCCGGTGAAGGGCCAGCAGATCGCCCAGACCATGTTCAACAACAAGGTCGACGTGGTCCTCGCCTACGCGGGCGGCTCCTCGGTCGGCGTCGTGAAGGCCGCCGACCAGGCCAAGACCTTCGTCATCTACGACAACGCGGAGAGCGCCCAGACCGCTACCAGCGTGATCGCGGTCGCGTCGCAGCACTACGGCGCCACCATGGCCAAGCGGGTGCTCACCATCGCCAACGGGACCTGGAAGCCCGGTGGCAGCGAAGCGGGTCTCGCCGACGACGGCACCTTCCTGGAACGCGCCAAGATGTTCCGGCCCGGTGCCGGGGCCCCGGACCTGGACTCGGCGTTCCAGAAGGTCGGCGAGACCAAGCAGGAGATCATCGACGGTTCCGTCGACGTGCCCGTCAACACCGACAACGTGTGAGCGAGCCATGCGAGCCCGACCACACGAGAGAACCGGACCCGCCGCGGCGGGCGGCCCGCACCGCGCCGGAGCACCCGTCACCTGCCAGGACGTCTCGGTACTTTTCGGTGACTTCCGTGCCCTCGACGGAGTCAGCGGGACCTTCACACCGGGCAAGGTGCACGCCATCGTCGGCCAGAACGGCGCCGGCAAGACCACCTTCGCGCGGGTGCTGGCCGGACTGGTCGAACCCTCCGGCGGCACCGTCCGGGTGGGAGAGCATCTGCTCGCCGGAGGGAACGTCGCCGAGTCGCGGAGACAGGGCGTGGAGCTGGTCCATCAGCACTTCGCGCTGCCCTCGGACTTCACCGTCGCCCAGGCACTGGAACTGTTCAACGACGAGCCCCGCCCCCTCGGCGGCTTCTCCAAGGCGGGGTTGCACCGCAGGGCGCGGACGCTGCTGGAGGACGGGGGAGCCGCCGTCGCCCCCGACGCCCTGATCGGCAGGCTGCCGATCGAGACGATGCAGGCGGTCGAGATCGCCCGCGCCCTCGCCTCCGGCCCCCGCGTGCTGGTCCTGGACGAACCCACGGCGGTTCTGCCGCCGCCCGCGATGCGCGGGCTGTTCGACCGGCTGCGCGACCTGGCCGCCGCGGGCCTGTGCGTGATCGTGGTGCTGCACAAGCTGGACGAGGTGTTCGCGGTCGCCGACACCGTCACCGCGCTGCGGGCCGGCAGGCTCGTCCTGGAGCCCACGCCCATCGGCGACCTGGAGCCGGCTGACGTGTCGCGGGCCATCATCGGCGACGCATCGGTGAAGGAGGTGCCGGCCGTCGCGAAACCCGCGCCGGACGCCCCGGCGGTGCTGAGCACGAACCGGCTGACCGCGCGGTCCGGGCCGCACGACGCGGCCGCGACCGACGTGTCGCTGGAGATCCGCGCAGGAGAGATCGTGGGCGTCGCCGGCGTCGAGGGCAACGGGCAGCGCAGCCTCGTCGAGGCGCTCGTCGGGATGGCGCCGCTGCGGGGCGGGACGGTGTCCCTGGCCGGCGCCGACATCTCGGGGGCCTCGGTGCGGCGGCGCCGTGACCGCGGCCTGCGCGTCATCCCCTTCGAACGCAACGTGGAAGGGGTCAGCCTCAGCAGCGCCCTGTGGGAGAACCACGCCGCCCCGCGGCGCGCCGGGGACGGCCCGATGCTCGATCCAAGGGCCCTGCGGGAACGGTGCCGGGAGGCGCTGGACCGCTGGCGGGTCGCGTACCGGTCCGAGACCCAGCAGGCCGGGAACCTGTCCGGCGGCAACATCCAGAAGACCGTCCTGGCGCGCGAGATCACCGGTGACGTGCGGGTCCTCATCGCCGCGCACCCGACACGCGGGCTGGACATCGCCGCGGCCGGTGACGTGCGGGCGGCACTGGTGGACGCCGCGGCGTCCGGCGCCGCCGTCCTCGTCGTCAGCGCGGACCTGGAGGAGATGTTCGAGGTGTGCCATCGCGTGCTGGTGATGTTCGCCGGGCGCGTGGTGGCCGAGTTCGACCGGCCCTTCGATCTGGACCGGGTGGGCGGCGCCATGGTGAGGGGTGAGGCGGCGTGAGGTTTCGGCCAAGGCCGGCCGCGGCACGGCCCGTCGCGGTCATCGGCGCGTCCCTGCTGCTGGTCCTCGGCATATTCGCCGTGTCCGGCTATGACGTGGGGGCGATCAGCGCGGGGACGGTCGACGGCAGCGTCGGCTCGCCGGCCGCGTGGACGCAGACGATCCGCTGGGCCATTCCGCTGCTCGTCATCGCGCTCGGAGTCGGGCTCGCCTTCCAGGCCGGCTACTTCAACATCGGCGCCCAGGGACAGATGTACGTCGGGGCGATCGGCTCTCTCGTCGTCGGCCTGGGGTGGCGGGACGGTCCCGCGCTCGTCGTGGTCCCCTGCGCCTTCGCGGTGGGGATCGCGCTCGGCGCGCTGTGGTCGCTGGTGCCCGGGGTGCTGCGGACGCGGCTCGGTGCCGACGAGGTCGTCACCAGCCTGATGATGAACTTCATCGCCGTGCTGCTGCTGGAGTGGGTCTGCACCGGCCCGCTGAAGAGCCGCGACGGCACCGGCCAGGCGGCTACGACCGACCAGCTGCCGGGGGCCTTCCGGCTCAGCGACGGCAGCGGTGTCTCGCCCGTCCTGCTGATCCTGTGCGCCCTCCTCGTGGCGGGCGCCGTGGTCCTGACCGGCCGCACGCGGCTGGGCCTGGAGATCCGCCTTGTGGGACGCAACCCGGTGATGGCGCAGTGGATGGGCATCCGCGCCTCCCGCGTGGGCCTGGTGGTCTTCGCGCTGAGCGGTGCGGCGGCCGGGCTCGCGGGCGCCGTCGAGGCGTACGGCCCGTCGGGCAGCCTGCGGGTCGGGTTCTCGCCGATGGTCGGCTTCATGGCGGTCATCGTGGCGCTGGTCGGCACGTTCGGTCCGCTCCGCACGCTGCTGGCCGCGGTGTTCTTCGGTGCGCTGCGCGCCGCCACGATCTACCTGCCGGTCGTGAGCGACCTGCCGCAGGCGGGTCTCGACATGCTCAACGGGATGGTCGCCTTGTGGATCACGGTGTCCACGGTGCCCGCCCTGCTGAGACGCCGGCGCACGCGGGCCGCGGCCCGCGCCGGTGATCCGTCCGGTGGGCCCGCCCACCGCGATCCAGAGGTGGTGAACTCCCGTGGTTGACTTCCTGGGGACCTGCCTGCAGGCCGCCACGCCCATCTGGCTGGCGGCGCTCGCCGGAATGTTCGCCCAGCGCAGCGGCATCCTGCACCTCGGCTTGGAGGGGCTGATGCTCAGCGGCGCGTTCGTCGCGACCGCCACCGCCATCCGCACCGGGTCGATTCTCGCGGCCATCGCGGCCGCCATCGTCGTGAACGCATTGCTGTCGCAGCTGTTCTGGGTGCTGGTCACGCATTTCAAGGCGAACGTGCTCATCGTCGGGCTCGGCCTGTCGATGACCGCCGCCGGTGCGACGGGCTACGCCCTGGTGGCCTTCTTCGACACCGAGGCGGCCATCGAGTCGCCTGTCGGGCTGCCGCGGCCGCTCGGCGGGATCGGCGGGCCGCTCGCCGACCTGTCGGTACTGACGTTCGCGGCGTTCGCGCTGACCTGGCTGTCGTGGTGGACGCTCCGGCGGACCCGGGCCGGCCTGAAGCTCAGCGCCTGCGGCAGCGACCCGTTCGCGGCGCGCAGCGCCGGCGTCCCGGTGGACCTCTACCGGATGGCGGCACTGCAGGTCGCCGGGTTGCTGTGCGCGCTGGCCGGCACGGAGCTGTCGCTGGCCCAGGTGCGGTCCTTCTCCGACAACATCGCGCAGGGCCGCGGCTACCTCGCCTTCGCGGCGGTCCTGCTCGGCGGGCTGGCCCCGGTCGGAGTCTCGGCGGCGGCGCTGTTCTTCGGGACCGCGCTGGCCTTCGGCATCCAGTCGCAACTGGACTTCAACGGCGTCCTGCCGCCGCAGTTCGTGCTCATGCTGCCCTACGCGGCGACCATCGCCGCCATCTCGGCCACGGTCGTGATCAAGCGGCGCCGGGGAGAGCAGCCCCCAGTGATCATGGAGCGGACGCTGTGAGCCGGGTCGTCCTCGCCGGAGCGCTCGACACCAAGGGTGCCGAGTACGCCTACGTCCGGGACCTGCTGGCCGCCGCGGGCATGCGTCCGCTGCTGGTCGACACGGGTGTCCGCGGGGAGCCGCAGACCCGGCCCGACGTGACCCGCTCGGAGGTGGCGCGAGCCGCGTCCCGCGACCACCGGGAGATCGCCGCGCTCGCCACCCGGGCGGAGGCGCTGGCCGCCATGGCCGAGGGGGTGGTCGCCCTGCTCGGGTCCATGCGGGATGCCGGCGAGGTGGACGCCGCCTTCGGCATGGGCGGCTCGGGAGCGCTGAGCGTGCTGGCTCCGGGCTTCCGGGCACTGCCGCTGGGGGTGCCCAAGATGATCGTCACCACGATGGCCTCCGGTGACACCCGTTCCCATGTCGGAGCCAGCGATCTGCTACTGGTCCCTTCCATCGTGGACATCGCCGGACTCAACACGGTGAGCCGCTTCGTCCTGGAACGTTCGGTGGCGATGCTGGCCGCCCAGTTGGGGCGCCCGGTGCCGTCCGCGAGGGGCGGAGAAGGAAAGCCGATGGTGGCTGCCAGCATGTTCGGGGTGACGACCGCCGGCGTGTCGCAAGCCTGCCGGCTACTGGAGTCGCGAGGCCTGGACGTCCTGGTCTTCCACGCCAACGGGCTCGGCGGCAGGACGCTGGAGTCGCTGGCCGAGGACGGATGGCTGGCGGGGGTCCTCGATCTGACGACGACGGAGTTGGCCGACGACCTCGCCGGCGGCGTGGCGAGTGCGGGGCCGGACCGCCTGACCGCCGCCGGCCGGCGCGGGATCCCGCAGGTCGTGTCCACCGGAGCGCTGGACGTCGTCAACTTCGGGGCGCCGGAGACCGTACCGGAGCCGTACCGGGAGCGGCGGCTCTACTCGCACAACCCGACGGCGACACTGATGCGCACCGACCCGCGGGAGGCCGCCGTCCTCGGCGAGCGGCTCGGCACGAAGCTCTCAGCCGCGCGCGGACCGGTCGTCCTGCTGCTGCCCACCGGCGGGACGTCGGCCCTGTCGGAGCCTGGCGGCGCGTTCCACTGGCCCGAGGCGGACGCGGCGCTCGAACGAGCGCTGCTGGACTCGCTGGCCCCCCACGTCGCCGTGGAGCGTTCCCCGGCGGCACTGAACACCCCGGCGTTCGGCGAGCAGGCGGCGCAACTGCTGCTGGCCCGGCTCGCCGGGACGCCGGCGGCACGGTAGCCGCGGACCGTGATGGACACCTCGCCCGGACGACTCGGTACGGGCGGCCCGGAGGAAAACGAAGGAAAGGACGGGGATGTGCGCGACGACTGCGACGTCCTGATCGTCGGTGCCGGCCCCTCGGGCGCGGTCGCCGCCCAGGAGTTCGCCCGCGCCGGGATGCGGGTCACGTGCCTGGAACAAGGGGACTGGCCCGACTACGAGAAGGCGCGCGCGGGCTATGCCGACTTCGAACTCGTGTCCCGCAAGCACTGGAACTGGGATCCGAACCAGCGCCGCGCCGGCGGTGACTATCCCATCGACGACGCCGAGTCGGACGTCACCGCCCTCATGTACAACGGTGTCGGCGGCAGCACCGTCCTGTACGCGGCGCACTGGGAACGCTTCCTGCCCTCGGACTTCCGCACCCGCACCATGGACGGTGTCGGCGACGACTGGCCGATCGGGTACTGGGACCTGGAGCCCTACTACGACGAGGTCGAGCGGCAGTTCGCCGTCAGCGGGCTTGAGGGCGACCCGGCCCTTCCCCCGAGCACACCGCCGCCGCTGCCGCCCGTCCCGCTGAACAAGCTCGGCCGGCGGGGCGCGGAGGCGCTGAACAGGCTCGGCTGGCACTGGTGGCCCGGCAGCAACGCGATAGCCACCGCCGAGTACGGCCCCCTGCACGCGTGCGCGCAGCGGACGGCCTGTCCGTTCGGCTGTCCCACCGGAGCCAAGGCGTCCGCTGACCGCACCCACTGGCAGTCCCTTGCCAAGGACCAGGTGCGCCTGACGGTGCGGGCGACGGTCGAGCAGGTGCTCCTGGACGACCGGGGCCGCGCCACCGGCGTCACCTACCTCGATGCCAACGGAGTCCGCCATGAGGTTCGCGCCGGCGTCGTGGTGCTGTGCGCCAACGCGATCGGCACGCCCCGGATCATGCTCGCGTCGGCCGACGGATCCGGAGTCGCGAACTCCAGCGGCCTGGTCGGCAGGCGCCTCATGATGCACCCGTTCGGCAACGCGATCGGGATCTTCGACGAGGACCTGGAGTCCTGGCGCGGGCCGCTCGGCCAGTACCTGCACTCCCTGGAGTTCTACGAGACCGACCGGTCGCGCGGCTTCGTGCGCGGCGCGAAATGGAACCTGATCCCCTCCGGCGCGCCGCTGTCGTTCATGCTCCCGGGCACCTGGGGGGACGAACCGGTGTGGGGACCGAACTTCACCCGGCTGCTGCGCGAACGGCTCGGCCGCTCGGCGATCTGGGGCGTCATCTGCGAGGACCTGCCCGACCCCGCGAACCGGGTGCTGCTGGACGACGGGACCACCGCGGACGGAGTCCCGGGCGTTCGGATCCAGTACCGCACGTCCGACAACACGCGGGCCATGATGGCCTGGCACCTGGAGCGCCTTTCCGAAGTGCTCGACGCCATGGGAGCCACCAAGAAGATCCTCAATTCGGGTCTACGCGGCACCGGATGGCATCTGATGGGCACCGCCGTGATGGGCGAGGACCGTGAGGCCTCCGTGGTCGACCCGCACGGCCAGTGCCATGACGTGCCCAACCTCTACGTCTTCGACGGCTCGGTCTTCCCGACGTCCTCCGGCGTCAACCCCACCGCGACCATCGCGGCCAACGCGCTGCGCTGCGCCCGGTCCCTGGTCGCTCGCCGCCGCGAAGTGGAGGCGGCCTCGTGACCACCGCGGAGAACGGGGAGACGCGGGACACGACCGTGCCGCCGGAGGCCCGCCGGCGGCTAGGGCAGGTCGCGGACGCGCTGATCGAGGCCG
The DNA here is from genome assembly GCF_040649235.1 of Spirillospora sp. NPDC049024. NCBI lineage: Bacteria > Bacillati > Actinomycetota > Actinomycetes > Streptosporangiales > Thermomonosporaceae > Spirillospora > Spirillospora sp. NPDC049024. Next base: position 32,711 of record NZ_JBEZFD010000039.1, read on the forward strand.
GCGCCGGTCTTCCGTCCGGGACGCAGGCCGGTGTGCACACCGACCTGCTCGACCAGGTGGTCAAGGCGCGTCCCGACCTCGTCCCGCCGCTGCTGCTGGCGCTGGACGAGCTGGGACCCGCCCTCGACCTCGCGGCGGTCGAGCGACTGGCCGAACGGCGACCGGAACTGCACGAGGTGCTCACGCTGGTCGTCGCGGGCGGCTACCTGATGTCGCCGCGCGTCGCCGCCCTGCTGAAGTACCCCTTCCAGGAAGCCAAGATCGTCGATCCGCGAGAGATCGCGGTCGTCGTCGATGAGGGCCTGCTCGACCCGGTCGCCGAACGCGCGCCCCTCTACCGGCTGCCCCCCGACGCACCGCCGGAGCACCGCCCGTGACCGGGCGGGGAGGCAGCCCGTCCCACACCAACCTGGAGGTAACGGCAATGAGCCGCCAGCACTATGTCCCCCTGTTCCACGAGCGGGTCCGGTCGGGCCGCGCCCTGATCGGCGCGGGCGCCGGCACCGGCCTGTCCGCCAAGTGCGCGGAGGAGGCCGGCGTCGACTTCATCGTCATCTACAACGCGGGCAGGTTCCGTATGGCCGGGCGCGGGTCGATGGCCGGGATGATGCCCTACGGCAACGCCAACGACATCGTCGTGGAGATGTCCGCAGAGGTCCTCCCGGTGGTGCGCAGGACACCGGTGCTCGCCGGCGTCTGCGCCACGGACCCGTTCAAGAACATCCCGCTGTTCCTGGGGCAACTCAAGGAACTCGGGTTCGCCGGCGTGCAGAACTTCCCGTCGGTCTGCCTCCTGGACGGCAGCGTGCGGGCGGACCTTGAGGCCACGGGCTACGGCTTCGACAAGGAGGTGGAGATGGTCCGCACCGCCCGCGAGATGGACCTGGTCACCGCCGCCTACGTGCGCACCGAGCAGGAGGCGCATGACATGGCCGCCGCGGGCGCCGACATCGTCGTGGCGCACGTCGGGCTGACGGCCGCCGGGATGATCGGCGCCAGGTCCCCCATGTCGCTCGCCGACGCGGCGGCGCGCACGCGGGAGATCCGCGACGAGGCCAAGTCCGCGCGCGAGGACGTGCTGGTCGTGTGCCACGGAGGACCGATCGCCACGCCCGGCGACGCCCAGGAAGTGCTGCGGATGGTCCCGGGCGCGGCCGGTTTCCTGGGTGCGTCCAGCATGGAGCGGCTGCCCGCAGAGACCGCCCTCGTCGACACCATGCGGCGCTTCACCGAGGTCTCCGTCCAACCGGCCGCCGACGGTCCGCACGAGAGGGAGGTCATGGCGTGAAGCTCTTCCGTACCGCGGACCTGCTGAAGGACCCCGCACCGGTCCCCGAACCGGAACGCTTCACCGGCGCCGCGTTCAGCTCCCCGGTGCAGGGGTGTCCTACCAGCAAGGCGACCACCGCGCTGATCCGGCTCGACCCGGGCGTGCGCGGCCACTGGCACAGCCACGCCGACGGCCAGGTGATCCACATCGTGGCGGGTTCCGGCTACGTCGGGCGCCGCGACCGCGACCCGTTGGAGGTGACCGAGGGCGACATCGTGTGGATCGAGCCGGGCGAGGAGCACTGGCACGGGGCCTCCGACGCCGGGCTGGCCCAGCTGGCCTTCTCCTTCGGCGCCATCACCTGGCTGGAGCCGAGCACATGACCACCGGTGCCGCACCCTCCTACGAGGAGATCGCCGAGGCGGTGCTCGACTGCGCCTCCCGGCCGCTCCCCGGAGAGGTGGCGAAGGCCGCGCGCCGGACGCTCTTCAACGTCCTGGCAGTGGCCCTGGGAGCGTCGGGCTCCCCCCAGGTCGGCAGGCTTGCCGCGGTCCTGGCCGCACCGACCGGCATGCCCGCGGCTCCGGGCGTGCGCGGGAACGCCAGCCCGGCCGACGCGGCGCTGCTCACCGGCTTCGCCGCGCACCTGGACGATTTCGACGACACCCACCTGGAGACGGTCATCCACCCCGGGGCGAGCGTCCTCGGTGCGGCCTGGGCGGCGGGCTGGCCCGCCGGCGCATCCGGGCGGGACCCGCTGGCGGCCTTCGCCCTCGGCTGCGAGGTGCAGCTGCGGCTCGGCCTGGCGGTCAGTCCGGAGCATTACGACCGGGGCTGGCACATCACCGGTACCTGCGGGGTCGTCGGAGCCGCGGCCACCGCCGGACTGCTCGGCGCGCCCGGTCGCGACCGGCTGGCGGCCGCGCTTCGGCTGGCGTCCCTGCAGACGCTCGGGCATCGGGAGGCGTTCGGTACCGAGGTCAAGCCCTTCCACGCCGGGAAGGCGGCCGCGGGCGGGGTACTGGCCGCCGCTGAGGCCGCCCGCGGTCGGTTCACCGCGGGCGCCGCGGCCGTCCTCCCGGACACCGGCGGGCTGCTGCGCGCCCTCGCGCCCGGGGGGCGGTCCCCTGGCCGCCTTCTCGACGGGTTCGGGACGCGTTGGGAGCTTGCCGACAACACCTTCAAGCCCTACCCGTGCGGCATCGTCGCGCATCCCGGCATCGACGCGGCCGTCGGAGCCCACGACCGCGGTGTGGCCCCGGCGGACGTCGTCCGGATCCGCTACCGCTGCCATCCGCTGGTCCCGGAGTTGATGGGGCGGCTCGACCCGCGGACCGGTCTGCAGGCGCGCTTTTCGGCGGTGCACGGGGTGGCCGCCGGCCTGGCCCGCGGCACCGGCGGGCTCGCCGAGTTCGGCGACGCGGCGGTGGCCGACCCGGCGCTGGCCCGCCTGCGGGCGCGCGTCGAGCTGTGCCCGGAACCCCGCATGCCGCGGGACTCGGCCGTACTGGAGATCCACACCGTCGACGGGGGAACCGTCGTATCGGAGATCGAGCACGCGCGGGGAAGCCTGCTGCGCCCGCTGACCGACGACGAGCTGATCGGCAAGGCCGAGGCCCTGGTGCCCGGCCGGGCAAGGGCGATCTGGGAGGCGGTCGCGCGCCTGGGGGAGGGGTCCGGACCGGTGACCGTCCAGGCGCTGCTGGAGGAGTCCCAGAGGGAAGTGGTGGCCCGATGACCGCTAGCGAAGGGACGACCGCGAGCGTCGCCGGCTTCGTCGCCGAGACGCCCGTCCCGCCGGACGCTGCCGCCGCCGCGACGGCTCTGTGCGAGAACCTGTCCGGACTGGAGGCGGCGGCCGTCCGCGACCAGCGGGCGGCGGTCGGCTACTGGGTCGCCTGCGCCCTCCTGCACCACGCCGGCAGCGCCGACGCCTTCGCGACGGAGAGTCTGGCCGCCGGGCTGGAACCCGCTCTGCGGGTGCGCGACTCGCTGGACGGCCACGTCGTGGGCGGGTGGGATCCGGTGTGCGCGGCCGTGCTCGTCGGCTCCGCCTGCGCCGCCGCCCGCCACGACGGCCTGGACGGCGAGGCGACGGCCCGCGCGGTCGGTATCGCCGCCACCCAGGCGTCCGGGCTGGAGATCCTGTCGGGCACCCTGCTCGGAACGTTCCAGCGACGCCTGGCCGCCTGCAACGGACTGGAGGCCGCCCGGCTGGCCGGCGCGGGCATGACCGCTCCCGTCACCGGCCTGGAAGGAAGGCGCGGCCTGTACGCGCTGATGGCGCCCACCGCGGACCCGGCCGCCGCGGCCGACCGGCTCGGCCGGCGGTGGCTCGTCACCGCGCTCCCGACCGAGGCGGGCCGGTCCCGCCCGCCCGGCGCGGAGGCGCGGCGGCCGGACCCGATCGAGCACGCCACGGAGGCACTGTCATGACGGCGACCGCCACGCTGGCCGGCCGGCTGCGGCCGGATCGGACGGCGCTGATCCTCATCGACCTGTCCAACGACTTCGTCCATCCACGCGGCAAGGCCGCCACCGTGGGAGGCCGGGACGTCAGCCACGCCCAGCGGATCCTGCCCGTGGCCGCCGACCTCGCCGAGGCCGCCCGCGATGCCGGGGTGGCCGTGATCCACAGCCAGCACACCACGCTGCCGGGCGGCGCCTCCGACTCACCGGTGTGGCGGGACGCGCGCTCGCGCGCGGCGTACTCCGCCCCCGACATCTGCCTCGACGGATCCTGGGGGCAGGAGATCGCCGAGGAGGTCGCGCCCCGGCCCGGAGACCATGTCGTCAAGAAATACCGCTACGGCGGCTTCACCGGGACCAACCTGGAACTGATCCTGCGGAGCCTGGGACGCGACAGCGTCCTCTGCTGCGGCGTCTCCACCAACGTCTGCGTGGACACCACCGCCCGCGAGGCGTTCGCCCGCGACTTCCACGTCACGATCGCCGCCGACGCCTGCGCGTCGTGGGACATGGGTCTGCACGCCGCGGCGCTCCGCACCGCCGAGAGCCGGTTCGCCGTGGTGGCGGCGACCGGGGACGTCCTTGCCGCCTGGACCTGACCGAATCCGACGAGGAGGCCCACATGATCGCAGAACTGCGCTACTACACCATCACGCCAGGCCACACCGAGGCGCTGCTCGACCAGTTCGTCGGCACCAGCCTCCCCCTGTTCGACAAGCACGGCATCACCGCGCACGGCCCCTGGCTGCGGCGGCTGACCAAGGGGGAGCAACTCGTCTACGTCCTGGAGTTCGCCGACGAGCACGACCGCGAGACCCGCTGGACGGCGTTCCGCGAGGATCCCGAATGGCAGGCGGTCGTCGAGGCCGGCCGGGGCCAAGTCCCGCACATCGCGGGCAGCGAGATCGTGGAGTTGAGCCGATGAGCTCCCATGACACCGCCGCCCGCGTCCACGGCCACCACATCGCCGGGGAGCGGGTCGACGGCCCGCTCCTGGAGCGACGCGCCCCGGCCTCGAACAGGGTGGTGGCCCGCTACGCCGCCGGCACGGCCGACGACGTGGACGCCGCGGCCTGCGCCGCCGCCCGGGCGTTCGCATCCACGGAATGGCGGCGCACCCCCGCGATGGCCCGCGCCGCGCTCCTGGAGAACCTGGCCGCACTTCTGGCACACGACGCCGACCGGCTCGCCGCCCTCGACTCCGAGGAGGTCGGGAAGCCGCTGGCGTTCGCGCGCGGCGACATCGACCTCGGCATCGCGCACGTCCGGCAGGCCGCGGCGCTCGCCCGCACGTCCAAGGGCGAGGCCTACACCGGCCTGGCGCCCGCGTACACCGCGCTCGCGACCCGGGAACCGGTGGGGGTCGCCGCGCTGATCACCCCGTGGAACTTCCCGGCGCTCGTCCTCCTGCAGAAGCTCCCCTACGCCCTGGCCGCCGGATGCACCGTGGTGGTCAAGCCGTCGGAGTTCACCTCCGGCAGCGCGCTGGAGATCGCCGCCCGCTGCGAGGACGCGGGCTTCCCGCCCGGCGTGGTGAACGTGGTCACCGGCACGGGTCCCGGCGCCGGGCTCCCCATGGTGACCCACCCCCTGGTCTCCTATGTCTCGTTCACCGGATCAACGCGCGTCGGCCGGGAGGTCATGCGCGCGGCCGCCGACTCCCTCACCCGGGTCGGGCTGGAACTGGGCGGCAAGACCGGCAACGTGGTCTTCGCCGACGCCGACCTGGAAGCCGCGGCCGACGGCATCGTCTTCGCCGCCTTCGCCAACCAGGGGGAGTCGTGCGTCGCCAGTTCGCGGCTGCTCGTGGACGAGACCGTGGCCGACGACTTCACCGCCGCCGTCGCCGCCCGCGCGTCCGCGCTGCGGGTGGGGATGCCCGACGACCCCCGGACCGACATCGGGGCGCTCATCCACCACGAGCATCGGGACCGGGTCCACGCGGCCGTGCTCGCCGGGGTCGACGCCGGCGGGAAGGTCCTGACCGGGGGGAGTCCACCCGACGACCCCGAACTGGCGGAGGGCGCCTTCTACCAGCCGACCGTGATCGCCTCCGTGGACCGCGAGTCGCCGGTGTTCCAGAAGGAAATCTTCGGACCCGTCCTGTCGGTGACGACGTTCGGCACCGACCGGGAGGCCGTCGAGCTGGCGAACGCCACCGAGTACGGCCTCGCCCAGTCCCTGTGGACCAGGGACCTCGACCGCGCCTTCGCGGTCAGCGGCGAGCTGCGGGCCGGCACCGTCTGGGTGAACACCGCCAGCGACGGGTCACCGGCGCTGGCGTTCGGCGGCGTGAAGGCGTCCGGCTTCGGACGCGAGGCCGGTGAGGAGGGGATGCGGGAGTTCACCGAGTACAAGACGGTGCAGTTCCGCGGCGAAGCCCGCGTGAGCCCGTTCGCCAGGGCGGAGTCGGCCCGGTGAACCTCGTCCACATCGTGCTCGTCAGGCCCCGGGACGGCCAGGAGGCGCGGGCCGACGACCTCGCCGCCCAGCTCGCCGCGCTCGCCGCCGAACTCGGCGCCGGCGACGTCTACGCCGGCCGCGACGTGAGCATCGAGCCGTTCGGCGGCGGCTACACGACCGGGCTCGCCATCGCCTTCCCCGGCGAGCGCGCCCGCGACGCCTACCTTCGAAACCCCCGGCACGCCGAGCTGGCCCGCGCACTGCCCGCGGCGGCCGATTCGGTGCTGGTCGTCGACCTGCCGGCGGCCGCCGCCGGCCTCGCATACCAGGGAGCGCAGCGGACATGACGGAAAGCATCGGCTTCATCGGCCTCGGCGCGATGGGCCTCGGAATGGCCGGCAACCTCGTCAAGGGCGGCCACGAAGTACACGGATACGATCCCTCGCCGGAACGCCGCGAGAAGGCCGCCGAGGCGGGCGTCCGGCTGGTGGACTCCCCCCTGGAGGCGGCCAGGGCGTCCTCGGGCGTGATCCTGTCCGTGGTGCGGGACGCCGCGCAGACCCGCGAGGTCCTGCTCGGCGAGCATGGCGTCGCCCGGGAGGGCCGCCCGCTCACCGTCGTCGTGGCCAGCACCCTTGACCCCTCCACGATGCGCGCGCTGGCGGCCGAACTCGGCGGACACGGCGTGACCGCCGTCGACGCGACCATGTCCGGCGGGCCCTGGGGCGCCGAGGCGGGCGCACTGACGCTGATGGTGTCGGCCGCACCCGAGGTGTTCGGGCGGCTTCGCCCCCTCCTGGACCTCATGGGCCGCAACATCTTCCATGTCGGTGAGGAGGTGGGCACCGCCCAGGCGGCCAAGCTCGCCGTGCAGCTCACCTTCGGCGTCAACATGATGGGCGTGTACGAGGCGATCCGGCTGGCCGACGAGTTCGGCGTTGGTGAAGACCAGTTGATGGAGATGCTCTCGGTCAGCGTGGGCGGCAGCTGGGTCGTGGACAACTGGCGGCGTGTCAAGCCCTGGTGGGAGCACTACGTGCCCGGCGAGGACCTCGACATCCTCCTGAAGGACATGCGGTCGGTGCAGCGGGAAGCGGACAGCGGCGACTTCCCCATGCCCGTCACCGCGCTGGCGTTCCAGCTCATGCGGCATGTGTGGCCGGCATGGGCCGCGCTCAAGGCCGCCCGGGCGGGGGAGGCGCCGGAATGACCACCGTGACGACCCCCGACGGCACTCGCCTGGCGGTCGAGGTGGAAGGGGCCGGTCCGCCCCTGCTCTTCCTGCACGAGGTGGCCGGTGACCTGCACGACTGGCGAGCGCAGGTGGCGCATTTCGCCGACCGGTACACCTGCGTCCGTTACAACGCGCGCGGCTACCCGCCGTCCGACGTCCCAGTCGGCTCGGACAGCTACGGGCAGCACATCGCCGTCCAGGACGCGATCGCCGTCCTGGACGGGCTCGGCTTCGACGCCGCCCACGTCGTAGGCCTCTCGATGGGCGGCTTCTGTGCCGTCCACCTGATGCTGCAGCACCCGGAACGCTGCCTCAGCGCGACGGTGGCCGGGGCAGGGTACGGCTCGGCGCCGCACCAGCGGGCCGGGTTCACCGAAGAGGCGCGCACGGCCGCCCGCATGTTCCGGGAGGATGTGCGGGCTGCCGCGGACGCCTACCAGAACGGCCCCACGCGTGTGCAGTACCGGCTCAAGGACCCCGACGGATGGCGTTCGTTCGGCGAACGGCTGGCCGGACGGGACCCGATCGGCATGTCGCTGACGTTCTCCCAGGTTCTCGCCGAACGTCCCTCGCTGTACGACCTGTGCGACCGCCTGGCGGTGGTGCGGACCCCCGTCCTGCTGGTCGTCGGCGACGAGGACGACGGCTGCCTCGACGTCAAGGTCATGCTCAAACGGACCATCCCCGGGGCCGCCCTGGCGGTGCTGCCGCGTACCGGCCACACCCTCAACCTGGAAGAGCCCGCGGCGTTCAACGCGGTGCTCGACGACTTCCTCGACAAGGTCACCCACGGCCGGTGGGCGCCCAGGGACCCCGCGACCCTCGGTCGCGGTCTTGTCGGCATGACACCCGAACGGCTCGAAGCGAAGGAGTTGCCATGACCACCGAAAGAGACGAGGCCCCCGCCGTCCGGCAACTGCGCCTCGTCATCGAGGCGGAGGACTACGAGGCCGCCGTCGCCTTCTTCCGCGACGCGCTCGGACTCCCCGAGCAGGCCGCCTTCTCCGGCGAGGGCGACGCCCAGGTCGTGATCCTGGACGCCGGCCGGGCCACGCTTGAGATCGCCAACCCGGCGCAGAAGCGGCTCATCGACGAAGTGGAGGTCGGCCGGCAGGTCGCGCCGAAGTTCCGGGTCGCGTTCGAGGTCGGCGACACGCGCTCGGTCAACGACCGGCTGCTGGACGCGGGCGCCGAACCCGTCGCCCCGCCAACCGTCACGCCCTGGCAGTCGCTCAACGCCCGCCTGGACGCGCCCGGCGGCGTGCAGATCACGCTGTTCGAGGAGCTGACGACCCTGGAGGAGCGCAGCACACTGGACGGGTTCGGCACCGAGCAGGAACGGCCCGATGCGACCGGAACCTGAACCGCTGCTGATCCGCGGCGCCCGCCTGCTCGACTCGACCACCCCGGTCGACGTCCACCTGGCGGGCGGGCGGATCGCCGCGATCGGCGACCTCCCGGCCCCGCCGACAGCGAAGATCATCGACGCCGAGGGCGGGCTTCTGGCGCCCGCCTTCGTCGAACCTCATTTCCACATGGACAAGGCGCTCACGCACCCGAACCTGCCCCCGAGCGACCATGACCACCCTTTGGACGCCGCGCTCGAGCGCACCCGGTACGCCAAAGTCCGTTACACCCCCGAGGAACTGAAAAACCGCGCTACCACCGCGATCCGGCTCGCCGTCGGCCACGGCGTGGGAACGCTGCGCGCCCATGTCGACGTCGACCCGGTGGGCGGACTGTCGGCCCTCGGCATCATGGCCGACCTTCGGGACCGCCACCGCGACCTGATCGACATCCAGCTCGTGGCGTTCCCCCAGGAGAGCATCGTCCGCCACCCCGGAGCACTGCGGCTCCTCCGCGAAGCCCTGACCTCAGGCGCCGACGTACTCGGCGGGGCCCCCGACGTGGAGGAGCCCCAAGACCGGCTCCGGCACCTCGACCTGCTCGTCGAACTGGCCGCGGAAACCGGCGCGGACCTCGACGTCCACTGCGACTACAGCTACGACCCCGCCCAGCGCGACCTTGAGGAACTCGCGCGCAGAACCATCGACGCCGGCCTCATCGGCCGCGTCCGGGCCGGCCACTGCTGCGCCCTGGACGCCTACGACGAAACGACCGCCACCGAGGTCGTCGAAGCAGTACTCGCCGCCGGGATCGCCGTCTGCGTCTGCCCGATGGGCAACCTGCTGCTGGTCGGGGACTCCCCATGCCCGCCAGGCAGGGGAGTGGCCCGTCTCAGGTCGCTGCTCGCCCGCGGCGTCACCGTCGCCGCGGGAAGCGACAACATGAACGACATGTGGTTCCCGTTCGGCCGCCTCGATCCGGCGGAAGTCGCCATGGTGACCGCCATCGCCGCCCGCATGTGGTCGGACCAGCAGCTCAGGCAGGTCTTCGACATGGTGACGGTGAACGCGGCGCACTATGTCGGCGCACCGGCCGAGGGCATCATGCCGGGGGCCGCGGCGGACCTGGTGCTGTTCTCAGCCGCCCACCTCAGCGACGTGCTCCGGAACGCCCCCGGCCACCGGACCACCATCAAGCGAGGCCGCATAGTAGGCGGCGCTACTTCAACTGTCTGGACGACCTGAAGCCGAAACCAGCCACCGTGTGGGCGTTAGTCTCAGGCTTTCGCCGGCTGGCGGGTGTGGAGTGACCGTTCAGACAAGAAAAGTGGCTCTGTGCAGGGAGGGTAAGGCTCGTCGAAGGTCCTGTTCGTGTCAGTTCAGAAGACAGTTTTACGTGGAGCCTGCCACCTCTACCGTTGGAAGATCCCCAAGAAGTATGGCATCGACACCGGCACCCGAGCGCTTAGCCACGACCTGGGCCGGTTCCTGCAGGAGATCGGTTCTGGCGCACGGCCCTCGTGCCTCTGGCTAAACGGGCCACGCGAACCTGAACTCTGGCTTGCACGACCTCGTCCGGCGGCTCAGCACCGACCTTTCGTGTCCGGCACGCACGCGCCCACAACGGCCATGCCCCTCACCCGTCTCCGAGGCGCAGGACAACCACCGGCATCGTTCAAACCGATCAGGCGTGTCGACAACATGCTTACGTTGACCTTGGCTGGCGGACACGGAACGGGTGCCCACCCAGTTGGGGCTGCGGCAACGAGAAGTCAGAGCCATGGACCTTCTCGCTCCGCTAGGAAGGCGTGGGAGCCAGTTTCGGGAGCCACCGCAGTCAGGCTCCCATCGACTCACCGGGACGTAGTCAGGGCGTTTTTGCAGGTGAGAGGCCCCTAGATCGACTTCTCTGCTTTGCTTCACACCGAAGAGGCCACTGGTTCGAACCCAGTATCGTCCACGTTTTGCCAGGTCAGAGGCTTGCTCGGACGAAGAGCAGGCCTCTTTGGCGTTGTCGCAGCTCCGAAGAGGTCACGGGTTCCGAACCGGCAGCGCGCGATCTCGCCCCCAACGGGGCCTTCTCCGCCTTCGGGGCAGGCCATGAGTGGTCCGGTGGGAGGAGTTTGGGAGATCATCTTTCTCCCACCGTGAACGAGGCCACAAGAAGACCGCACTAACGGTCACTCTGTGTGGCCGAAGGTGGGCTGAGTGCTCGCCGCATGTCCGCTCGGGTCCACCAGCTGGGTTTGGCTGTCGTGTGTTTGGCGGCATGTCCAACAGGTCGGGTGCCCAGGGTGACCCCACATCCTGCTTTGGCCGGGTGCAGTTGGCAGATCACCTTGAGTCGTTGGACCCGCGAACCCTGGGGCCCGGCTCCCTGGCACTGGGGCCGGGCTCTCGGGCGGGTGGGAGGTTGCGCCGGTGGGCCCTGGATGCCGGGAGCGGGCGGTCTCATCCTCAGAAGCATGATCTCTCGGGGATTCGGGGGCGTCGGCGATCGATGGGTGCCGTCCAGCACCAGGTAGGGCAGCCCGTTCTTAACCGCTTTGGCCAGCGCGGAGCCGAGTTTGGGCGATCGGGCGGCGAGCAGGTCGACGGTCTCGTTGACGTAGCGCCACGCGGTGGTGGTGGAGACGGCGAATCCGGCGCCCAGTTCGGCGTAGGTCTCGCCTTTGCGCAGGTAGACCAGGGTCGTCAGGGCCTGCATCCCAGGGGGCAGGCACCGGCCCTTGCGGCCGAGGGCCTGGCGGTGGCGGCGGACGACACCGGTGACGTAGGTCAGGGTCCGGCGCGACAACGGCAGCGAAGCACGGTACAAAAGCATGTGAGGCCTCTGGTGGGGACGGGGCGTTGTGAGAGACCAACCGTTCTACCAGGGGTTTCTTGACGTCCGGCACCGCCCGCACCGTCCGCGATCATGCTGTGATCAGCGCATACCGAACTGCCGCTGAAAAAGGCTCACTGGGACAGCTGTCTCGATGCGGAGTTTCTCCGTTGGCCGACGCCATCGATCGGCGCGTTCCCGAGGAGGTGGACCAACGCGATCAGAAACGGGGAACCAGACCTCCGGTACAGTAGATTCGCATGACTGGTCTTGCGGGGCAGGCGGAAGCGGCAATGGGTCCGGCTTCATCGGTGGTCGCTGTGCAGTAATGCACGCGCTGAAGTCGGGCTCGAGGGGATTTGGAAAAGAAATTTCGAGCGGAAGCTGTGAGGTACGAGCCAGTGCCGGCCAACGCATACCAGTTCGCCGCCGACGCCGTGGAAGCTGCCTGGAGCTATCACATGTGCGTTTGGACTACTCGGCAGTGAGGCATCGCCGTCAACGGGCAGGCCCGGTGGCATGAGCGTGGCCGTGCGAGTCTCGTCCGGTGAGCACGCGGGGTGGGGACTGGAGGTCAGCTTTGACCCGGTTCGAGGACGTCCGTCAGGGAGGTGAGGTTCGGCCAGCGGGCGGCGAGGCGGTGGCGGAGTCCGCGCAGCTCGTGGCTGACGGTGGCCATTGGGGTGGTCATGGCCTCCGCGAGGACCGGAGTGGCGATCGCCGCCGCGGCTTCCGGTTGCCCGACACAGGCGTGGCAGTCGGCGAGCCGCAACGCGAGCAGGACGGTCGCAGGGCGCACGTGGACGGGTACGGAGGCGAGGGAGTCTTCCGTGGCCGCTTTGGCGGCGTGGGCGGCGCTGTGGTCGGCGGTGGCGGCGGCCACGTCGCGGAGGGCTGCGCCGATGCCCGCCTCGAAGAGCACTTTGCCGCGTGTGCCGGCCATCCAGAACGCCTCGTGCTCGTCCTGCGCGGTGAGATGATGGAGCCGGTCACGGGCATGCGCGACGTGTCGGGTCGTTTCCCGAAGGTCGCCGAGGACGCCGTAGCCGCGGGCCTGGTACAAGTGGGACAGCGCCGAGGTCCAGACACGGCTGGGACCGACGGCGGACAGGGCTTGCGCGTAGGTCACGGCGCTGACGCCGTCGTGTTCTAAGCGTGCCAGAGAACTCATGTCGCACAGGAGCGTCGCGCGTAACGACGTGTCGTCGCATAGCGTGGCCCACTGCATTGCCTTGTCGTACAGCGCCATTGCGGCGGCATGCTGCCCGCGGAAGGTGCGCAGCTGTCCGGCGAGGCTGGCGTAGCCGGCGGCCAGGTGGAGCAGAGCGCGCCCGTTCGGGCCCTCTGCTCCGCGCAGCGCTCCGACGATCTTGTGCAGCGCGGCCTCAACGGGCGCGTGGAAGCCGGCCGGTCCGTGCTCTTCGGTGAACCGGGTGTAGACGGCCAGTCGAGCGGTGAGCACATGAACGGTGTCGTTGTGCGCGGACTCGGCTGGTGCCGCGCTGAACGCCGCGTACATCGCGGCCGCTTGATCGGCGGGAGGGACCGTGCAGCCGTGGTGGCCGGGCACCGGGCATGCGATGCCGTGGTGCGGAAGCCGGGCGGGCCATTCCGCGGGATCCCAGGCCGCGACGTCGCCTGTCGCCGCACCGCGACCGCCTGGCAGCGGCGTGCCGGACCCGAGACCTGAGATTGAGCCGCCGGATAATCCAGTCTCGGTGTACAGCCGCGCCAGTTGCCCGCCGGTGGCCAGAACGGCGTCGATGCGCTGGATCAGATCGGGCGGTGGCCGTCTCGCGCCCGTTTCCCACCGGCTGATGACGCTGTTGTGGTAGCCCAGTTCGGCCGCCAGCCGGGTCTGCGACAGCCCGGCCTTCCTGCGCCAGTGCTTGAGCAAGGCGCCGAAGCGGGCCTGTGCCGCCATCCCGTCCGCATCTTCGGGGATCGGGTTCACCGGTGTCTCCTGCCGCGCGAAGGGCGAAGCATGGTCGTACGAGTGTGCCCGAGCATGCCTTTGAGGGCAATGAAGAGAGCCGGTCTTGATCAGGTTCTACTGACCAGGACCGGCTTTCTTGAGCATGAATTAAGGGGTGTTGTAGGCGAGGGTGTAGGTGCCGTTGCCGGTGTAGGCGTGGATGCGGTAGCGGTAGTAGCCGCTGGTGCCGTTGTAGGTGAGTTTCTCGTCGGGTCCGGGGGTGGTGGATTGGGCGACGGCGGTCCAGCCGGTGCCGGTCCATTTCTGGAGGTAGAGGTCGTAGTCGGTGTTGTTGGGGCCGTTCAGGCAGGCTTCGTGGGGTCCGGGGGTGGCGGCGTAGTAGTAGGCGCCGTCGGGTTGGTAGGCGTTGCCGCCGGCTGTGAGGTCTCCGGTCTTGGTGGTTTCGTAGCCTTGGCAGCCGGTGGGGGCGGTGCCGTTGACGGTGAGGGTGAAGGTGGTGCTGCGGGTGGCCTTGTCGCCGGTGCCGGTGATGGTGAGGGGGTAGGTGCCCGGGGGTGTGGAGGCCGACGTACTGACCGTCATGGTCGAGGTACTTCCCGAGTCGACCTGCGGCGGGGCGAAACTCGCCGTGGCGCCGGTGGGAAGGCCGCTTGCCGACAGGGTCACCTGCTGCGACTTGCCGGACGTCGTCGTGGTGCCGATGGTGGCGGTCAGCGTTCCTCCCGCCTGCGTTGAACCTGACGAGGGGTCGGCGGACATGGAGAAGTCGTCGGCGGGGGTGCCGGAGCAGTACTGCTCCTGCTTACCGATCGCCAGGTAAGGGCAGTCGGCGTACTCGGCCAGGGTGAGAATCGACTCCTTGTTGCGAGCGGTTTCGGCGGGGATGACCTCGTCCGGCGGGTAGAACCCTGGGACGGGCGAGGCCGGATACATCTCGAAGGTGTACGACCAGATGCCCTGGGTGCCCCACATCCAGTCGATGGAGTCGCCGTCGGTGATGTAGAGGTCACTGCTCTGCTGCGGGGTGTAGTGGTTGGTGGCCGCCATCTGCCGACCGATGGTGCGGAAGGTGGCCTCCTGGTCCGCGGTCATTCCGGTGTCGGTATCGGAGTAGGTATAGCCGAACGGCCACAGGATGAGTTCCGAGTAGGTGTGGAGGTCGATGTGGGCCTTGATCTGCTGGACGCCGTCGATGCGGCGTGACAGCACGAAGTCCCGCAGGACGCGGGTCTCGGGCGCGGAGAACGGTTCGGAGCCGCGGTAGGTATCGCTGGACGGCTGGTTGCTGGAGCCGCCGCAGCAGCCCCACTTGTATCCGAAGTTGCGGTTGAGGTCGGTGCCGGCATAGGACGATCCGGAGTTCGGCTGCCGGTTCTTGCGCCATGACCGGTAGGAGCCGGTGGCGTGGTCGTACTCGCTGCCGTCGGGGTTGAGCATCGGGATGATCCAGATCTCCCGCGAGTCGACGGCGTCGGTGACCCGGCGATCCCTGCCGTAGTCGGCGGTGAACAGGTTCGCCAGGTAGAGGGCCTGCTCGGTGGTGAGGTGCTCGCGGGCGTGGATGTTGGCGTTGAACAGGACTTCGGGCTCGTCCTCGTCGGTGGCGACGTTGTCGGAGATCTTCAGCGCGATGATCTCGCGACCCTCGTAGGAGTGTCCCACCACCGACTTGCGCGCCAGCTCGGGGAAGGCGTCGGCGATGCGATCGATCTCGGCTCTGGTCTCGGCGTAATCGTGGTAGCCGGAGTCCTCGGGCGGGAATCCGGTCACGCCCGGCCGAGCGGAGCGGAAGGCGGGCGGCATCGGCTGCACGGTGAAGCCGAGGGCGCGGATCCGGCGTACCTCGGTGCCGGTCGCGGTGACGTAGATGGTTCCGTGTTCGATGTAGTCGATCGCCGCGCCGGTCCGCGCGACGGCGGTCCGGTCGGCGAGCTTCTTGGGGCCGATGATCCGGTACTGGGCGGATTGTTCCTGCGTGGCGGGACTGGAGTCTGCGGTCGCACGGCCGGCCTGGCTGACCAGGACCGGTGTGAACGCGATGAGCAATGCGAACAGCATGGCTGCGAGCCGTCGCATGAGCGTCTCCTGGGCGGGGGAGCGGGGCGGGGGATCGGCCGGCCCGGCCCGCGCGGGGCCGGGCCGGCCGTGCCTTCACCACTCAGGCGAGCGGGTCAGGGGGTGTTGTAGGCGAGGGTGTAGGTGCCGTTGCCGGTGTAGGCGTGGATGCGGTAGCGGTAGTAGCCGCTGGTGCCGTTGTAGGTGAGTTTTTCGTCGGGTCCGGGGGTGGTGGATTGGGCGACGGCGGTCCAGCCGGTGCCGGTCCATTTCTGGAGGTAGAGGTCGTAGTCGGTGTTGTCGGGGCCGTTCAGGCAGGCTTCGTGGGGTCCGGGGGTGGCGGCGTAGTAGTAGGCGCCGTCGGGTTGGTAGGCGTTGCCGCCGGCTGTGAGGTCGCCGGTCTTGGTGGTTTCGTAGCCTTGGCAGCCGGTGGGGGCGGTGCCGTTGACGGTGAGGGTGTAGGTGGTGCTGCGGGTGGCCTTGTCGCCGGTGCCGGT
>NZ_JBEZFD010000040.1:0-45490 GCF_040649235.1 Spirillospora sp. NPDC049024
AACTCGGGCGGGTGAGGTGGTGGCACGAGACACTTCTTTCCCAAGTTGATCAAGGTCAACTCAGATGAGGTGTCCGTGGAACCGGGGGAAGCTCACGCCACGATGTGCGGGTTGTGATGCTCGCCGTTGGCGCCCGGGCCGTAGAGGTAGCGCAGCAACCCCTGGACCCGGACACCCCGCAAGACCTTCCCGATCACGACGCAATGCTCAGGGCCAATGCCTTCACGATCACGGCAGCCGCCTTCTCAACTCCTCGGCCAGGTCGTCCAGCTTGCAGACCGTCTGCGCGGCGGCACGGGCATACCACTGGATCGTCGACGACACCTCCCCCGAATTCAGCGCAGCGACAGCCTGGTTGAGATTGACGCCGATCCGCTGCGCCTGACCACGCGCCTGCATGACGGCCTGCAATACCTCGCGCATCTCGTTGTGCTCTGCTCGCGGCGTCCCGCTCGCCGCAGCAAGCAACGTCAGCGCCGCCCAGGCCGCGGTCGCCAGCCGCTCACGCTCGGCCGCCCTCGACACCGCCGCGTGCTCGTCCTCCGACAGGAGGATGTACAACACCCGCTTCCGCTTCGACTCGCCATGAGCTCGGCGGTTGCGTCGCCTCGCCATGCCCGACGAGGACTCGCCGCACCCCTCTTCGACCATCAGCCTCCTGACCTGGGATCGCGCTCGATCCCGCTCCCACTGCGGACCGCGCCCGGTCCGCAGCCGATAACGCTTGCGTTTTCCATTTCTTGCCCTGCGCCCTGCGTCTGCGCCAGCGCGGCACAGGGACAGGGTCGGCGCCCAGCTTCTCTCATCGCACGCGAGTGCAGTCACTTTAAACATCGGCGCGTCGTACTGTCGCTCAAAAACAACCGGAGACCACCAGGGAGAGCCGGGCGCCGTCTCGGTGCCGGGGTGGTCGCTGTGTCGGTGCCACCGGGCATAGTGCCGCTTATGTTCAGTGGACTTCACGCCATCGGCTGGTCGTCGATGGAGCATGCGTACGGCTCAGCCGAGGAGGTCCCGACCCTCCTACTGGCGCTGCGCTCCTCAGACTCAGAGGAGCGGCAGAAGGCTCTCGGCAGGTTCTATGGCGCGGTCCATCACCAGGGCGATGTGTACCCGTGCACGACGGCGAGCCTTCCGTTCCTGTTCGAACTTGCAGATGACGTCACGACGCCCGACCGGTCCGACATCGTGGAGCTGTTGGTCAGCATCGGATCGCAAGCCCTCGATCGCTGCAACGGGCAGTACGGCGCCAATGAAGAACACGTTGAAGCGGTGGCGGCCATGCGCAGCCGTGCTGAGACGCTCATCCGCTTCACCGGCGATCCCGATGTCTGCGTGCGCCGAGCTGCGATCCCCGGGCTCGGGTCATTCATCGACGACGTCGACCGGGCTTCGACGGTGCTGCGCGGTCGGCTGCCCGCCGAGCCGAGCATCGTAGAGCAGTTGCTGATTGTTGAAGCGATGGCAATCCTGGCCCTGCGCCTGCCGGAGCGCGCCGAGGCTCAGGTGATGGCGTGGTTCACCGAACTGGCCGCCGACCCGACCACAGCCCCTCAAACCAGGCTCGCGGCCGTGGTCCAGCGGGCTCGCTGCGCACCCGAGCGAATTGATGACGGCACCATCGCGACCGCGATTAACCTGCTGCGCGAACTGGAAGATGCCGCCGTGACGGCCGAAGCATGGTGCGATCCGCCTCGCCCAGCGAGCCCCACGGCCTCCGAAGACGAAGCACCACCGCAGGTCGTCGCCGCTTTCGAGGATCTCGAACGACACCGTCAGCTCCACTCACTCACCACAGATCTGCTGCACACCTTCCATTCGACTTTGGCGGCAAAGGTCCCGCAGCGCACGGCGCTTCTCGCCGAGCAACTGTGCAGCCGCGACCTAGGCTCCTGCCTGGACGCCATCCGGATGGGCGCCGGGCTCATGAAGTCCTGGCGCGGAGACCACGCACGGCTCATCAACCTCGTCGCCGAACACCTCAACGCGCCTCACGATCAAGTTGCTGCAGAGGCGGCGGCCACGTTGAACTCTTGTCATGCGATCGCCGAACCGGCTCGCGAGGCCCTGGCGGCGCACGTTGCCGCGCAGTACGCCATGTACGGGCCGGATGTCTGGTTCGCGCCCCAGCCGCACCTGCGCAGGAGTCATCAAGAGGCCGTTCAAGCACTGGCCCGTCTCGGCGATGTACGAGCGTTGCCGAGCCTCCTCACGGCCCTGGACAGCGGAGACGACGCCTGGCGGGCCGTGCAGGTCGCCGGAACACTCCCGCAAGCCGCCGACCAACTGGTACCCCGCCTGTGCAACCACCTGAGGAGTCTCGACCTCACCCAGGAACTGTGGGAGATGAGCGCACGCTCCGACCTGTCGTCCCTGGCCGCCCTCGCCGACGACAGCGCGATCGGCGTGATCACAGAGACCCTCGCTACAGCAATTCCGCACGAGCTCTGGTCGGCCGCACGCTCAGCCCTGGAAGCGCTAAAAGCGTTCGGCTCGTCAGCGGCCCCCGCTCTGCCAACGATCCGGTCCCTGATCACGGCCTCCGACGCACTTGTGCGTCCCGCAGCCGTCGCCGCGCTGTGGGCCGTCGTAGGCGACCCGGACGAAGTCATGCAGCCGTTGCTCAAACTGCTCGACGACTCAACCCCGTTCCGGATCAGCGCGGCAGCCGACGTACTGGCCGAAATCGGCCCTCCCGCGCAAGAAGCACTGCCTCGCCTACGAGACCTGCTGACCCACAGCTACGAATGGGTCCGCGTCCCCTGCGCGTCCGCCCTCTGGGAGATCGGGGGCGACGCGGAGGCGCCGGCCGTGCTGGACACGCTCCTCCAAGCCTGGGAGCAGAACCCTGCGACCGCCAACCATGTCGTGGCATCCCTGGACCGCATGGGCCCCGCCGCACGACCCGCCCTGCCTCAGCTTCGCTCCGAGCTTCTCCATGCTCGGCGTCGCGGCAGATACGACAGCATCGACAACGACGAAGAACTGCAGGAGATCACCCGCACCCTCATCGAACGGCTGACCGGAAACTAACCTCTCCGCCAGACGCGGTATGCGGCCCAGGCCGGTGATCCGGCTTGGGACCCCGGTATGCCGGTGCGGCTTCAGGCCGCGGGGGTGACGGTGAACCGAGGGCTTGGAGTCGGCGGATGTGGCCTTGCGCCTTCCAGGGCTGGCCGCTTCTGTCTGCTTGGGCGGATGCCGCCTCGCAGGTGATCACGACATCGGGCGGAGTTGTCGTGCCCCGGCACGAACGCCGCTCGACGGGCCCACCGACCAGGCGCGGACGGAAGGGCCCGCGCACGTCGCTGAGCACCCGCTCGTATGCCTCCAGGAGAGGGGCGATCCGTGGCTCGCATCTGCCCACATGGCCGACCGACGCACGCGGCCTGGTCCAGTGCGTGCGTCGGTCGCGGCGCCGTTTCTCCGGCTTGAGCCCTATTCGGCGTCGCCGGTCGCGGCCTCGGATTCAATCGGTTCGGTAGACCTCGTGCCAGCGCTCTCGCCCTGCTCGCCCGCCTCGAGGGCGGCGTAGCGGCGCCGTTGAAGATCGTCGCGTTCCGTGTCCGGGATCGTCATCGACTCGGCGAGCACGGCGGCGAGCGCGTCCACGTGTGCGTTCTCTATGTCGGCCTGGAAGATCAACCGAATGTTCTCATCGGGCGTGATGACGTCGATCGCCGAGCGCCCGTTTCCGTCCTGTGCGGCCGCCCGGACGTACCGCACCTGGTCGATCGGAATCTCCTGACCGAGCTGGCCTTGCTTACGGAATGCGTTGGTCCTCGCCATGATGATGCGGCGATCCGTGACGGCGACCAGGTTCTTTGCCGCCTTGTCGATCGCTGCTGCCGCCATGTCCCTCGCTGCCGCCACCATCTCTTTCGCTCCGCCCGAGGTCGCACCAAAGGAACCGAGGACATCGAGTTGCTCGGGGAAACCGAGGGCGCAGAGGGCCTCACCGTCCTCAAGAAACCATCGCAGGGTGCGAAGATACGGTCCGCGGTCCAACGACGCGGGTGCGCAGACGACGTCCGGATCATCAAGCGGAGGAACTGGTGGATGGAGAGCATCGGCAAGAGGCTCGATCGCCTGGAGAAGTTGGGCGCAGGTCAGGCGGGCGGCCTTCGAATCCTTCCGACTGCGGGTCAGCGGCATCGTCGCGCGGCCGGGAAGCTCGGCGATGATTCGCAGTTCCCGCGTCAGTGAGTAGACGAGGCTCCTCATCTCGATCAGAGCGGAGTCGCGCTCTGCGCGAGTGTCGCGCTCAATGACTTCGACGAGCCCCTTCTCATCTTCCCGTCCGGCGGCGTTCACCTTCGCGGCGAAGAGCACCTGATACTTGGTCCATGCTTCGAGGGATGACCGGAGGGCATAGGTATCGAAGACGATGGCCTCGGCGTTCATTTCGAGATACTCACGGCGGCCATGTGCCGCCAGTTTTTTGATCTTTCGGATGTGACCCCCGACGTTCTCTCGGTACTGGTCCCTTGCCTTGAGAAGCTCTGCTCGCTTGGGCGCGATGGTTTCCCACACGTGCAGTGTGACCAATTCGAGTTCTTGCGCCTCACCGAGGGCGGTATCGACGGCTTTAACGAGTCCCTTCAGTGTGGACCACTGCTCGTGGTACATGGTCGTGAGTACCTGGCTCGTCAGCGCGATATTGGTCTTGACGAGGCCTGCGACCTCGCTCAGCTGCAACTGAAGGGCGACCATGGCCAGCGCCGGCCCGACGGCGGCCATCCTCTCCGCCGTGCTGACCTTAGTCACTGGGATGAAGCGGGCTTGATGAAAAAGCTTGCCGTTGAGGAATACTGCCCCGATGTTCGCGCCATCCTTGACGGCAAGCGTTCCGCCGGCGTTCAGTATGGCCCGTGTCGCGTCGGTGATCCGGTAGATCCCCTCCACGCTGGCGAATGCGTTTGCGAGGTTGCCGCCCAGGTTCGCCGCATTTCCGGTCGAGGCGAGGAGCATGGTGATCTTCTCACGGTCGGTGACCGGCAGGAGTCTAGAGTCGATCGGCTCAAGCTTGAGGTCGCGCTTGAGCTTTTCCGGGACGTCACCGAAGGCGAAAGCAACCCCTGGTAGCACCTCCGCCAAGACCGTCGATACCGTTGTTGATTCGCTGTCCGAGCCGGGTGTTGATTCGTCCACATCCGGTGAGATGGCGGCATCGCTCTGGCCGTTCTCATCAGGCTCGGAGTCATCCATCGAATGCGAAGTGTCCTGCATGCGTTTCTCCTTATGGCGGGGGCGTCGGGGGGTACCGGTGTTCGCTGGTGGATGACGACGGCACAGCGTGCCGTCCCTCTCGTGTCGTTCGGGCTAATTGGGCAGCTGGTGTACGTGGCACCGCCCCTCAGGTAGTTCCTTGGCAGCACTGCGGATGACGTGCTCGTGGTGCGTGAAGACGATGACCTGGAACCGGTCCGCCATGCCGTCCAGGACTCGTAGCGCCGCCTCGGTTCGCGGTTCGTCGAACGTCATGAAGATGTCGTCGACGGCGATGGGGAGGGCGTTGCCGACTGCGGCATGGCGCTCGAGAGTGGCCAGGCGCAGCGCCAAGTAAAGCTGGTCGCGCGCGCCCTCACTCAGGGCGGCGGGTCCCAGCAACTTTCCCGCGGACGACTTGGCGCGGATGCTCGGGCGCTCCTCGTCGGACAGTTCGAGCCCGGTGTAGCGACCGAGGCTCAACTGAGTGAACATCTCGGAGGCCTGCGCCAGGACGGGTTCCTGGTCGCTGCTCCGGTACTCCTCTATGCAGGCCAGGATGGCGATCCTCGCGGCTTCCAGGCGCAGGAACTCTTCGGCGCCCTCGGCGAGTTCGGCACAGATCTGGGCGATGTCGGCCTCGGCGCGGGCGGCCTCGCCACCCCCGTTGAGACCGTCGAGCACCTGCCGTCGCGCCAGACGTTGTTCGAGCCAGGTGGCTTTGGCCTCCCCCAGTCCCTCGATATCACGGTCGAGCTCGGTCAGCTCGTCGGCGAGTTCCTCAGCGGACGTCTTGTCCGCCTGCTCGCGAAGGACGATCAGCGCCTGCCCCGCCGGAAGCGCCCGCCGGATGTTCGCGAGAGCGGTGGACTTCTCTCTCAGGGCGGCGGCGCGCTGGACGGCCGCCTCCAGTTCGGCGATCGAGGAGAGATCCAGGCGTGCAGAGAAGTCCTGCAAGCGGCTTTCGAGCCCGTTCAGTTCAGCCTCCGCGTCGCTTACCCGCTTGGCGAGGTCGGCCTTTTGCTTGAGCAGGTTCGTGCGTTGCTTCGCGCCGTCCCGCTGCTCCTCCAGATCCTGCGCCAGCAGCTCGATGGCTTGGCGCCAGCCGGCGACGGCTGTCGGCACACTCCGGCCACAGGCACTGAGCGTGTTCTCCAGCAGCTGCCCGAACTCGGAGATCCGCTGCTCGCCTTGGAGGAGTTTCTGCTCCATCGCCTCCGCAGCATCGACGTCCGCCGCCACGTGGGACAGGCTTTCCAGGTCCGTGAGAGCGGTGTCGAAGTCGCGGTCGGTGGCGAGGCCTGCGCTGCTCAGGAAGCGCTGCCATTGCCCATCGTGAACGGCCACGGCCTTCTCGGCTGCGGCCTTCACCGATTCCGCTTCCTCGAGGTCGGTGTCCGCGTTGGCCAGGTCGCGCTGTTTGGCTTCTCTATCTCGGGCGATCTGCTGGTGTTCGTCAAGGCGTTCACGTGCCATCTCGACGATCTCGGCGAATATCGCGGAGGCCTGGGCTGTACCCACGACGACCGGCGCGTCCTCACCGAGGCGCAGCAGGTGCTGGAGCCTCGCCGTGTGGGCGTCGAGGCGTTCGCGCTGACCTTCGAGTTCGATGCGGACATCCTGGAGTTCTTGCGCGTCGGTCTGGAGCCGGCCGAAGGCGTCCAGGACCTTGGTCGCCCCTTCGACATCGGGCGCAGGAGCCGGATACCCCTCCCACAGCGACTCCCAGCGCCGCTGGTCCAGCTCCTGTTCGGCGAGCACGTCCTCCACGGCCGTCTGATGGGCGGGTACGGCCGCTTCCAGGTCGGTGATCTCGCGCAAAAGCTCAGCCCGCTTGTTGACGCTCTCCGCATGCCGCAACATCATGTCGGCGGTGTCGTCGGCCCGCCGGACGGCCTCGCTGAGCGAATCCATGATGCTCGGATCGTCGCGGAACCGCGCGATGAGATCGTCACGCTCGACTCGGCGCGCTTGAAGCTCGTCGTGTGTCGGCGGCGCGTCATCGGTCACGAGCCGCTCGAGGTCGCGCCGGCACTTCGCCAGTTGCCGTTGCACGTCGTCGAGTTCTCTGGCGCGAGCATCGAACCGCTGCTTGAGGTCGCGGAAGGCCTGCACGGCTCCGGTGACCTGCTCGTGGTCGGGGAGCCGGAGCTCCAGGACGTCGGCGGGGGCGATCTCGGGCAGTTCGAGCCGGTTCCGCGCCTGGCGGAACCGGCGGTCCAGCTTCTTCTCGTCGGCCTCCGTGTCGGCGAGCTTCCCTGGCAGGTCCGCGGGGATCGACGCGCACGCGTTCCGCAACTGCGAGGCATCCTCGCCCGCTGGGAGGGTGCTCAGCTCCTTACCGAGTCGCTCGTGCTTGTCGCGGCATCGCTTCACCGTGTCGCGCGCGTGATCGAGGTCATCGCGGAACGTCCGGCCCTGGTCCCGGAGCTCCCGTCCCTTCCTACGCAGAGCGTCCGGAATCCGGTAGAGCCCTTCGTCGGCCAGAGTCGCATGCGGGTGAACGTCACGCAGCCGCGACTCGGCTTGGTCCCGCTTGTCTGCGATCTCATCGGACGCCGAGTTCTGCCGATCCAGCTCGTCGACGATCGCCGTGATGCCCTTGGTCAACTGGTCGATCTCGGCGGCATGCGGGAGGAGCGAGTCGTCCTGCACCGTTTCAGAGAGTTGCCGCTCGGTTCCCTTGAGGAGGTCGGCGTTCGTCGAGTGCACGGCCTTGTGCTCGCTTCGCCGTTGGAGCAGTTCCGGGAGCTGAGCGCGGATGTCGTCGGGGGCCACGGGCCCTTGGGCACTGATCTCCTCGATCTGTTCTTCGAGATCACGGCACTGATCCAGCGCGGGCAGGTTCTGCTGGAGTCGATGCTTGGCATCCCGCAACCGCTGCGCGGCCCGCCACTCGGCCTCGGTCTCGGCGAGGCGTCGCTCCGTCTCGGCGGCGGACTGTTCGGCCTCCCGGTACTGCTCGGGGCGGAGGGTCGCCTCGCGGGACCTCTGCCAGAGACCCTTCAGCCGGTCCAGCGCAGCATTGATCGCGGGCTTCTTTCCCTGCTTCAGGAACAGCTCGCGCTGGCGGAGCTCGATCTTGTCCAGGACGGCGTTGAGGCGCATCCCAGACCGTGCGGCGGCGAGCAGTTGGGCCATGTCGCCCTCGCCGGAGGCGAGCAGTTCCCCGCCCTTGCGGAGTTCGGCGCTGTTGAGGGCGAACTCGGTGGTGAAGGTCTTGCGGTCGACACCGCCGAGGAAGGGGGCGAGCGCGTCTTCGCTGAGCGGGTTGCCGTCACCGTCCACGAGGTCGTCCTTGCGCTTCTTCCGGCGGACGATCTCCAAGGCCACCCCGTCGGCCGCTGAGAGCCGGGCACCGAGCCGTGTCCGGTTCCCGTGCAGGAAGGCGTAGCGGGAGTTGTGGTGAATGCCGTACAGCAGCTGATCGAAAGCGCTGAGCGCCGTGGACTTGCCCGCTTCGTTGGGGCCGTAGACCAGATGAACGCCGGCCCTGCCCAGACCGTCCAGGCTGTGGCCGTTGAAGGCGCCGTAGGCGATCAGGTCGAGACGTTCTATGCGCATTCCGGTCACCGCGCTTCCTGCAGCAGGGACTCCACGAGTTGGTAAGCCTCGTCGGCCAGATTCCCGACCCACTCCGGGTCGTTCGGGGCGATGCCCTCCGGGCCTCGGATCTGGGCCGGGATCCTTCCGATGAGCGGGTGGCTCGAGAGCCTGGCCATCAGACCGTCCGGATCAGCGCCGAGCGCGGAGAGGGTGCGGCGAAGGTCGGTCAGGATCCCGGAGGTGCCCTCGGTCGAGTCGCCGCTGTCTTCACCGGACGTGTGGACCTTGATCTTCTCCAGCCACAGGTTCGGGTGGTGGCCGGCCGCCGCCCGGAGTTCGTTGAGGATCCTTTCGTGGTCACGCCACAGCGCGGCGTGCGCCGACGTCGCACCGGTGAGGGTCACCCGGACGGCGGTCAGCCGTTCCTCCGGGATCTCCTGGAAGCGCTGCTCGACGAGGCTGAGTACCTGGTCGATGTCGTCGCGGCCCGTGACGTCGACGTCGAGACTCTCCCAGCGGGCGGTGTCCAGGTCATGGTGCTCGACCGATTCGACCCGGAGGTCTGTGTCCACGGTGACGACGATGCAGCCCTTCGGTCCCGTCTCACGGGCGTGCCGTCCCTGGATGTTGCCGGGGTAGACGATCCACGATTCCCGGCTGACGATCTGCTGGGTGTGGACGTGGCCGAGCGCCCAATAGTCGTAGTCCCGCGCCTGGAGGTCCGCAACGGTGCAGGGCGCGTATCGCTTGTGGTCGGAGTAGCCGCCCTCGAGACCGGTGTGCAGCAAGCCGACGTTGAACAGGCCACCGTCACGCGCTGGATATCCGGCGGCAAGGTTGTCGCTCAAGTCCCATCGGGCGAAGCCTTGGCCGTGAACTGCAAGCCCCGCCTGTTCGTTCCGGACGGTCTCGGGCTTCCCCGTCGCGAAGACGTGCACATTGTCGGGGAGCTTGAGCGTGCGCATCGTGCGGTTCTGCGCGTCGTGATTGCCGGAGACCATGTAGACGGGGATGCCGGCCTGCCCGAGGAGTGCCATCTGCCGACTGAAGTAGAGGCCGGTCTGGTAGTCCTTCCACTCCCCGTCGTACACGTCGCCGGCCAGCAGCACGGCGTCCACTGACATGTCGGTCGCGAGCCGGACGAGGTTGTCGAGGGCTCTCCGAGTCGCCAGCCTCAGGTCGTCCTCCGGAGCTCCTTCGTAGCGGGACAGGCCCCGCAGTGGACTGTCGATGTGAAGATCGGCGGCATGCAGGATCTTCATGCTCTCCCTTTTCAGGTGGGGTCGGCGACCGATGCGGGGATGGCCCTGGAACTCCAGTGACCTGCGAAACGGTAGCCGCGTGTTGCGACTTGTCTGCTTAAAGAGACGAAACAGCGTCATGTGGTGACCGGGTTGGGCCATGAAGCGGCGTCTCGCATCACGAACCGCCTTTTCCTTGGCCCGGTCCCTGATCAGGCGACCTGGGCTCGCGCAGCCTCGGAGAACAGGGGGTTGGTCATCGCGACGACCTTCGGGCGGAAACTCCCCTTGGCGCACACGAGACCGGTCGCCTTCTCGCCGGGCGCAAGGCTCGTGGTGTCGATCTGGCCCTCGTACTCGCCGAGGGCGGAGCTGCTGTCGTGCTTGGTGTTCTTGGTGTCGGTGATGGAGAAGTAGAGCGGGTTGACTTCGAGCTGCTTCTTGGTCTGGTTGGTGACGGTGACCTTGACGCAGGACAGGGCGCCGCCGTCGCTCAGGACGCTCTTGCTCGCGTGCGCCCGCTTGGCGGTGAGCTTGATCGGGAAGGCCTTGCCCTTGGACGCGGCGCCGCTCTTGCCCGTCGACTTGCCCGGGTCGGCCGACTGGACGGCGACCGGGTCCTCTTCGAAATTGCAGCCGACGGTGAGGACGGCGACCACGGCGAGGCCAAGGATGATCTTGCGCATGGGGTGCTCCTTTGTGTCCGGGCACGTTCTGCATGGCGCCCTGGGGATGGGATTCGTGATGGAGGGGCGCCGCCGCCCGCTTAGGGGTAGGGCTGGTCAAGCGGACGGCGGCGCGTCTTCGGGGGAGCGGAGGCTGCGGCGGGCCTCCGCATGGGCTGGTCAGCCCTCGGCGACCGCGAGGAGCTCGTAGAACTCCTCGGCGTCGATGACCGTGATGTCGTGACCGGAGTCGCGGAGCCGCTCGGCCTTGGCGAGCTTGCCGGTCTTCTTCGCCCCGGGGGCGAGCTTGTGGGGTTCGATGCCGCCGACCACCAGCAGGTCGACGGACCCGGTGACGCGGGGGACGGTCCAGGCTCCGAAGGCGGCGATCCGTTCGGCGGCCGCCGTCCTCGTCATCCCTGGCAGTGATCCGGTGAAGCAGACGGTGAGTCCGTAGAACGGGTTGTCCGGGTCGGCGTTGGGCTCGGCGTCCGGGTACGGCTCGCGCCGTGAGGCTCCCCGGTGCTTGCACCCCCGGCGGACGCCGCCGCGGTAGGAGCCCATCTGGATCCGGTGGACGGCCAGGAGGTCATCAAGGGTGGCCGTTCCCTGCCGTCTCAGCGCGGCGAGCATCACCTGGGCCGCCGCCCGCGCGTCGTCGCCGGCGTCGTGGTGGTGCGGCAGTTCGATGCCCAGGGCGTCGGCGAGTACCGGGAGCTTGTAGGCGAGCAGGCCGGTCCAGGTCCGCCTTGCGACGACGAGCGTGCAGGCGAACCGGAGGTCCGGGACGCGGAGGCCGCTCGCCTGGCTCGTGTCGGCGAGGACGCCGATGTCGAAGGCCGCGTTGTGCGCCACGAAAGGGGTGCCGCCGGCGAACTGGACGATGTGCTCCAGCGTCTCCGGCCAGCCGGGGGCGTCTCTGACGCGGTCCGCCGTGATGCCGTGGATTCCGACGTTGTAGGCGTCGAAGTGGTCGTGTCCGTCCGGGGGTCTGATCAGCGATGACCACTCCTCGACGATCCGCCCTCCCTTCACCTTGACCAGTCCGACCGAGCACGGGCTTGCCCGCCGGGCGTTCGCCGTTTCGAAGTCGATCGCCACCCAACTCGTCATCCTCGCCCCTAGCGTCGAGCCGTTGAAAGCATGACTATGAGAGCACGACGTGAAAGCACTGTCAAACAGCTTTGCATCATTGGATGCTGTACAGTGGGGCTGCTCCCGAAAGCTGACGAGGAAGTTCTGATGGCATCGCAGAGCGAGCAACTGACCGCCGCCGAGATCTCTCGGCTCGCCGGGGTGACGCGGGCGACCGTGAGCAACTGGCGCCGGCGCCACCCCGACTTTCCGCAGCCCAGCGGGGGGACGGAGGCCAGCCCCAGCTACGACCGGGCGCAGATCGAGGCGTGGCTCGACGCGCGAGGCCGCCTTCCCGCGCGCTCGTCCAGGGACGACCTGCGGGCGCACCTGCACGGGCGCCCGCCGCGTGAAGCCGAGGCCGTGGCCCTTTTCACGGCACACCTGGCCGGACTGGACACCAAGAAGCGCCCTGAAGCCGCGGCCCTGGACGACAACGCACTGATCGCGCTGTACGCGGAAGCACTCTCGTCGACCGGAGCCGGTCAATCGGGCCTTGCGGACGTCCCCGCGCAGCTCCTGCGCTCGGCGGCGAAGGTGGCGCACGAGGAAGGCCCGCTTGCCGTCTTCGACGTCCTCGACGATCAGACCGAAGGACCGGTCGGCATCCGCGGGACGCATCCGACGTCGGAGGCGCTCGCCGACCTGATGGCCGGGCTGGCGACGTCCGAAGGCCAGCGTGTCCGCAGCGTTCTCGACCCGGCCTGCGGGAGCGGGCGCCTCCTCGCCGCGGCCGCGGCCGCCCTCAAGCCCGGCGCGAGCGTGAACGGCCAGGAGTACCGCCCTGTCACAGCGGCCCAAGCGAAGACCCGGCTGGCCGAGACGGTGCCCAAGGCTTCCGTGGACGTCAGGACCGGGGACAGCCTGCGCAACGACGCCTTCCCCGACCTGCTTGTGGACGCCGTGGTGTGCAACCCGCCCTACGGCGACCGCGATTGGGGGCACGACGAACTCGCCCTCGACACGCGATGGGCCTACGGCGTGCCACCGCGCTCGGAACCGGAACTCGCCTGGGTCCAGCACGCGTTGGCGCATCTGGCCGAGGGCGGCTGCGCCGTGCTGCTGCTCCCGCCGGCGACCGCGTCACGCTCCTCCGGCCGCCGCATCCGGGTCGAACTGCTGCGGCAGGGGGCACTGCGAGCGATCATCGCGCTGCCGCCGGGCCTCGCCGTACCGCACCACATCGGGCTTCACCTGTGGATACTGCGGCGCCCCGAAACCGGCCGCTCCGGCCCGGAACAGGTCCTGCTGATGGACGCCTCCGACGAGGCCGCCACCACGGAGGAGCCGTCCAGCCAAGGCAAGGCGCCGGACACGGGCAAGCTCCGCAAGACGATCCTCAGCACGTGGGAGGCGTTCACCGCGCCGGCCGAGTTCACCGAGATCCCGGGGACCGCCCGCGCGGTGGCGACGATCGACCTCCTGGACGATCTGGTCGATCTCTCACCGGCACGGCACGTCCGCACGGCGCCGATGGTCACTCCGGACGCGGCCCTGCGCGATGTCCTCAAGCTCGCCGCGCGCCTCAAGGCGGACGTGGCCGCGCTGGCCGAGGCGAGCGAGATCGGGCCCCCGGCCTCGGCCGGGGAAGCGAGCCGCACCTGGCGCAGCGCCACGATCGCCGACCTCGCTCGCGGCGGTGCGCTCGCCGTCCACCGGGGAGTGCGGGCCTCCTCTGCCGATACACCGTCCACCGACCTCGCGGACCGTCCCGTACTCCGGGCCCGTGACCTCCTCGGCGGGAGGCGGGCCAGCGGCGACGCACGCGAGACGCCCCTGGCCGACCCGTTCGTCATCAAGGCGGGAGACGTCCTGATCACCCAGGTCGTCGGCCCTCAGGGCGTCGCAACCCGGGTGGCCGGCGACGACGACGCCGGATGCCTGCTCGGCAACGGCGTGTTCCTGCTTCGTCCCGACCCGGCACGTCTCGATCCGTGGTTCCTCGCCGGGTTCGTCAGCGCACCCGACAACGTCAACCAGGCGACCACCGGCAGCTCCACACCCCAGCTCGTGGCGTCCCGACTGCGCGTCCCCTTGCTCCCGCTGGACGAGCAGACCGCTTACGGCCAGGCGTTCCGAAAAGTCCACGAGCTCAGGAGGAGCGCACAATGCGCTGCGACGTGCGCCAACGAGATGGCCGACCTCATAGCCACCACCCTTAGCGGCGGAGCGCTGCTGCCCCATGGAGCCGAGTTGCCATGAGGGCCAGCGCCACGCGGCTCTGGTGAACCAGACTTGATAGCCCTTGCCCTGAGGCCCGCAACACCACGAAGGGAACCCCTTGAACCTGAGCAAGCACACCGAACTGGTGAACCACGCCTGGTCGGTCGCTGACCTTCTGCGCGGCGACTTCAAGCAGTCGGACTATGGCAAGGTCATCCTGCCGTTCACCGTGCTCCGCAGGCTGGAGACCGTCCTGGAGCCGACCCGGGCGGCCGTCCAGGAGACGGTCGAGCGGTTCAAGGGCAAGGACATGGACACCGACCGGTTCCTCCGCCGCGCGTCGGGCCAGTCGTTCTACAACACCACCGGCTACACCCTCGATAAGATCGCCAACGACCCGGAGCACGCGGCGACAAACCTCGCCAAGTACATCGCGGGCTTTTCTCCGAACGCGCGTGAGGTGCTGGAGAAGTACGAGTTCGCCCAGCAGATCAAGCGGCTGGACGGTGCGAACCTGCTCTACAAGGTCGTCGGACGCTTCGCCGACCTGGAAGTCCGCCCCGACGTGGTGTCCAACCACCAGATGGGCTACTTCTTCGAGGACCTCATCCGGCGCTTCTCCGAACTCTCCAACGAGACGGCCGGTGAGCACTTCACGCCGCGCGAAGTCATCAAGCTGATGGTCAACCTGCTGGTGGCACCAGACGCCGATGCGCTCAGCGTGCCCGGCGTCGTCCGCAAGGTACTGGACCCGGCCTGCGGCACCGGCGGGATGCTCAGCACGACCCAGGAGTACATCACCTCCCTCAACCCGGACGCGACCGTCGAGGTCTACGGGCAGGAACTCAACCCCGAGTCGTGGGCCATCTGCCGGTCCGACCTGATGATCAAGGGCCAGGATCCGGACCACATCGCGTTCGGCAACTCCTTCAGCGACGACGGCCACCGCACCGCCAAGTTCGACTACCTGCTCGCCAACCCGCCGTTCGGCGTCGAGTGGAAGAAGGTCAAGGAGGAGGTCGAGCACGAGCACGAGACGCTCGGCGAGTCCGGACGCTTCGGTGCCGGGCTGCCGCGCATCAACGACGGCTCGTTCCTGTTCCTCCAGCACATGATCTCGAAGATGAAGCCGCGGGAGGCCGGCGGCAGCCGCGTCGCGATCGTCTTCAACGGCTCCCCGCTGTTCACCGGCGCCGCCGAGTCCGGCGAGTCCCGCATCCGCCAGTGGATCATCGAGAACGACTGGTTGGAGGCCATCGTCGCCCTGCCCGACCAGCTGTTCTACAACACCGGCATCTCGACGTACTTCTGGATCGTCACCAACCGCAAGCATGAAGACCACGAGGGCAAGGTCATCCTGCTGGACGCCCGGGACTACTGGCAGAAGATGCGCAAGTCCCTCGGCGACAAGCGCAAGGAGATCGGCGACGGCCAGGACGGCTGCCCCGACCATATCGCCGAGATCACCCAGCTCTACAGCGACGCCCTGGAGGTCGCCGACGACCCCGAGCACCCGCTGCATGGCAAGGTGAAGGTCTTCTGCAACCAGGACTTCGGCTACCACCGCATCACCGTCGAACGTCCGCTCAAGCTCCGCTTCGAACTGACCGACGAGACCCTGGCGGCACTTGAGGCGGCCAGGCCGGTCCAGAAGCTGGGCTACTCGGAAGCCCTCATCAACGCGGTGCGCCCGCTCCTGGGTACCACCTGGCCGACCAAGGCGGAGATGCTGAACGCCCTCATGGGCGCCGTCGTGGACGCCGGCCTCCAGTGGCCGCCCGGCGCGCCGTTCGCCAAGGCCGTCCGCGATGCCATCGGTGTCCGCGACCCCGAAGGCGAGATCCAGAACGTGCGCAAGGGCGTCATCGAACCCGACACCGACCTCCGCGACTACGAGAACGTGCCGCTGGGCGAGGACGTCGAGGACTACCTCAAGCGCGAAGTCCTACCCCACGTGCCCGACGCCTGGATCGACCACTCCAAAACCAAGATCGGCTACGAGATCCCCTTCACGAGACACTTCTACGTTTACAAACCCCCACGCCCCCTCGCCGAGATCGACGCAGAACTCAAGGCCCTTGAGGCCGAGATACAGGCCCTCCTCAGCGAGGTGACCGAATGACCTCGCCTTTGAATAGAGTGCCGCTCTGGACAGCGGCACAGGAAGTGCGAAGAGTCGTAGATCCTTCGACGCTAGGGCGTCATGTGATTCACTACAGCATCCCTTCTCTAGACGAATTCGGCACAGGGCAGATCGAGGAAAGCGATTCAATAAAGTCTGCCAAGTTGGCTCTCTGCGGCGGCGAAGTGCTCATTAGCAAGCTCAACCCTAGGAAGAGCAGGGTCGTTTACGTCCACCGTGATCGACTTCCCCTCGTAGCTTCGACAGAATTCGTTGCCTTGCTACCACTTCCTGGCACCGATTCTCAATTTCTTGCATATACACTCGAATCGGAAACTGTTCGACAGGAACTTGATTCAAGAGCCCAGTCAGTGACGCGAAGCCACCAGCGTGCTGCGCCGGAAGACGTTTCTCATCTTTCAATATGGGTTCCGGACGTCGAAGAACAACGGCGTATCGCCGACTTCCTCGACGCCGAGACCACCCACATCGACCGGGCAGCCAGCATTCAGGAAAGGATTCTGACGACGCTCGAGGAACGCGAACAAGCGCACCTGGACATTGCAATCGATGACCTTGTCCAAGAGTGCGGATCTGCACCGCTGCGGCGCTTCGTGTGGAGTGTCGATCAGGGAGTCAGTCCACAGTGCGATGCTGTTCCCGCCAACGAGAGCGAGTGGGGAGTTCTCAGAGTCAGTTGCCTTCGCCCCGGAATCTTTCTCCCGCACGAGAACAAGCGGCTTCCCAAGGACGTGACCCCACATCATGAAAGCGAAGTTCGCGAGGGCGACCTGCTGATCACACGCGCCAACACGCCGGAGCTCGTGGGCTCAACTTCGGTCGTTCACAGGGTCCGCCCGAAACTCCTTCTTTCAGACAAAATATTTCGAGTCCGACTATCACCTGGAATGTCGCCCGATTTCGTCGCAATCGTGGCCCGCGGCAGCCGAATCCGCGCCTTGTGCGCATCCTCCTCTAATGGCGCCTCACAGTCAATGGCCAACATACGCTTCGAAGAAGTGAAGGCCTGGCCCATGCCGCTGGCCAATACGACACAACAAGATGATTTCGTCAACAAAATAACGCTAAATCGCTGCAAGATCGAAAAGATTAAGCCTCGAATTCAAAGTCAACTGGAGCTGCTAACGGAGAGGCGGCGGGCGTTGATTACGGCGGCGGTTACGGGGCAGTTCGATGTTTCCACGGCGTCCGGTCGTGGGGTTACGGAGTAGGGCATGAGTCCTGTGCATGACGAGAAGGCGTTCGGGGACGCGATCGTCGCGGGGATGCTCAAGGGCGGCTGGCTGGAAGGCGATCCGGGCGATTACCGGCCCGAGCTTGGGCTGGATACGCGGCAACTCTTCACGTTCATCGGGGCGACGCAGGGCGACGAGTGGGAACGGCTCGTCATGCTCTACGGGAACAGCACAGAGGCTGCTCAGATCGGTTTCGCCAAGCGGCTCGACAAGGCGATAGCCGAGGACGGGGTGCTCACCGTCCTGCGCAAGGGCGTGAAGGACCGGGGGGTCCTGATCCGCGTTGCATACTTCAAGCCGAACCTTGTGCTGAACGACTCCGTGCTGGACGAGTACCGGGCCAACCGGCTGACGGTCGTGCGCGAGCTGGAGTACGCGACCAAGCAGGCCGACAAGGGCAACCGGCTCGATCTGACGTTGTTCGTAAACGGGATTCCGGTCGCGACGGCCGAGTTGAAGAACCCGCTGACCGGGCAGGGCGTCGAGCAGGCCAAGGAGCAATACCGCAACGACCGCGATCCGAGCGAGCTACTCTTCCGGCAGCGGGTGGTGGCGAACTTCTGCGTCGATCCTGATCTCGTGTTCGTCGCGACACAGCTGCGCGGCAAGAAGACGCGGTTCCTGCCGTTCAACACAGGGTCCGAAGGGCCGGGCCAGCCTGGCGGCGCGGGCAATCCAGCGCCGGTCGAGCCGGGGACCTACGCCACTTCATACCTGTGGACGCGGATCTGGGAGCGGGACACCTGGCTGGACATGCTCCAGCGGTTCGTCCACGAGCAGAAGACCAAGAGCGCCGGCGGGCGCACGAGCAAGACGCTGATCTTCCCGCGCTACCAGCAGTGGGACGTGGTGAAGAAGCTCACCGCACACGCCGCCCGCTACGGGACCGGTCACAACTACCTGGTGATGGCGTCGGCCGGCTCGGGC
Organism: Spirillospora sp. NPDC049024; assembly: GCF_040649235.1. Taxonomy (NCBI): domain Bacteria; kingdom Bacillati; phylum Actinomycetota; class Actinomycetes; order Streptosporangiales; family Thermomonosporaceae; genus Spirillospora; species Spirillospora sp. NPDC049024. Next base: position 18,263 of record NZ_JBEZFD010000040.1, read on the forward strand.
AAGTCGAACACCATCGCATGGCTGGCGCACCGGTTGTCGTCACTCCACACCTCCGCGAACGCGGCGGACCTGGCTCCGGAGGCGGTGGCGAACGGTGTCGAGCCGGGGACGCCGGTCTTCGACAAGGTCATCGTCATCACCGATCGGCGGAACCTGGACTCCCAGTTGCGGGAGACGATCGGCGCGTTCGAGCAGACCGCCGGGCTCGTAGTGAAGATCGACGAGAAGATCGGCGCCAAGTCCGAGCAGCTCGCGAAGGCGCTGTCCCAGTCGTCCGGGAAGATCATCACGGTGACGCTGCAGACGTTCCCGGCGCTGATCGACTTCCTGCGGCGCAACCCAACCGAGATCGCCGGGCACCGATTCGCGATCATCGTGGACGAGGCGCACTCGTCCCAGTCCGGGGACGCGGCGACCGCGGTCAAGGCCGCACTGCGCGACCTGGGCCTGGACGCCGACTCCGACGACGAGGGCGCCACGACGGTCGAAGCCAAGCTGGAGAAGAAGGCAGAGCAACGCTCGCAGGCGTCCAACCTCTCCTACTTTGCCTTCACGGCCACGCCCAAGAGCAAGACGCTGGAGCACTTCGGAACGCTGGGCACTGTGGATGGCGAGCCGAAGTACCGGCCGTTCCACACCTACTCGATGCGGCAGGCGATCGAGGAGGGCTTCATCCTCGACCCGCTGCGCAACTACGTCACCTACGACACGTACTGGAAGCTCGTCAACAAGAACCCCGACGAGCGCGAGGTCGACCCGTCCAAGGCGAACACGCTGCTGGCGCGGTACGCGGTGACGCATCCCTCGACCGTCGCGCAGCACGCGAAGATCATCGTGGAGCACTTCCGGGCGCACACGCAGGGGCGGCTCGGTGGACGTGCCAAAGCCATGGTGGTGACCGCGTCCCGCAAGAGCGCCGTGCAGATGTCGCGTGCGATCAAGCAGCACATCGAGGACATGGGATACGGCATCGGCGTCTTGGTGGCGTTCTCCGGCTCCCTCACCTACGAGAAGGAGGAGGTCACCGAGTCCAAGGAGAACGGCGGCCTGCCCGAGAGCGCCCTACCCAAGGCGTTCGCGTACACGCGGGCCGACGACCTCGGTACGCAGACGGGTGGTCCCGGAAAGCCCGAGTACCGGATCCTCGTCGTCGCCGAGAAGTACCAGACCGGCTTCGATCAGCCGTTGCTGACGACGATGTACGTCAACAAGAAGCTGGCAGGAATCTCGGCCGTCCAGACGCTGTCCCGGCTCAACCGCACCGCCGACCGCAAGAGCCAGACGGACCTGGCGGTCGTGGACTTCGTCAACGACGCCAACGAGATCCAGGAGTACTTCCGGCCGTACTACGAGGAGGCGATGACCCTCCCGTCAGACCCAAACCTCCTCTACTCCGCGCAGAGCCGGGTCATGTCCGCGCAGATCCTCGTCGACGCGGAAATGGACGAGTTCGCGTGCGCCTACCTCGAAGCCGAGGAGAAGGCCGGCGGCTCGGTCGCGCGCTGGGAGAAGCTGCATGCCGAGCTGTACCGGCTGCTCCACCCCGCCGTCGAGCGCTTCACCGCGCTGATCGACAGCGAGGACGAGGACGACCACGAGGCCGCCGAGGACTTCCGCGCGAACCTCAACGATTACGTGCGCAAGTACGGGTTCCTCTCTCAGATCATCCCGTACCGCGACGCCGAACTGGAGCGCCTCCACCTGTACGGGCGGCACCTGCTCAACCGGCTTCCCAGGCGCGCCGACGGCGGTGTCGACATCGGCGAGGTCGACCTCAGTCACATGCGGGTGGAGAAGACCGGCGAGCACGACCTCAGCCTGACGCCTGAGGGTGCCGCGGTGGTCAAGGGGTTCGGGGACGGCGCCGGCGGTGCCCAAGAGCCCGAGAAGTCGCCGCTGACAGAGCTGATCGAGAAGTTCAACGCCAAGTTCGGCACGGACTTCACCGAAGAGGACATCATCCGGCCCTTCGAGGAGGCGATGGCCGAGCCGAAGGTGAAGCAGGCCGCGGTCGCCAACAACGACCAAGAGAACTTCGGGGTCGTCTTCGACAAGGTCTTCGAGGAGAAGATGATGGACCACGTCGACACCATCGCCACCCTCGGCGAGAAGTACTTCGGCTCGGACCCCGAATTCAAGTCGTCCCTCAACAGCCGCGCCCGCCGCGCGGCATGGCAACTCCTGCGCGAGCAGGCCGGCGTCGCCTGATCCTTCGCCTGTCCGGCCGTTCTCCGAGCGATTCGGAGGGCGGCTGGACAGCCGATATCCCCCGCCATAACACTGGCCACACCGGACAAAAGCGAATGCACGCGGAGCAAGGATGCCGATCCGAACCATTGCCACCCGCTACGAACTGATCGAGGAGATCGGCTCCGGGGGCATGGGCACGATCTGGCGCGGCTACGACTCGACCCTGGACCGCGAGGTCGCCGTCAAGGCCATCCGCCCCGACATGTTGCTCTCGCCGGAGCGCATCGCCGACCTGGCCGAGCGGTTCCGCCGTGAAGCGCGCGTCACCGCACGCATCCAGCATCACGGCGTCCCACAGGTGTACGACGCGGTGCTGGAGGCCGATTCCGCAGATCGCCTCTATCTGGTGATGCAGTACATCGAGGGCAGGAACCTGCGCTCCTACATCGACCCGGACGATCCGCTGCCGATCGCCTGGGCCGCCGCGACCGGTGCGCAGATCGCCACCGTCCTGTCCCACGCCCACGCGATCCCGGTCGTCCACCGCGACCTGAAACCCGACAACGTTCTGGTGACCGACGACGGCACCGTCAAGGTCCTCGACTTCGGCATCGCCGCGATCCTCCGCCGCGACATCACCAAGATCACAGTCACGGGCAGCCCGATGGGCACCAGCCGGTACATGTCCCCCGAACAGGTCAACGCCGCCCAGGTCACCCCGCAGAGCGACCTGTACGCGCTGGGCTGCGTCCTGCACGAACTCTTGTCGGGCGCGCCAGTCTTCATTGGCGATGGCCAGTACGAACTGTGGAAGCAGCACCTCACCGCCACACCCGAGCCGCTACGCGAGCTGCGTCCAGATGTACCGCCGGAACTGGAAAAGCTGGTTCTGGATCTGCTCGCCAAGAAGCCCGAACAGCGGCCGGCCGACGCCTACGCCGTCTACGAGCGCCTTCTCCCGTTCCTGCCGTCCCCCGACTCACCGGCGGTCGCCACAAGCGAGCGACTCGGCGAAATGCCTGACCCGACTCTGCTGTACCGGCAGCCGAATGCCCCTCGCCAACGCACGCGCCGTCCACCACCCGTCTCGGCACCGCCCAGCGTGCCGCAGGCGCCGACGACACCTCCGACCCAGCTCCGGGCCGCCATTGATGACGCGCTCAAGCGGTCCACCCAGCTTCTCGGCGCCGAGAGGTTCGCGCAGGCGGCCGACGTCGTCGAAGCGGTCATCGATCCGGCAGCCAAGATGCTGGGCTCCGAAAGCCCGGACCTGCTCCTGCTCCGCTTCCACCGCGCACTGATCATCTTCCTCGGCGGAGACTCGCGCACGGTCCTTCCGGAGTTCGATGCCTTGGCCGACGCCTATGCACGCACCGCCGGGCCGACCAGCGATCGCGCACTGGAATCTCGTCGCTACGCCGCCCTCTGCCGTGCCAACCTCGGCCAGACCACCGTCGCGCTCGACCAGTTCCAGCGCCTCCTCGACGACGTCGCCGCCGCCGACAGCCACGCCAGCGAACTCGCGCTCGACATCCGGCACAGCATTGGCATGCTCCTTCTCTCGGCAGGCGACAAGACCGCCGCAGAGAACGTGTTCGAGCTGCTCTACCAGGACCACCTGGTCATCAACGGCCCCGACGACGAACGCACTCGCGAGATCGCCGAAATCCTCGTCCGCATACGCCTCCCCACGACCCCATAGCGCTCCGCTCACGGGCGGGCGGGAACACCCCTCCGCTGGTCTTTAGGTGCGGTCGATGACCGCGAAGACGACCTTGCCGACGTTGTCGGCCAAGGCGCGGATTCCCCAGCAGCGGGCGTACTGGTCGACGATGAACAGGCCCCGGCCCGTCTCGCTGGAGGTGTCGGCTGCCAGCATGTGCGGGAGGCTGCAGGCGGCGTCTTGGACCTCCATCCACAGCGCGTCGTCCTCGGTGCGACTCAACCGCAAGATCACATCGTCGTCCGTTGCGGATACCGCGTGCTGGAGGGCGTTGGTGACCAGCTCGCTGGCCACCAAGCACGGGACGAAGTCGTCCATGCCCCATTGGCCAGTGACCAGCCGCACGAACCGCCGCACCTCCGCGACCACCTTGAGGTCCTGCTTCACCACCATCTCGTTCTCCGCCGCGCCCTGCCCCATGACCTCTCCTCACTGTTTGTGACATACAGCTCACATTGAGCCACTTGCTGAGCTAAGATTTGCTTGCAGCCCTGAAGTGGTAGACAGCAGCAGGCACCGGTAGATCACGTCTGCAAATGGCAGAGCACCCGATAGGTAGGAGCAATGCCCCCACGACGCCAGCGGGTTCGAGAGGCCCCCGCTCTCGTCGCTTTCGGACGCCAGATGCGGCGGATGCGCGAGACCAAGGGCATCAAACAGGAGACCCTCGCCCATGTCACCAAGGTGAGCGGTCCACAGGTGAGTCGGATCGAGGCCGGAAAGAAGCGAGCCACGCGACCGTTCGTGGAGATCGTGGACGACTACCTGGAGGCCAGTGGAGCTCTGATCAGTCTGTGGGAGGACCTGAACAAGGATGGTCACCCCGTCCCGATCTGGTTCGATTGGCCGCAAATAGAGGGCGACGCAATCGAGCTGATCTACTACCAGCTATGCGTGATAGCCGGTATGGCGCAGGCCCCGTCCTATGCGGCGGCGATCCTTGACGGCAATGAAGAGGCCGTTGCAGCCCGACTCGAACGACAGAAGATCATCGACAAGGAGAACGCCCCAACGATCACCTTCCTGGTTGATGAACAGGCGCTCTACCGGCAGGTCGGCACGGTCGAGACGATGAGGGAGCAGTTGGAGCACCTACTTGCACTGAGCGAGCGCCCCAACGTGACAGTTCAAGTCGTGCTCAGCAGCGGCGAACACGGCGGAAACGGCAGCAGCTTCGTGATCGCTACGATGGCCGACATGAGCCAGGTAGCCTATGTAGAAACGGCTATACGAGGGCTCACAACTGATGACCCCGCAGACCTGGCAGCGGCATCGCGCGTCCTGGCCGATCTTCGCAACAGGGCGCTTCCAGGCAACATGTCGCGCGACCTCATTAGGAAGGTGGCCGAAGAACGATGGACCTCAACAAGGCCGAGTGGCGGAAGGCAACCCGGAGCCTGAACAACGGCGGTGAGTGCGTTGAACTTGCCGACGTGGCTGGGGCGGCCGGTGCGTCGGTGGTGGCGGTGCGGGACAGCAAGGACCCGGACGGCCCCGTCCTCCTGCTGACCCGCGCGGCCCTGCGCACGGCCGTCCAGTCCGCAGCCGACACGCACTGAGCACCCGGCACTACCCACCCCGCCAACCCCCGACCCACCGAGTAGCGGCGAGTCGTCCCGTGCCCCGACCCGGACGACCCGCCGCACCCCACCGTCCCCATGGGCAAGACCCCACGCCCGTCCACCTCCCCAGAGGCAGCCCCAGCCGAGCGGACACGCCCGCTGGCAAGTCCAGCCGCGCGTCCGACACTGGCCTCATGCCCGTCGAGAACCTCACCGGGCGCAAGGCAAGCCGAACCCACAGCAACAGCGGCGAGCGCGTCGAGCTGGCGAGTGTGCACGGCTGACCTGGCCGTACTCCGTGCAGCGCTCACCCCGGGCGTCCAGGACCGCAGTCGTCCGGGTCGAACCTTCATCATCGCCTTCCCCTTGCGGCAATGGCGTCCCGCTCGATTATTGAAGAAGATCAGGCCGTGTCCGGGGACGGGGTGGGGTCGCATGGGTAGCGGGACGGGCGGCGCATGCCGGTGGTGCGGCGTATGAGGCCCCGCCTGAACATCGCGTTGAACGTCCTGCTCGTGGTCGTGCTCGCCCTTCTGGGCATCCTGACGAACTACGCGACCGGGGGCGACGACGCGCCGCTGCCGCTGGACCTGCTGCGAAAGATCGCTGTTCCCGGGCTCGGGGTACTGATCGTGGCGTTGATCGTCCTGACGGTGGTGTCGGCGCGGCTGGAGAATCCGCCGCGAGCGCCGGAGCGCGAGTGGGATCCGGGTCGCACCCCGTATCCGGGGCTGGAGGCGTTCGCCGAGGACGAGGCGGCGGTGTTCTTCGGACGTGACGAGCCGGTGAGCACGCTGCTCCGTCAGCTGTACCAGCGCGATGGCGAGCGGTTCGTGGTCGTCGCCGGGGCTTCGGGGAGCGGCAAGTCCTCGATGGTGCAGGCCGGGCTGATCCCCAGGTTGCGCGGGCGCCGCTGGCTCGTGCAGCCGGTACTGACGCCGGGGTCCGATCCGATGGCTGCGTTGGCGACAACATTCGGCAACGCTCGGGACGCCGAACGGTTGCGAGGGGCGCCGTCCGCGCTGGCCGAGCTGGTCGCACAAGCGCGGCGGCGTTCGGGGCGGCGCGACGCCCGCGTCCTCATCACCGTCGACCAGTTGGAGGAGTTGTTCACGCTCGCCGGATCCGACCAGCGGGACCTGTTCCTGTCGGCGCTGTCGGCGGCGTTGCGCGCCGATTCCAGGTTGTGGGTGGTGGCGACGGTCCGCATCGAGTTCTTGCGCTCCTTCCTGGAGACTGGCCATGCCGTACTGTTCGCCCGCCCCATCGCGCTCGGTGCGTTGACGCGGGCCGAACTCGCGACGGTGGTCGAGGCACCGGGCACGCTGGCCGGGCTGCGGTTCGAGCCCGGCCTGGTCACCAGGATCGTCGAGGACACCGGGACGGCCGATGCGCTGCCACTGTTGGCCTATCTGCTGCAGGAGCTGTATTTCGCGTCCGGGCGCGGGAAGGTCGCCACGTTCGACGCGTACCGCCGGCTCGGCGGGGTCGCGGGCGCGCTGTCCCGGCAGGCCGACCAGCTCGTGACCACGTTGCGCGGAGACGAGGGCATCGAGCCGATCCTGGCGGTGCTGTTCAAGTTCGTCACCACGGAAGGGACCGAAGCCACCCGCCGCCGCGTTGTCCTGGACGATCTGAGCGAGGACGAGCGACGCGTCGTCACCGCATTCGTGGAGGCCCGGCTGCTGGTCACCGACGCGTGGGAGGGAACGCCCATCGCGCAGGTCGCGCATGAGGCGCTGTTCCGCCAGTGGGCGCCGCTGCGCCAGGAGGTGGAGGCACGGGCGGAGCTGCTGCGGCGCCGCGCCGAGCTGGAACGATGGGCTGCGGACTGGCGCCAGTCCGGGCACAAGGTCGACTACCTGCTGACCGGCGAGCGACTCCAGCTCGCGCTGCAATGGCTGGAGGGCCTGGAGTCGGCCGGGCAGGATAGCGGCGAGATCCGCGCGTTCATCGAGGCGTCCAAACGGCGCGACCTGGCGTTCCTGCGACGCGTGTCGGAGGGGATCGGCCAGTACGTCCTGGCCAACGCCGAGCAGTACCCCGAGCTGGCGATCCTGCTGGCCGCGGCAGCGCTTTCGGAGTGCCCGCCGACACCGGCCGCCACACGCGCGCTCATGGCGGCATTGGCCTTCAGCCACCTGACCCAGGTGGTGGACGGGCACACCGACGCGGTCCGCAACCTCGCCTGGTCGCCCGATGGGGCCCTGATCGCCACCGCCTCCCGCGATGGCACATGCCGACTGTGGGACGCGACCACTGGCTCCAACACCGCTGTACTGGAAGGCCACCACGGCATGGTGGAAATGGTCGCCTGGGCACCGGACGCCCGCCGCATCGCCACCGCCTCCCGCGACCACACCGTCCGCGTCTGGGACACCACCACCGGCCGAGCGCTGGCTGTGCTGGCGGGCGCGGCCGACGTCGTCCGAACCGTCGCCTGGTCACCGGACGGAACCAGGATCGCTTCAGGGTCCCGCGACAGGGTGGTGCGCATCTGGCGGGCCGACACCTACGAACTCCTGACCCAGTTACACGGCCACACCGACAACATCCTCGGCATCGCCTTCTCGCCCAGCGGGAACCTGCTGGCCACCGGATCCCATGACAGGACCGTCCGGATCTGGGATCTCGCCACCGGCACGGCCACGGTGCTCCACGGTCACCAGGACTTCGTGGAAGGTGTCGCCTGGGCCCCCGACGGAGCCTTCGTCGCGTCGGCCGGGGGCGACGCGACCATGCGCATCTGGGACATCCGCTCCTCAGCACAGACCGGGCTCATCCGCTGCCACGGCACCCGAGTGTGGAACGTGGCGTGGTCACCCGATGGCACCTACCTGGCCAGTTGCGGCAGCGACAACACCGCCCGCGTCTGGAACCCGCGGACCAGCGAGGAGATCTTCGCCCTCCGCGGCCACACCGACGACGTGTGGGGCGTCGTGTGGTCACCCGACGGCGCGCATCTGGCCACCGGCTCGGCCGACACCACCGCCCGCATCTGGGACGTCACCCCCAAAGGCGCCGAGAGTCTCCAACTGGCCGGCCATCGCGGCCCCGTCCGCGCCGCCGCGGTCACGCCGTCCGGACGGTTGATCGCCACCGCTGGTGACGACGCGACGATCCGGATCTGGGACGCCGTCGACGGCACCCTCCACGCTGCGATCACCGACCACCGGGACACCGTCCACGATCTCGCCTGGGCCAGCGTGGAGGGGCGCACGATGCTGCTCTCCTGCTCCAGCGACCGCACGATCGGTCTGTGGAGGCTGGACGAAGCCTCTCCTGGTGATATCTCCGGCGAACGAATTCCCAGCAGCGACATTCATGAGGCCGTGGCCTGGCGTCCCGGCTCGGCCACCTTCGCAACCGCAGGGCACGACCGCGCCATCGTCATCCACCCCCGCGGCGACTACGAATTTACCGAGAGCCTGGACGGTCACCACGACTGGGTCGTTGGTCTCGCTTGGTCGCCTACCGGGGCGCACCTCGGCTCCACCTCCGATGACCGCACCGCCCGCATCTGGAACGTCCATGACCCTGGCGAAGTCATGACGCTGCACGGCCACGCCAACTGGGTCGACGACATCGCCTGGTCCCCCGACGCACGCCGGGTCGTCACCGGCTCCGCTGACGGCACCGCTCGCGTCTGGGACACCACCACCGGCGAGCAACTGGCCGTCCTCGACGCCCACGAGGCCCGCGTCGCCGGCGTGGCCTGGTCACCCGACGGCTTCATGATCGCCACTGCGTCCTACGACCGCACCGTCCGTCTCTGGGCGGGCAGGACCTACGCCGAGATTGGCGTGATCGGCGTCCATCGCGGCCCGGTCGTCTCCGTCACCTGGACTCCGGACAGCCAGACCGTCGTCTCCGCCTCCTTCGACGGCACCGCCCGGCTCTGGCCCTTCGACGTCGACCTCGACGTCCTGAAATCCAAGGCCGGGACCCGCGTGTTCCGCCCCCTGGCGCAAGAAGAACGCCTCGCCCACCTGCTCCCCGAGCCCGATCAGTAGACCTGCTCGACCACACGCACGTCCCGATCGACCAGGTACTCGGACGGGTCCAGCCCCATCGCCTCCCGCTCCGGCGACGCCCAGTACCGCTGGTTCGCCTCCTCGAACGTCTCCTCCCCCTCGTACCAGATCACCCACACGAACCGGCTCCGCTCGTGATCAAGCCAGGCACCCCCGATCCCGAATCCCAGCTTCAACCGCAGCGGCACCACCGACTCCCGCCATCTGGCCGCCCACTCCTCGAGCAGGCCCTCCCTGATCGTGTACGTCCTCAACTGGACGGTCTTCGGCACGATGACCTCTCTTCCACCTGGAATCCGCTGCGTCGGCTAACACCCGCCGCAAAACTCACACAACCATGGGCCCGCCCCGCCGGGCATCTCCACCTGCGGCCCTGGCAGCCGACCCGCGCGGTCCTGCGGACGGCCGTCCAGTCCGCCGCCGACACGCACTGACCGCCCGGCACGGACCGCCCCGGCGACCCCCGATCCGCCGAGTAGCGGCGAGTCGTCCCGTCCCCAACCCAGGTGACCCGTCGCACCCCCCCGGGCACGACCCACGCTCGTCCGCCAACCTCAGACGCGGCCTCTGCCAAGCGGAGCTCCCGATGACAGCTCAACCATGCGGTCAGGAGCGTGTGAGGAGGTACCGGGCGAGGATGACGTCACCGATGGGACGGGTCTCCTCGAGCGTCATCCGGTTGCCGGGATGGTGCGGGAACTGCCCCGTTCCGACGAAGCGCGGGGCGGCGGAGTCGCCGACGAAGAAGGGGGCGATGACGAGTTGGAGCTCGTCGGCCAGTCCGGCGGTGAGGAACTGGGTGTGGACGGTGCCGCCGCCTTCGACCATCAACCGCTGAACCCCTCGGTTGGCAAGGTCGGCAAGCATGGTGTTGAGGTCGACCGGGTCACCTGCGTCCACGACAGTGGCGACATCCCCGAGGCGCTCACGGCAGCTGGCCACCGCGCTGCTGGAGCAGTACACGATCTTCTCGACGCCGCCGGCGGCGAAGAACTTGGCCCCAGGGTCGAGGTCGCCGCGGGCTGTGAAGGTGACCTTGATCGGGCTCTCGGGCAGGCCGCGGGCGACGCGGGCCTTCCGGCGCTCCTCTGTCCGGACGAGCAGGCGCGGGTTGTCTCGGCGGATGGTGTTGGCACCGACGAGAATGGCGTCGCAGCCGGCCCGCACTTCGTCGACTCGGTCGAAGTCCTCGTCGTTGGACAGCAGAAGCCGCTCGGACGTGGTGTCGTCGATATAGCCGTCGATCGAGGCCGCGCAGGACAACAGCACGTAGGGGCGTCCAGTCATTAGCTGCTCCAAAGCCGTTGCTGATCAGTTGCTGACGATACGTGCGCAGTCTTCATCGTTGACGCCGGAACGTCCGCGGAGCACAGTGCGTCTTACCGGAAAGCATTCGAACTGTCACGACCTCGGTTGGAAGTGGAACTGATGCGCGATCACACCGAAGTCGGCCCTTACGAGATCGCCTACCTGTGTGGCGGCCCCGAGCGTGTCGCGATGACCGTGCTGGTCAGGTTGGCCGGAGACGGTCAGATCAGGGTCTCGCCGGATCGGCACCGGGTGTACGCGGAACGGCGCGAACCCCGCGACCCCGTCGAGGCCGCCGCGCTGAAGGTCGTGCCGGAGGTCGGCAGGGTGCTCGGCCTGACCGTGCTGATGATCGCGGCCTCCCCAGCGGTCGAGGAGGTCGGCCGGCGGCTTCGGGCGGAGCGGCTGCTGCCGGGCTCCCGCGTCCGTGCGCTGTGGCAGTGGGGCCGGGTCCGGCGGGCCCGGCGGCTGCGCCGTGCGCTTGACCGGGGGCTGTCGCTGGACGCCCTATCCCGCGTCGCGGCCACCGGCGCCGCGGGCATCGCTGACCACGAACTCCGGACGATCTTCGAAACCCACACGTGGGAGCCGCCGGTATCCATCGAGATCAGCATTCCGAAGCCGCGGGTCAGTGATCCGCTTCCCGAAGTGCCTTACCGGTCCGGCTTGTACGGCGCGTACTCCGACTTCGGGGGCTACTGAACCCGAGCCCGCGGGGGTGGAGCAGTCCGGCGGCGGGTCGGGACCCACCGCCCGCCGGTCCTAGCGGACGGCCTGGCGGAGGATCGTGCGCATCTTCTCGGGGCGGTCTCGCGAGGATCGGACAGGTAGATCTCGTGGTCCAGGTCGTGGTGCGTAACACCCTGCACCTTCATCAGTGCGGCCCTGCGCGCGAGGGGAGCAGGCTCGTCCACGCAGGGGCCGCAGTGCATCATCCGGACGCACCGCCCATCGATGTACGTGTCGGACTGGCTTTCCGGCGGGCGTGCGGGGGCGGCCTCCGGAGACGCCACCGATCCATTTCCGACCTTGCCGCCACGGCTCGGAGGCATGCTGCCCGGGACACCTCGGGAAGTACCGATGTGTAGGTGTCGGCGGTGAACGAATGGCGCGCATGGCTGAGCGTCTCGCCGATTGCGACCGTGTGGCGATCAGCGTGGAGATCGTCAATGTCGTCTGCGGCCGTTTAAAGAGCTGGGCTGGTCCCGCTGTCGGGCGTTATGTTCAGGTTGTGACGGCTATCTGGAGCACCGACCAAAGCGGAAAGTGGCGACTTCTCACCCCGAGCGGCTATCCAGCTGAGGCTGCGTTGCACGACCTCGTCGAGCAGAGTCCACAGATTTTGCCGCTGGCTGGCTCTCCGCGGATCACGGTGCTGGGGCGCGAGGTGCGGCTGGGCGGAGGATACGCCGATCTTGTGGCCGTGGAGCCCTCCGGGCAGATGGTGATCGTGGAGGTGAAGCTGGCCGGGAACTCCGAGGCTCGCCGCGCGGTGGTGGCTCAGTCGCTCACCGATGCCAGAAGGGCGTTGAACGCCTCGATGATGACATTCGCTGTGTTGGGCGCAGCCAGCACAGCGGACTCGATCGAGACACGTGCGCCGTAGTTCGCTCTCTTCAATTGCTGAGGAGTATTGGTCCAACCGGGAAGCCGCGACAGGCTACCTGCGAGATGAAGGAGTGCTTGGGAAGAGACACCATGGTCCCGCAGCTCGGCGAAGTTGATCGATAGTAGGGACTTCGTGACGCCAATGTAGATGCTCCAAGCCGCTGCCTCGTCAGTACCGACGCTGAATCGGGCCGTGACGGATGGGTACTCGCCTTCGCCGTAATGGTAACCACGGAACGCTGCATGCCGTTCAGCGTGCCTGTACACCGCTAGTAGCGTATGCGCGAGCTTGCCAGGGCAGTATCGGTTGATGGCTTGGAGGAGGCTTTCCTCGTCCCACCCAGGTTTCGCATGCGGTGTGTCATCGCGGCGTTCGCCGGGGGCCACCGGCGCGGGCCCCAGAGTGCCTGCCTCTGCCGGTGCTGCGTTGTAATCGATCGTCGGAGGTACGGGGTCACCGAGAGCCTGCTGGATGGCGAGCGCGATCGACTCTAGCCAGGCGATGGTCTCTTCCGCCTCATCGGCGGTGATCGGCAACTTCTGGTCGGGTTGATCGGGGTTGTGGTCAGCGGTGTGGGCGATGTTGTTCCTGCGTCTTGCGATCTCTCGCATCCTTGCGCGGACCTCATCGGAGGTCACCGGAGATCTTGGATCCTGATCTGTAAGGATCTCCGCCACCTTCACCCAGAGTTTCACCTCGCTGACGTGTGCGAACCCCTCTTGTATTTTCTCAGGGCTCTGGAACGTCTTGTACTCGAACTCCCGCTCCAGGTAGGCCCGGAACAGCTCGGCTAGGGGCTCGGAGTGATGATGGATCTTCTCGAAGAGCGCCACGGGCATGGTCAGCTTGTCGAACTTGGCAGGCCGTGGTGTGCCGGGACGCAGTGCGAGAACGACGCCTCGATCGACGATCTCCCGGGTGACCCAGTGATCGATCGCGGCGACGGCCTGGCTCCAGGCCGCTCGGTAAAGGTCGGTGACATCGAAGGCGCCAACCTTGAGATGTTCCAGATTCTGGCCTCCCTGGATAAGTTGGCGTGCATAGCTGATGTTCTGCTGGAACTGGTCGAACGGGGCCGGAAGCTCGGAATCCTCCTCGATATCGGGGAGAGGTGCGGGCACCTTCGCGTCCGGGAACATCTTTCGGAAGTCGTCAACGGTGATCCGCTTTGTGCGATCCGCGCGGCCGGCGTCGTCGAACTTGAGTCCCTCTTGCTGCAGGACGTCCCGGGGGTCGTCGGTCCGCTCCGGATCCGGCCAGCGGAATCCTGGCGAGATCTTGCCGCTAGCCTGCAGAACCCGGTGCGCACCCGGCGCCCCCGACTCGGCCATAAATCCGCCCACCGACTGGGCCGCCATGCCTACCAACTCGGCGAGGTCTCCGTAGGTCGTCCAAGATCCGGGCGCCACCTGGGCCAGCGCCTCGCGCACCCGATTCCAGCGAGGATCGACATAGGTCCTGGTCTCGTTCGCCTGGCGCCGGGCACGGTACTGGCGCCCCAACTCTCGGTAGAGCTCGTCGCCCGGAAAGTCCTTGAGGGCCTGGATCCCGGTCTCAGTAATCGCCCAACCGTTTCTCTTAGTCATCCAACCGATCGACGCCGCCTCCCCGGTACGGAACCCCAGCTGTGCATGCCAGCGAATCTGCCCGTGCGCGTTAAGCTCCTCATGCTCGGGATCGATGGCGACCCGGGCTGCGACTGCATCTCGCACCTCGGCGGGCTTCAACGGTCGCCCCTCCTCCCGCAGGATCTCCATGGCCCCGCGGAAGATCGGCGCGATGTGCTCAGCAAAGGACATTCGGGACTCCTTGACGTCGGGGGGCAGCTCTCCGGCGCATCGACATGGCAACTCTGGTCCCGCCCGTGAGGCTTCGATACAGACGCGACCACGGACTACTCGACACCTATATTCATACGTTTTCGGGTCCCGCGTGGCGAGGCCGCAGAAGAAGCCGACGGCGATGAGCAGATCCTGTGGCGGGGACACCCGCGCCGGCACCTGGAGCTGACGATCCCGAAACTGCGCATGGGTCGTGCCTGAACCGGTCTGGTCGCCCCCTCTCCTGCATCGTTCAGCTCGGGGGATTGCGTACGAGGCAGCGCTCGCAATTCTGAGCGGATGACTCCGAACACCCACCGCAGTGGCGGCATATGTAGCTTCGTGCGTTGTGCCAGCACGGTACGGCGAGCAGGTCTTGGGAAAATCTGTCGTCCAGCAGGTCGCCGTGGCCGCCGGGACGGTTGGCCGACGATGGAACGATCAGCACCGGGTAGCGCGCTTGGCACGAGAGGCACCGCCGCAACTCCCACACGGTGCTGCAACTGGAGTTCGAGCAGCGGCAACGGTAGGTGTCGTCGTCGCGTACCGTGAATTCGGCGGCAGGGTTCTCGGGACGGTGCGAGCAGATCGGGCAGTGGGTCAGCTTGGTGACCTGGTCCACGGCGGCGAGCAGCCCAGCACGAAGCCTGTTGATCTCTTCTTGGTTGTCCCCCTGCCTGCGTGCCGCATCGGCGCGAGTGCGTAGCCCCGCCAGTACCGCGTCCAGGGGCTCGACCTCGCTGGTGAGAGGTGGCCTGGTCACAAGTAGTTGTCCATCACGATGATCAAGCCACCCAAAACGCCGCGTCAGGGAGTCATCCCCGGTGACCCCGCGAGGTACCCGTGCCGGATACTCCAACATGATCCGTTCGTCGAGCACTCCCCGTAGTGTCCGGGCAAGCCGGCCCATGCTGCCAAGGTCGGCAGGGCTGACCGGCACCATCATGGGCAGGGCGGCCGTCCCGACTGCATCGTGCACAGCAATGCGATGGTGTGGCGGCATTCGCTCCCGCTCGACCAGCTCACCGGGATACAGCACTGCGGCCTCGGCGCCGACGTTTCGCCGGAGAGCGTTGAGATGCTGGTCAAGGTGCTCTGGTTGCCTTGTGAGCGCATGGGGGACGGGGACCACCCGCAGGACCGGATCGTCGTCGAGCAGCAGGGTGAAGGTGTCGTCGCGGTTCCAGTCGAGCCGGACGTCATGCTCCCTGTAGGTGTAGCGGGGCCCTGGTTCGCCGATCCGCGGCCCCTCCGTGGTGGTCGGAACGACACCGAATTGCTCCAACGAGCGCAACATGAGAATCAGGGTGTAGTACGCGAAGTCGCGACACCATGTGGTCAGAGCCTCGGCAAGGCCGTCATGGTCATCCGAGCTCTGACGCGACGCGACCTCTACGTCCCAGAGCCTGCGGCAATGCCGGTAGTTGACGTCGTTGTCGAACAGGTTGGTTGGACGCAACCGCGGTGGCCCGGTGTACGGGCCGCCAATCCCAGCGCGCAGTTCGGAGTTGCGAAGCGGGGCCAGGGCTCCTCGCAGCGCCAGCAGTTCCGCTCGCCGCTGCTCGATGCGGTCGGAGAGGTCGTCCTGCTGGAGCAGTTCGGCGATGAAGGTGTACAGGCGCCGCTTCTGTCGCCAGTCCGGACGCGCCTCGGCCTGCCCCAGCAAGCCATACCCCTGCCGGACCATCGAATCGATCGCGTCGATCTCGGCGATCCTCGCCAGGACGTGCCGCCAGAGGCGGTCGAGGAGGGTGCCCACTACCCGGTTTTCGTAGAGATCGTGGTCGGCGACCTGTACAGGGGTCAGCAATTGGGCGGGTTCCACGCCGTGCAGCCTGCGCGCCTCCCACGTCTCGCTGTGCGCCGCCAGGTGCACCACGGTGCGCCAGGTCATCCGTCGGGCCTTGCTTACCGGCACCAGGACATGCTCGGTGCGCAGCCGAGCGTGTGGGGCGCGGCATACGGCCCGCAGGTAACCGAGTTCCGCGCGAAGATGGTCTTCCAAGCGGTGCGGGTGCAGGCGTTGTGACACCCCGTTGACCATGGGGGCGACCTCGCTCCACTCGCTCAGCGGCGCCTTCCTGGCGCGTAGGTCGGCCACTTTGGCGGCGATGACGGCGACGCTCTCCATGACGAGCGGCGTCGGGGTCGGGCTGGCCCCGAAGTCGCCCTGCCACCGTTCGGTGCCATGCCGGAGCTCCCACCCCCTGGCTCCGGCCGCGAGGTACGAACCTGGTGCGATGGCCGTCCTGTTGAGGGCGTAGCCGCGCCCACCTTGCGGAATCTGGTACCGGCCGAGCAGGACGGTGCCTTGCGGGACGGTGCACGGGGCACCGGTGACCCGGTCCCAGAGCGTCGGCCGCCCGCTCATCCGAGCCCCAGGGACCTGATCTCGCGCTCCAGCACCTGCAGGGACTTGCGCGGGGCAATCCCGGGGAAAGCGGAGGACCACAACACCGTGATCTCGTCGTGCAGTTCCCGCAGGTCGCCGGGTGCGACTTCGACGCGGCCGATCAGCTTGCGCAGCACCTTGGTGGCCAGCAGATGGTCGGCGGCCTCCCCGGGAGGGCCCCCGGCGACGACCGCTACCGGGACGAATCGCCTGGCCTGCCGCTCCAACCGGCTACCCCAGGACACCCCGAAGTCGCCGCGCAGCCGCTCTCCAAGCCCATCGTCAAGGAAGGCCAGCACCTTCTCGGCCTCACCGCCGTCGGTCGCCTCGGCCGCATCGAAGGCGTTCATGAGCGTCCGGTACGAGACCGGGGCAAGAGGCCGGACCTCGCCGGGCTCGAAACGCGGAGGTTTGGCCGGCAGTTCCAGAACATGCGAGCGGTCATAGGTCTTGTCTGCGAACCTGACCGTGGTCTCGTCATTGTTGGCCGTTCCGATGAACCAGACGTTCTCGGGCAGTTCCAAGGCACGGCCGTCGTGCAGCAGGCGCGGCGCCGGTGAAACCGGGGCGGTCATGAGGGGGAGGAACTGGCGCTCGCCCGGACTGCTCTCCTTGCGTTCCATCGCCGACAACAGGTCGCTGAAGTACTGCTCCGGGTGCGACAAGTTCATCTCGTCGAGCACGACGACGAACGGCTTGTCGCGATACAGCGGCAGCTGCGCCTTGTACAGGCTCTGAGTGAACTCCGATTCATAGAACTTGCGCTCGAAGGCGTTGTAATAGCCCAGCAAATCCTGCGGGCTACGCCATTCGGCGGCAACGGCGACGGTCTCCCGCCCGGCCCCGATGATCTGCGCGAACGCCTCGGGCAGGCGGGTCTTGCCGATTCCGCTGATGCCCTGCAGCAGGTGCAGCCGACTGGCGGCCAAGCCGGCGACGAAGCAGCGCAGATCAGCCTCGGAGTAGTACAGCCCCAGGTCGACGGCCATCCGGCTGCGGATCCGGGCGATGAGATCAGGCAACCGGATCGGCTCGCGGTCCAGGACGGGAGCGACCTGATAGCCCTCGTCCTCGTCCATGGCCGAGCATGCCGGGAAGGGCGAGCTGTCCTTGAGCACATCCTGCATCTGCTTGAGCCGCGCCGACTGCTGGTCGATCTCGGTGGTCAGCACCTCGTTCTGCCGCTGCAGCGCCTGGTTGATCATGCGTGCGTTCTCGCGCTCGGTGGCGGAGATCATCGTCGCGGTGGTGTGCCGGCGTAGTTCGGCGTTCTGCTGGAGCAGTTCGTCGCGTTCGATCAGCAGATCGTGATGGCGGGCTTCCAGATCGGCGACCCGTTCCCGGTCCTGTAGGGGGTTGGCGGCCAGCGACGTGCGCAGTTCGCGGTTGTCCTCTTGGAGCCGCTGCAGTTTCGCGGCCGCCTCCTGCAATCCCATTCCGTTCAGTTCCGCCTCGGCCGCCTCGTAGCGGGCCAGTTCACCGGCCCGCCGCTGGGCAAGGTTTCGCATGGCCTCCAGCTGTTGCCGGTGACCTGCGGCGTCCTGGCGAGCCAGCTCCAGTTCGGTCTGCAATCCGGCGATCCGCTCCCGGATCCGGTCGTCGGCCTCTTGGTCGAGATGCTCCTCACGGGCGGCCAGCCGGCGTTCCAGACGCTTCTGCTCCAGTTCCCTGCGGTTGAGCGCGGCCTCGCGTTCATCGAGTCCGGCGCGAGACGTCAGTAGTTCCCGCTCGCGCTGCGAGTGCCGGTCCGCGTGCTCTTTCTCCAGCTCGCGCTGCCTTTCCTCGAACTCGGCCCTGCGGTCGTCCAGTTCCTGCTGGAGAAGGTCGAGCTGTTCCCGCCGGTATCCGGCGAAGCCTCGTCTGGCCTCCTGTTGCAGGTCCGCCAACCGCTCCCGCTCTTCAGCTAGCCGCCTCTCGTCGGCGTCCAGCGCCTCCTCGCGCTGTCGTAGGTCCTGTTCCTTGCGTTGATGCTCGGACCGGTTCTCGGTGAGCTCGGTGACATCGTCTTCCAGCTTGGCCTGCTTCTTGTCCAGTGCGGCCTGCCGCGTATCCGCCCGCTTGCGGGCGGTCTCGACTTGCGCGATGGCGCGCCGCAACCGGTCGACGGTGACCGGTCCCGTCACCTCCTCTTCCTTGACCGGTTCCACGGCCGTCTCCCCGTCCGGTCCGGTCACCGCCGCCGGTTCGGGCTCAGCTGCCTCAAGCTGTTCGGCCTTCTTGAGCAGCTCGGCCTCGCTCGTTGCCGCCCTGGCCTGCTTGCCGGAGCCCGCGCCTCCTCCGCGTTGGTTGCCACCTGTCCTGTTGTTCCTCTTGGCCATGAAGGTCGCTATGTCCTTTCCGGGGGTGGTGGGGGCATGGAGATGAGGACTCGGGCGGCGTCCAGGGCCAACAGCCGACACCATTCGACGTCGTCTTCGACGGTGGCATCCCGAGTGTTGTGCGAGCCCCGGTTGCGCAGCCTGCCGAGTTCGTCGAGCTCGATCAGTAGGCCGGAGCGGGCACCGACCAGTGCGCGCAGCGGGTGGTCCCGGTGGTGCGGGCTCTTCGGATCGGCCGCCGCCATCAGCGCGTAGGGCAGAAGTTCTCGGATGGTGGCCTTGTCCAAGTTGATCGCTTCGCGGATGTCGCGGGTCCGGCGATAGGCCTCCGGATACCCGAGCATCTCCCGCCGGGAGAGGCTCATGGCGCCGAGGTAGCCGCCGACGCGGGGCTCGTCGAGACCGAGCGTCTTTGCGGCGCGTTTGAGCGCTGCCTTCGCCGTTTCCCAGGCCGCCGTCTGGTTGCCCGCGTCCCAGCTCGGCCGTTCCGGTGGCGGATACTCGGCCACCAGCCGCCGCAGCAGGTGCTCGTAGAGGCGATATGCCTCGCGGGCGACCGATTCGACCCCTGACTCACCACCCCGTGCCGCCGCCTCTTCCAGGCCGAGGAGCAACTTGAGCGTCCCCGGTCGGCGCCGCAGTTCGCTTCCGAGTTGCTGCACCAGCCGTATCTCGGCCGCTTGGCCGACCGCCTTACTGACCGCCCGGTAGTCCTCGGTGATGCGGGCGAAGGAGTCGTCGGTCGCCTGTGACACCGCGTCCGCCAGTCCTGGCTCCTCGCGGTTCCAGTCGGCCAGCAGTCGCCGCAGCATCGGGTTCGGGTCCAGCCCGAAGGGATCCCGCACCTGTGGTCCGTCGCCCGGCTCGCTCCCATTCTCCAGCCATACCAGCAGGTACTCGGCCGCCGGGCGGCCGATGTCGAGCACCTGGCGCACCTCGACGTCGTGCGGCAGCATCAGCTCGGTGGACAGAGCCTGGAGATCCCTTTCGACGGCGGACGCGCTGGGCGTGCGGCCGTCGCGCAGATCGGTGAACCGTTCCGCCTTACGGGCGAGCTCCGCCTTGCGCTGCGCGCCGACGGCGTTGATGATCTCCTGAGCGGAGGGCGGGCGCGGCAGCACCGGGTCCGTACCGTCTCCGACGATCCGCGCCGTTATCGGACGGGGCGCGCCCGCGCTGTTGAGCCTCAGCCGAGCCTGGCCGTCCCCGGCATTGCTGGCCCGCTGGAATACCAGGTCCCTGGCGGCTCTCGGCCATAGCCGGCCCGTCAGCGGGTCCTGCAGGACGTGGGTGACCACGTACTCCGGTTCCTCGCCGACCCGGCCGCTGATCAGCGTCTCCACCCCCCGGTCCGTCGGTGTCCCGCGCTGGTCGACCCGGCCATCGGCGCGCAGTTGCCGCAGCACGTGTTCGCACAACTCCGCGCTCTGATGGATCTTTGCCGCGATGTCCTCGGGCTGCCGCACTCCGGCCTGGCACAACGCCAGGACGACCTTCTCGATGATGTTGAGATGCCGGACCCGCAGCACAGGTGCGGTCACCCGATACGCCAGCACCGGCCAGCACAGGAACATGACCTCGCCAGACTCGGGCGGTCGGTGGAACTGCAGGACGCCGCGCCTGATCTCGAACGTGTGCCGCTCGCTCACCGGCCGACCTCTTCGGTGTCGCGGCGAGCCCGCGCCGGTCCCCGGAGGGGACGGCGAGGCCTCGCGGGTGGGGGATCGAGCAACACTCCGGCTGTAGACGGCGGTGCACACAGGCGGTGGAAACTCGTCAGCGGCTCTACCGCAGGCGGCGCCAACCGCGAGGTGAACATGGCGTCGTCGCCGACCAACACGAGGAGCCGCTTCTGGCGACTCATCGCCACGCACAACCGGTTCGGCAGCATGAGGTGCCCGTAGGCGCGCCGAGCCCACCGCTCGTAATCGGCGTGTTCCGGGTGCGCCGGTCCCGCCGCGGCGGGATCGAGGCGGGGCGGGGGGGTGCACCGGACGACGGACAGCAGCGCCACGTCGAACTGTTTGCCCTGGAACGCGTCGACGCTGCCGACCTGAAGCCTGTCGCGTTCGACGCCGTCGGCGTCCCAGCGCAGTTCCTCCACCGGCCGGTAGCCTGAGCCGTCGCGTTCGGCCAGCCCTTCCTTGACCAGCTCCTCCCAGATCAACCGGACCTGCGCGCTGTAGAAGCTGATCACACCGAACGTCAGGTCGGGCCGGTCGGCGACATGGCGGCTCAACTCCCGGGCAATCGCCTGTGCCTCAGCCGTCCGCGATTTGCTCTGCCCGCCGTGCTCGCTACCGGCGGCGCGCGGCACCTGTAGCCACGCCGCCGGTCGGCCCTGGTAACCCTCCAGCCCATGTGCGAACTCGGTATCAGGGCGTACCGACTCGAGGTCGCCTCCGTAGAAGGCGTCCGCAACGAAGGCGCCGAGCACCCGATGCATCCGGTACTGCTTCCGCAGCCGTACCGCCCTGCGCCTTCCCGGCGTGGCATCGCCCCTGTGCAACAGGGTGAACATGCGCCCGAACAAGCTCTCCCGCAGCATGGCCAACTGGTCGCCCGGGTCAGACCGGAGTTCCTGCTCCACATCAGGTTCCAGCATGTGCGGAAGCTGGTTCTGGTCCCCCACGAGGACCACCCTTCGGGCGGCCAGCGTGAGTGGGATCAGCAAGTCCAGCGGGTTGGCCCGAGCAGCCTCATCAACGATGACCGTGTCGAAAAGCCTCTCGCCGTCCTTGGCCTCCTGAACGGCCCGCGAATCCGCCTGCTGACATGTCGCGGCCAGCGACGTGGTGTAGAGGCGAAGGGTGGCGAGCACGGCCTCCGGGTCGCCTTCGAGCTCCTCCAGGTACTCCGCCAGCGCAGTGTGCGCCCCTTCGGCGGTCTCCCTGCGCCGCGCGTCCAGTTCGTCCACGATCTCGTTGAGCAGGTCGGCCACGTCCTCCCGGGTCACCGGCCGGAACAGCCGGTCCGCCCGATCGGTGAGCCGGTCCAGCAGCGCGTCGCGCACCTGCGCCAGCTCGACCAGGAAGGGTGGTGGCTCGTCGTGGTCCCAGTCGGCGGCACGTTCGAGCAGTTCCCTGTCTCCATCGTCGGCGACGGGCATCCGGTTCAGGTGCTCCAGGGCGGACGCCGCCATCATCGGACCGTCGTCCCCGAAGGACACCGGTGCGCAGCGGATGCCGCGCACCGCGCGCAGCGCACTGTCCCGCCGAGGGTCCGCCTGCAGGTTGGCGACCCGCGTCGCGGAACGCAATTCGGTCGCGATCCGCTCCAGCCGGCCGAGGAGCAGGTCTGGCACCAGCCCCGCCACCCGCTCGGCGATCCCGTCGAGCCGCTCCACCAGTTCCTCAGCCGGCCAGGGCGCCAGGCAGTACTCGGCGGTCTGCCGTGCCACCTCGCGCATCGCCAAGGTACGGCGGCCGTCCGGGGTACTGCTCATCTCTTCCCGCAGGGCGCGCACTGTCGCTAGGCGCCAGCTCTCGATGTGCGCCATGGAACCCCGGTTCTGGGAGTCGATCTTCACCGAGGGCAGGTCCCACACCATGGAGCGCTCGACCAGATTGTCCACCGCAGCGTGCTGGTAGCTGGTGAGCAGCATGCTCCGGCTGAGCACGGCGTGCCCGCGTCCCACCTCGGCGAGCCGCACCTGCAGAGCGGCGATCAGCTGGGTCTTGCCGGTTCCGGGAGGCCCCTGGATCACAGCGATGTCGGGGGTGTTGAGCGCGGCGGCCAGCGCCAGCCGTTGCTCGGCGTTCGGGCCATCGTCACCGAAGCATGCCACCGCAGCTGGCGACAGCGCTGGCACGGCCGGTTCCTCCTTGCCCCGCTCGGGAACCCCCTGGAGGAGCGGCAACAGCTGCGGCAGGGGGATGCGTCCGTCCAGAAGGCGCCGCAGCGCCCGCTGACGACGCTCGAGCCGTCGACGGTCGCCCCGCACGGCGGCGTGAAGGAATCCCTGGGGCGGCGGCATAGCGGGCCCCTCGTCGTCACTGCGGCGGATCATCCGCATGTGCACGACACGGTTCTCGACGTCGGCGTGAACGACCTCGCCGACCTCGTTCCCCGTGGCCAGATCCAGTTCGAGTAGTCCGGCCATCGGGTCGGCCTTGGCCGCCCCGCCGAGGACCTCGGGGAGTTGCACGGTGCACTCCAGATCCGCCGCGTTGCCGCTGTCGAGTTCCTCCCGCAGCCGTGTCAGCAACTCGTCCCGGCCACGGGCGATTTCGAAGCGGACGACGTCCTCGCTCTCATCGATGTAGGACCACCGTGCGTACTCCACGAAGTCCAGGTCGCGCATCCGGCGTAGCGCGTACCGGTTCTCCATCTCGTGGTAACGGCGCCAAACGCCCATGAACGTCTGCTCGCCCTCCCCGCTGCCGAGCCGCGTCAGTTCGTCACGCATCCGCCGCTTGAGCCCCGCCTTGACCGTCGCATCGAAAATCTCGACGCGGACGTGGATCAGTACGACCCGTTCGTGGTCGCGGGCGGACCGGCTCTCCCGGTGCACCTGCCGTAGCCGCCATTCCCCGTTCTCTTGGCGGAGCGTGGCGACGACGCCGCCGCCGACGAGCCGGCATGTTGACGGCGAAGCCATCTCCTGCCCAGGTGTCACAAGCGCGACAAGCCGACGCGACAAGAGGCCACCCTGGCCCTGACCACCGGGCACGTTGAGTGGACTTGGGCGCCCGGGTGCGTCACGGAACAGGAACTGCCGTTCCAGCCAACCGAGTTCCTGACGTCTCCCGCGGACCTGCTCGTGACCCGCGATGCTCCGTGCGGAGCGCAGCGCCGCCTCGTCCGCGCCGACCCGCAGTTCTCCCCAGTCGAATCGGCCCGCCAGTTCGTAGATCCGCAGGCGTAGCCAGTCGCGACCTTGGTTGTCCCGATCGAGATCATCAACGAAGGCGATGATCTGGCTGTTCTCGGTCACGACGGTGCGCAGCGTTTCGTCGTCACGGTCAGCGCGCCCCTGCGGCGCGTGGGTGCGGGTGTTGCCGTCCGGTGCGAAGTAGGTGGCCATCAACGCGGGGCCGAGTCGTTCGAGAAGGACTTCCCGGCCGCTCAGCCCGGCTGTGCGCATACCTCGCGGCACGTCCACCCATGCGAAGGCGGCTGTACCAGGCAGTGCGTCCACCAATGGGGTACTCGCAGCCTGTGCGTTGCCGGCCATTACGCCCCCTGCCGGGGGAGGAGTATCCGGATGAAGCGATGGATCTCGTTCCGTCCGCCGAAGTGGATCGTCCAGCGCCCGGTTTCGGTCAGGTCGAGCGGCCAGGTCTCACCCACGGCCAACTGCGAACTACGCCGCGCCGATCGGTTGACCACATAGACCTCATGCCTTCCCACCCGCCGAACCATGAGTTTTGGTCCGCCGTCCCAAGTCAGCTCCACCAGCGGCTCGCCGGGATCGACCGGGACTTCCGACGGCCCCCGGTCGAGGCGCAGCAGCCCGGTGCGTGCCGCCACCATCTGGGGTTGGTGGGCGGCGAGGATCAGTGACCGGAGTCGGTCCGTCTCGACGTCACCTGCCGTTCCCGGCACCGCTCCGGCGGGCACCAGGCCATGGACGTCACAGCGCACTACCGGCGGGCGCGCCGATCCCCCACACCAGGGGCACCGGGAAAGTCCGGCGTGGTATGTGCCTGCGCATGCGGGACAGGCAACCATGAGGAGCGCAGCCTGGTCGAGCTTGTCGTGCCATTCCCGCATGGAAGGTCGTCGCTCGGGATGCCGCAACCCTTCTTCAAAGGTCAGCGAGACCAACCGCCGTAGCCCTTTGGTGAGCACCATCTCCCGCGAGAGCCCCTGTCTGCTCTCGTTGCGACGGTCAGACGGATGGTCGATCCACGGCCACTCCCCTCGGAACGCGGACGCCTCCAGCTCTGGCCTCTGGTCGATCACGTCGCCGCGGAAGGGATGCACCAACGCCAGGATCTCGAAGGCCAGCACGGCGAAGGCGAACACGTCGGTGAGAGTGTCCTGACCAGAGGTCCCTTGTGCGAGCTCGGGCGCGGCGTAGCCATGGGTGACGTGCGCCGTCCTCAACGGCCGCGCGTGCACCGACACGTTGTCGGGGTCGATGAGGTGCACTTGGTCGTGCTCACTGCGCGCCGACACCAGGATGTTGCCAGGGGATACGTCGCCATAGGAGAGTCCCCGCGAATGCAGCTGGTCGAGCGCCTCGGCCCCTAGGGCAAGCAACCTTAGCCGGCGGCGCAGTCCGCCGGTGCTTTGGAACCACTCGGCCTCTTTCTGAGGAGGAACGGTGGCCAACGAACCGATGGAGGTCATGCCCGCCAACAACTCCATGGTGTAGCCGACCTCGTCACCGACCAGCAATGACAAAGGCCGCGCAATCGGGATCCCGGCCAGGTCGAAGCGCCGCACGGCTGCCACCCTGCCCCGCAGTTCCTCGGCGCCAATCTGAGCTTCCGGCTTGAGAATCTTTACGGCAACTCGCTCGCCGGTCAGCGACCAGACGGTTCCCTGTCCACCTCCGCCGATCTCAGCATGCAGTTGCAGGGCCTCCCCTCGGTCGTCATGGATCATGTCGCCCGGACGGTAGGTCCGGCGCCTTCGCCGGCTGGACACAGGTGCGGTCACGTCATCGTTCCCATCGGCTGCTAGGCACCCTCCGTTGGTGTGTTGAGTTGGTCAGTCGCTCAGATCTGCCAGCTCGCCGGGATCGAACACCGAGACGTCATCGGGGCGGGCGCTGTTGACCCGGACGCTCATGCTCTGGGTGAGGTACTTGAAGATCTCTGGGATCCGGTCGGCCTCTTCTGCTCGGATCACCGGATACAGCGGATTGGCCACGAACGACTCCAGCACCCGATAGGCAGCCGAGCCGGTTTCGGGGCCGATCGCCACCGCCAGCCGGAGCGACCTGGCACCGCGCTCGGAACTCAGTAGGCGCTTCAGTTGTGGTTGCCACTCCGACGTCGGCCTACCGTCCGAGATCAGTACCAGCGTGACGTCGTACGCACGCGCCGGGATCATCTCCGCGTCGTCGAGGATCTGCCGGGCCATTTCGAAGGCACCGCCCATCGGCGTGCCGTCTGGACCCCCAACGGCCTCCATATCCGCCCACGTCGCCGAGGCGGCGGGGACGGGGCGCTGATGTAGCGCAACGCCCCGACCACCGAAGGTGATCAGGCCGATGTTGATCTCCCCCCGGGGGGAACGCTCATGGGCCAGCGCTCGGACCATGCTCGCCGTCGCCAGGTTGAGCGATTGGATCTTCCCGTGCTCGGTCATGCTTCCGCTGACGTCCGCCAGCACAAGCACCGGTAGCGGCCGGGGCCGCTGGACGGCGGCGAACGGCGTCTCACTGTGCTCAGATGTCATCGATCTCGCATCTCCCTGCGTCCCGCGGGGCGCGGAACATTGCAGGATTTCTTCTGTCGACCACCAAGTCAAGGCATGAAATCACGTTACTTGTCAGTACATCCTGGTTCTGTACGAACCCAGGAAGTTCGGTCGACCGTCACCACAGATCTCGGACGAGTCCAGCGGCACAGCGGCGCATGGGCAGCACCCGGCTCATACATGCCGAGCCGACACTCTCCCGCGCCGCCTGCGGTAGCCCAGATCTCGATTGGCGAAATAGCCTCGCCAACGATTACGGTGAGTACTCAGTTGGCCAGTGGTTGTCCCTTGAGGTCCTCGGCGATTGGTGAGCACAGGGTGCGCACGAACTGTAATGGATCAGGGGGGATGAGGTGGAACCATGCAAGCCGCTGACCTGCGGAAGTGTGGACTTACGAGGACCGTGAATCACCTCATAACACGCCAAAAATGGAACTGCTAATGCGGTTTGGGTGCAAGCCCATCCGGGGTTCAAATCCCCGATCCTCCGCCACTCCGACCAGGGACTTCGTCCAAGATTGCGATCTTGAGCGAAGTCCCTGTCGCGTTCCAGATGTCCGTTTCTCCTGGCCTGGTGTGCACGGGATGTCGCCGGAGTGCTTTCGTCGCCGGACGATGCGGGTGCTGGTCGTCTCGGCTTTGACTACCCTGCGTGTTGGCCGCGCCGGTTGCGATGGTCCGCGAATGAGATCACGTTGGTGGCGTCGGACGGTCCCGGCTGCGGTCGGCGAGGGACGACCGCAGCCACCGCCTCGGCAGCTGCCCGGGACACCTCAGGAAGCATCGAGGTGTAGGTGTCGGCGGTGAACGAGTGGCGGGCGTGTCCGAGCGTCTCGCTGATCACTTTCATGTTGACGTTGCCGAGCAGGGCGAGCGTCGCGGCTCCGTGTCGGAGGTC
>NZ_JBEZFD010000041.1:0-43606 GCF_040649235.1 Spirillospora sp. NPDC049024
TGGTGGGAGGTCCCGTTGTGAGGTGTGCCCTTTGTGGAGGTGCGGCGGGTGCGGGAGTGGGTCGGCGCTGCCTGTCGCCGGTGAGCGGCCCTGCCTGTCGCCGGTGAGCGGCCCTGCCCGCTCGGCCCTGACGGTTGGTGGGAGGTCCCGTTGTGAGGTGTGCCCTTTGTGGAGGTGCGGCGGGTGCGGGAGTGGGTCGGCGCTGCCTGTCGCCGGTGAGCGGCCCTGCCCGCTCGGCCCTGACGGTTCGGGGGAGGCGCCCGTATGAGGTGCGCCATCTTTGGAGGCGTGGCGGGCCGGGGAGTAGGAGGCGCTACCTATCGCGGTGAGCAGCTTCACCTTCTCCGGCCGTGACTCGATCTTGTTTCGGTCAGAGGCGAGCGGCTGCCGGGTGGCCTTTGCGGGTGATCTGGGCATGGGGGACGGCAGCGTTGTTCGGAACATCCGTCCCGCGCCGTCCACCACTTGCCGTGTGCAGGTGTGGGGGTGCTAGCCGCGCCGGGGGATCGAGCGGCGCCGGGGAGGCGGCTTACGGGTGTCCTTCTGCCGGGCCAAGGTCTTCAGGAGGCGGTCGCGGGCTTCGGTGCGGGACATCGCCGGGAGGCGGGAGGGGAGGGCGGACGCCACCGCGGGAGGGGCCTGGACCGCGCCTTCGTCGTCGATCGTCGCCTGGTCGCCTGTCCACGGGCCGAGCAGGACCGCGAACACGGCGCCCGGGTGGCGCTTGAGGAGCGCCGCGATCCTGTCGGCCTCCTGGGCGCAGTCGGCGACCAGAAGGAGACGGCGCGCGTGCGTGACGCCGCTCCTTTCGCGGATGGCGAGTTCGGTCTCCAGATAGGCGAGTGCCGCGTCGAGGTTCCCCGGGATGAAGAGCCCGGCCGTGTCGTCGTCGAGGAGCTCGTCCTCGGACAGCCCGAAGAGGCTGATGGCGTCGGGTCGCGGGACGACGACGAGCGAGTCGTCGGCGTGCTCGTCGAGCGCCGTCAGCGCCAGCACCCGCGCGGTGGAGCCGGCGCCCGGGCCCGCAAGGCCCGTGGCCGCCGTGCCGAACGGGTCGAGCAGGGGGCGGTAGGTGACGCTCACCGCCTGCGGGTCCGGGATGTTGGGCGCTGGAAGGGGGGACACACCTGGATTGGCGGTGGTGTAGATGCGGTGCCGGAACGGATAGCACATCGCCGCGGCGGCGGGGAGCAGGAGACCGAGAAGCAGGACCGGCTGCAGCGAGGAGGGCCGTGAATCGACCTCGTCGGCCTGCTCGCGGGCCGTCACCGGTACCGGTGCCGGCACCGGCGACGGCGCTGGGGGAGGCACCGGTACCGGAGGAGGTGCCGGAGGACGGCGCACCTTGGCGCTCTTGGGTGGGCGGGGAGGCGGGGGCGCGCTTCTCGGACCGCCGGTCGCGGCCGGGCGGGGCGCTGGCTTCTCGGGTGGGCGCGGCGGGGGTGCCCTGTGCTCCTTCTTGGGCTTTCTGCTGTCGTATCGGTCGAGCCAGTGAGGAAAATCCCGACCGTGTCCCGGCCGTCCCCGGGGCTTGTCCGGCATCGACAGCCATGGCCCCTTGCACTTGTGCGAGGCGAACCGATCACCGATGCCTATGGCGTGACGACAGATCGGCGGTCTGGGCCCGTGCGGCTCAGGGTCGGTTACGGCGGCCGCTTCGGAGGGGGCCGCCGCGCCGATACTGATGGCGCCGGCCATGGCGGTGCACCCCAGGAACCCGCAGGTGCAGCGGAGCCATTCGCTGAAGGCGACGGCGAGTTTGGGATGTGCCAGGAAACGGTTCATCTTCGCCCCGGGGGATCGCGTCGGTCACCGTGTGAATGCCGATCGTAGCTACTTCGGCTACGGAGCGTTGCACATTGCCCACAGTCGGCTCCGTCGATCCCGCGCCGCCGTCGCCGTGACGGCCACGACTGATATGGACGTCATATCCCAGCTCATCCCGAAATGTCGGTGCCTGCCCCTCGCTGGGGCGGCCGGACCGCCGGAGGGTCGAATTCCCGCGGATTTCTTAGGGATACGCGACGGGGGAAGCGTTGATGAGACATCCGCGGGCGATGGCACTTGCATGATCAGCACATGATCGACCTCCGTGAGGAGTTCCCCGGCTGGCATGCCGGGGTGACGGCGCGGTGGCAAAACTGTCACTCGCTGTCACTGCGCCCCGACGCACAAAATCGCCCACGCGCCCGGTGCTCCTGACGCGAATCGGAAAGCCCCATTCGGCATGTCCCGGGCGAACAGGGATTGGGCAAGTCATCCGGTCACGTGGCCCCTCGGTGGGCGGGGACGTGCGAGCAGCCAGACCTGCATTGGCGTGGCTACGAAAGTCGTCGATACGGCCGAATCGGGTGAAGGTGGATATTTCTATCACACCTGCGTGCTCTCATTGAACCACCTCATGAGGAGGGTGCGGACTGTCGATCTCCTGGTCGGAAACGGCCGGTCCGGACCGTGCGATAGGGGGTGCGCTTGGGGCTGAAGGTGCAGGCGGTCGACGTCGATCAGCAGCGGAGAGTCGATTATGGGGCGCTCGGCGACAGTGCAGAAAGCGGGAGGTTTGCGACCTTGGCTCCCAATCGGCACAAGCAGCGTTCTTCGGTCAGGAGTGCCGTCCTCAACAGTCGAGGATATGGATTCGAGCAAGCAGTCAAGGCCTGATGTTCGCCCACGCGGGAAGCGGCCGGTTTCTCCGATAAAGGCGCTGGCCTTTGAGGAGGGGAGGAGCCTGCACCGTGGCGGGTGGTGCGGAGCGTGATTCCTGCCTTCGCAGTCGATGCAGTGAACACGATGTTTCTCGGTGTTCATCTCATGGAGCCGGACTAGAGCGACAAACCAGATCCGCGCCAAACTTGTGACGTGCCGAGTCCTGTTAGTCGAGGGCGAGGTAATGCGGACCAAGGCGCGAAGCGCTCAGGGACGTGCTCGTAGCGGCGGCGTGGACGGCGGCAGCCGTCCAACATGGCATCGCCCGTTCCGTCCCCTCAACGCTGCATCCCGCCCGTAGGGCCTCGGCCTTAAGCGAAGGTGACACGGAGAGTGATGCCAGGCCGAACGGTGAGGTTCCGACAAGCGACAGCTCTGCCACATCCCGGTTCCGGCGGCGGTGCGGGAGGCCTGCGGGCGCGCCGTCCGCTCCGCCGCATCCCGGTTTCGGCGGCGGTGCGGGAGGCCTGTGAGCGCGCCGTCCGCGTGCTCGGTCGAGGGCCGGACTGGGCGGTCAGTGGCCGCAGGACGGGCAAGGGGCGCGGATGCGACGGCGCCGCCGCCTCGCCAGGCGCCCGGCGATCTCGGCGTTGGACAGGCCGGCGCCGAGCAGCCGGCGAAGATCTTTCCGGTCCTTGCGTCGCGCGGCGGCATCGGCAGGTTGTGGGTCGTGGTTGGAGCAGCCCGCGCGGTGCTTTTCTCGCCATCATCGTCTGCTAGCGGCGTCCGGTCCGCTTAGGGCGCGCTCGATGGCGGGGGTCATCGTGTGGAACCAGCGCAGCTCGTTGGCCAGGAACTCCAGGGACCCGGCGGCATCGGCCGCGGAGAGCGGCCACGTGGCGATTTGCTCCACCCTGGTCAGGACGCTCCGTTGCAGGGCGGAGACCAAGGCGGCTGGGCGATAGGGCAAGCCGTAGGCGTCTACGAACAAGCGCAGCCGGGCCGGCAGGTCGGGGATCGGGTCGAATCCGGCCTCGCGCAGGCGACGGTCGGGTGCCAGCGGCACGAAGGCCCACGCGGCCGCGGCCAACTCGTCCACGGGATCGACCGGTCCTGCGCTGTCGAAGTCGATGAACGCCGCGGGCAGACCGTTGCGGTAGACCGTGTTCCAGGGGCCGAGGTCGCCATGGGAGATGATCTGGCCAGGGCGGGGTGGGCAGGGATGAAAGCGGTAGGTGGTACGACGCGGACGGAATCCGCGCGATGCCTCGTGCAGGTCGCGGATGAGCCGCCCGGCGCAGATGAGTGCCTGGTCGCTGCGAGCGTGCGCGGGTAGCCGGTGCCCGCGGCCCGGCTGCCAGGCGGGATCGACGGCCACCTCTCCGCCCAGATAGGTCAGTACCTCGCGGTCTCCCTCGACGCCGAGCACGCGGGGAGCACCTGCAAAGCCCACAACCTCCAAGTAACGGAGGTACTCGTGGACTGCCTCTGACCAGGGACCCAGCGGGCGTATCACTCGCTCGCCGCGACGCACGACACCCTGCGCCATCCGGCCACCGACGAGCGGCTCGTCCTCGTCATCCCTCACGTCGCCAGCATCCCAGCCCTCAATGGCGCCGCCCAGGCAATGCCCGCGGCCACTTTCCCCACGAGCAGCCGCGCTCAAGGGCGCTACCTCGCGGTCATGAGCCTGGCCGCCGAAGGCGCCGCTCGCAAACGCTGGATGCAGCGGTGGAAGGCGGCCCCCAACGCCTTCGAGAGCACCTTCGAAGTCGCCCGGCCGCCGCCCGCAACTAGATCGTGTTTCAAAGTCCCGGCCCACTTCGCTCGCCTGGCGGCCCACTTCGCTCGCCTGGCGGCCCACTTCGCTCGCCTGGCGGCTCGCTACGTGACCGGGCCTGGGCGAACGCGGCATCGCTTCGCGATCTGCCCGGTTCCGCTCGCCTCCGGCTTCGCTCCACCGGCCAGGTCACGCGTTCGCGCGCGTGGCCGAGGGCCACTTCGAGACAGGCCCCAGCCCCCTGCGAGATCGAGTGTCACCGTTAGCTGGACGGGCCCGGCCGGCGCTGTCCGCAACTAGAACCCGCAAGATCGAGTTACGTCAGCTTGCTGGGGCAGTGGCGTTGATCGTCGTCTGCAGCCAAGATCAACCAGGCTGTGGCAGGGGGCGCTCCGGCTGCACCTGCCGCTTCTCGGGCTGGTTCATCTAGCGGCGTGAGTCCCGATCACAGCGGCCGGTGAGAGCGGCTTAAGAGAGGTCTGCACCGCTTCGAGTTGGTTTGCCGTTACCTGGACAGGCTCGAGAGACCTGGTCGTCGAGTCGGTTTGTGGTCGGTGGCTGGTGCTGTTCTAGGGCAGGGGCTGATCGGGGCTGGTTGACGGGCGGGTTGGTTGGGCTACCGGGTGGGGGCGGCCTGGGGGGTTTGGGGCGGGGGCGTTCAGGCGGCTGTGGGGAGGGCGGGGGCTTGTTGGGAGTCGTGCATGCCCATGGGGAGGGTGTCGCCCCAGAGCCAGTCGTTGACCGTGCCTTCGAAGTGGGTGGGCGGGCCCACGGCGATGAGGCGGGAGGTCAGGGGGGAAAGGTGGACCTGGAAGGGCGAGGGCGCGGTCAGGGGGACGCGGCGGGTGGTGCCCCAGAAGTCGTTGAAGTCGGTCTGGGTCAGGTCGAGGGCGTCGGGGATCGTGCGGTCGCCGACGGCCGGGCCGGTGGCCAGCCATGACCAGTGGTCGGTCAGGAGGCGGCGGGCGGTGGTGCGCAGGACGTTGAGGGCGGCGAGGTCGTGCGGGCAGGCGACGTCGGTGATCTGGAGTTCGGGGAGGCCGAAGCGCCGCAGGCCGCGGGTGCGCAGCCGGACGCAGGCGCAGCCGTTGACGCCTTCGGGGTCCCTGCCCGGGTCGGCGGCCGTGCAGCGGCCGTTGGCGCGGAACGGCGGCAGGACGTCGCCCAGCCATCGGTCGGCCAGCACGAAACGTGTCCGCTCCTGGGGGGACGGCGTCAGGACGTGGCCCGTGACCAGGTCGGCGATGATTCCGCCGGTGGCCTCGGCGATGGCGTACGCGGCGGCGCGGGCCACCTGGACCGCCCTGGGCTGGTCGGTGATCGGGGCGAACGCGGTGACGGCGGCGAACTGCTCGGCGTCGTTGAAGGCTCGCGCGAGTCGCCGATCGTCCGGGCGGGACGGCCTGATGTGCCACGGGTCCCAGCGAAGACCGGGGAGGGCCTCGCGGGCGACCTGGAGTTGGGGTGTGCCGAGGCGCCCCGCGATGTGGGACTGGTAGGGGCCCTCCGCGCTCCTCAGAAGGGTCGCCGGGTCGCCGGGGATGCTCGTGGCGGCCACGGCGAACCTCGAGGTCGTGGTCGACGGGACCGGGAATGTGATCGTGGCCATGGGACTCCTCCTCGCCTGTCGGGACCTGGCCAGCATGCGCGACCGTCCCGCCGAGAAGCTGTAGAACGCCGTTCTGTGGATAACTCGGCATCGGTGGGTCCTGGAGCCCGGGGAAACGCCGGTGCGGTCGGGGCTTGGGGGCGCTCAGGCCAGGGAGACGCCAGCGAGAGGTGAAGCAACGGGGGCTTCGGAGGCGCATGGTTCCGGTCTTGGGGCTCCTGGAGGGGGTGATCCGGTGGAACGACCGAGCGAGGACGGTATCGGACACGTCTGTCTAGTTCCGACACGCCGTTCACCACGGAAAAGACCAGCTTCGGCCGAATTCGTGGTGATTCGCGCGGCATCGACGGAGCAATCGGGGGGAATGTGTACGTTGGGGAGATCAACACTGCTGTGAGCTGCGGGGACGGGCCCCGCCGCCCAGCCTTGGAATCAGGAGGTCCCCGTGGCTCGAACACTGTCGAGGGGCACCCGTGTCACCGGTGCCGAACGCACCAGGCTCGCCGCCGAGCTCGCTCCGCGGTACGCCGCCGGCGAGAGCATCCGCGATCTGGCCGCCGAGACCGGCCGGTCGTACGGATTCATCTACAACGTCCTGAAGGAGGCGGGCGTGCCGCTCCGTGGCCGGGGCGGCAACACCCGGCGCAAGAAGGACTGACCCGCTCCCGAGCACAGCGAGACAAGGAAGAAGCGAGCACATGGCCGGACGTCCCCCTCGCCCCCCGGGGGGACCCCGCGCGCTACGGACCTCGGAAGGCTCCGGTGACCTCGGAGCGCCCGTCCAGGCTGGCGAGGTCGGCGGCCGCCCGTCCGGCGAGCCAGCCCTCATAGTTGGAGACCGAACCCGCCCGCCCCTTGGCGAGGTTCGGGAACATCGTGTCGACGGCCTGGTCGACGGCCTGGTCGCGCGCCGCCAGCACGGGAAGCAGATCCTTCCCGCCGGCGTCCGCGGCCGCCCTGTCCGCCGCTCCTCGCAGCCGCTCCCCGATGCGAACGGCGTAGGCGTTGAGGAACGCATGGCGGAACGAACGCGTCCGTGACCGTCCCCGCGCGTCGCGCCTGGGACCCGCGTGCACCATGGCGGACGTGGCCTGCACCAGCAGGGACGTGAACAAGATCTCCACCGCGGCCAGATCGGCCGGGAACCCGAGGACGGTGGAGAGCCCCAGCTCCCGGTGCCACACCGCACGGCAGTGGTTGGCCTCGGCCACCACCGTCAGCAGGACCGCCTTGGGCGCCTCGTAAGGACTGTCGACCGCGATGCGCCGTCCGTCTGGACCGCTCAGGTCGCCTGTCTCCGCCGCGAGCAGCGCATGGTCGATGCTGTGCCGCGCCATCAACTCCTGGGCGCGCGCGCTGAGCGCCTCCGCCTCCTCAGGGAACTCGGTCGACTCGGCCTTGGCCAGAAGAGCCCGGACCCGACCGAGGATCCGCTGATCGACCTCTTCCGGCCTCCGGCGCCTCCGCTGACCGGATTCGCCGCCGGCCCTCGGCGTCCCCCTATGGGCCTTCCCCTCATCGGACGCGCCCGTGGCAGTTCCGTCCGACCCGGCTCCTGGCCCTCCCGTACTGGACGGCCCTGACTTGGACCTGCCTGCGCCCGTCCTATTGCCCCCGGATGCTCTTCCGGTGGGCGGGCTCGTATCCGAAGTGCTCGTGGGAGGCGGGGTGATGGGGGGAAGCTTTGGGAGGGTTTCCAGGAGGTGGATGACTTCCAGGGCGCACGTGACGTAATCCGCGCGTTCAATGCCTTCGCGGTGGCACCAGTGGGTCGAATGGGAGCCGTCCGGCCACCACACGTCGGCTCCAAGCGCCGCCAGTTGCTCCTCCCACCGCTCGTCGACGACACCGGTGGGGTAGGTGCGCCTCTCGTCGGCGATGACGTCCGTGCAGAGCCGCGCGTGCTGGGCCGTTTGCCGACGTGTCGTGAAGCGCACCAGGTCGGCGGGCTGCCACCCGCGCCGCCAGGCGGTGCTGACGCCGTGCAGCAGCCGGTCGGTGAGGCAGCGGTCGGCGGCGCCCGTCCAGTCCGGGCCGGCGGGGCCGCCGGTCAGTTCGGCCACGAGCCGCCGAAATGCGGCGCGGTCGCCGCGGGCGAGCGATCGCACCGCCTCCTCGGCGGCGAGGGCGGCCGAGGCATCAGTCGTCGTGCCGCACCGCCAGGTCTTCCGCAACGCCACTCCCGCCGTCCGACAGAACTCCGAAGGACGATCCTGCCATCTGGCAGCAGCGAGGCTCGGCGTCTTCCGGCCGGAATGAGCAAAGGCTCGCTCGGGGGCGCCGGGGCGCGGGGAATGGGCGCCTCTTTCCGAATCATGTTCGGTTCGGCGTGGCCGACTGTACCGAACCGGGGTTGGACAGCGGAAGGGTGGACCCTCGCCACATGCGGACATGACACTATGAGCGTGGACAACTTCGAATAGTGATCAATCCGATACCTTGGTTGATTGAAAGATCCATGAGATAGGCGCAAGCTGTCCCAGACGTCTGGAATGCCCCGCCCGTTCCTTCCGACAGACCGACCGACCGCCGACAGGACACGACTGATGTTCGAGATCTGGGAGACGAGTGAGCCCGCGCGGCTCATCAGTGATGCGGGGAGCCTGAAGGTGGCGCTCGAGAAGGTCGACACCATGTGCCGGCTCAGGCACGACCAGGCCGCGGCGCATGTGGGCGAGGCAGGCGAGGGCTACCACTTCGAGATAAGGGACCACGCCGGCAAGGCCCTGGCGCGGCTGAGCTACGTCCCGGACACCTCCCGCGCGTACCAGAGCGTCGTGGTCGAGGAGATGCGCGGCCAGGACGGCGCCGGCTAGCCCCGGCCTCTCGACTCTCCGACAGCCCCCGGCCATCGCCCGGGGGCTGTCGTCTGCACGGCTCCAGGCGGGTCTCGTCACTCCTCGACGGTGACGACGGTCTCCTTGGCGTCCGGTTCCATGAAGCGCAGCAACGCTTCCCCTTCGGTCCTCAGCCCGTCGACGGCCGCCTGGGGGAGGGCCTCGAACGGACGCATCCGGAGCGTGGCCACCTTGCGCTTGTACTCCGTCTCCCAGATGCCGCGCGCGAACCCGTCCCACAGGAACACGGCGCGAACGCGCAGGTTCTTGGTCGTGAGCATGGGGCGGTGGTCGTCGGCGATGACGCGCCTGCGGTCGGCGTGTGCGAGGACGAGGCTGTCGAACTCGGGCAGGAACCGCGCGGGGGCGGGGACGTCCTCGCCGGGGCGCGGCGCGTCCGGCAGGTCGAACAGTTCCCGGCCCTTGTCGTCGGTGAAGGTCAGCAGGCTCGGGCGAAGGCGCTCCAGGGCCTCGCCTGTCGTGGACAATCCCGACCACGTCTGCGCGTCGGCGGCGGACGCCGGACCATAGGCCGCCAGGTAGTGGAGCATCAGTTCGTCGACCGCGTTCACGGCGTCCGGCCCGGAGTCCAGCCAAGAGTCGGCCAGCGCGAAGCGCGACGTGCGCGGGAAGCCCCACCTGTCCTCGGTGGGCATCATGACCAGGGGCACGCAAAGGCGGACGGCATAGCCGAGGGCGCGTTCGTTCACTTCCGGGAACAACCGCTGCAACTCGGCGCGTATCTCGTTGAACGTGAGCGGCCCCGCCTCCAGGAGGGAGCGCGCCGCAGGGACGACCTTCTCCAGGTCGAGTCCCTTGGCGCGGTCGCCCAGCACCCGCAGGCCGCCGTCCAGCATCGGTTGCATCGATGTACGGAACGCCGTGTAGTCCGCGCTCGTCACCAGATGCAGGGTGGCGCGCATCATCGTGGCGCGCACCAGCGACCGGCCTTGCAAGGCGGAGTGCAGATCGGACGCCTGGAACCCTTCGACTCGCGTCCACAGCCCCAGGAACGGCGGCTTGGGCTCCTGTGCCTGCATCCCGCAGAGCCGTCCCACCGCCTCGGCGGCGGGGATCGGCTCCCGTGCGAGCAGCATCTGCCGCGCAAGCGTGGCCCGGTTGAGGGCCCTGGTGCTGAGGGTCTCTGTCATCCGTCCAGAATGCCGTTAATGGCGCTCCGCATGCAGCGCCGAAGGCCATACGCGGGCGAGGCATCCCTAGAGATAAGTGATCCGGGGCGCCTGCGATGGATTCGCAGCGACGCGCTCGGGCCGAGATTGGACGCCCGGGCGGCAGCCTTCCGAGAACTCGTGGCGGACATCACATCCATCCGCCCCTGGGGCACATGGATCTTGCTCGGAAGCAGGAACCGTCTCCGTGTCCGAGGGGGCACGCACCGTGCTGGTCCTCCGCGGCCCTTCTGGTGCGAGTGCGGGGCCGACCGCGCCTATCTGTGCTGGTCAAGCCACTGTGGATGCCTGGAAGGCGCGGCGTCGAGTGATCGGGAACGAGCGACGGGGGCGGGGGTTACGGGGGGAATTTTCTTGAAATGCACGTGCATCAGCCCTTGCACCTGCACGCCATCCCTAGCAGGATTGCCCCGGACCCCCGCACGTGAACTCCCCGGAGATCGCGATGACCGCACACTTGAGCGACAGTGACCGACAGGCGCTGCGGCTGGCCCAGGATCTCCGCGAGGAGATGCGGGCGGCCATACCGCAGCTGCCGGCTCCGCCCTCGGTATCCCCGTTCGTCGATCAGACCGGGATGCCGAGCGTCCTGCTGAAGATGGACGCCGACACCGCACGCGCCCTCATGGCCCTGCTCGCCGAGCGCCGCAGCGCGGCCGCGGCGGAGCAGCGCCGGGCGGACGGCTCGCACGTTCCACCGCCCGTCCCGCCACCCGTGGCCCAGGCCGTCCCGGCGGCGCAGGGCCCCATCGTGGCGGCCATGCCGTACGGGGAGCCCGTCTACGCGGACGCCTCTTACGCGGAGGCGCCCTTCGTCCCGCCCCAGGCGGGCCCCGCCGTGTTCACCGGCGGAACCGGCCCGACGCCGCTCGTGCCGTCGGTCTACCCGACGCACTGACGAGGACGTTCCACCCGCGCGGCCCACGGCCGTGCGGGTCCGCGGCCGCCCAGCGCGGCCCGATCCTGTGCGGCCCGTCGTACGCAGTCTGATCAGGTGCGGTCCGATCGCGTGCGGCCGGTCCTGCGCGATCTGATCACCGCGGTCCGGTCCACCGCGGTCCGCCCTCGTGCCGTTTGGTCAAGTGCGGCCGGTCCTGCGCGGTCCGATCGCCCGCGACCTGTTCCCAGGCGGTCGATCATGCGCGGTCTGATCACTGCGGCCTGGTCCCGTACGGTCCGATCTTGTGCGGTCTGCTCACCCGCGCCCTGGTCCCGGGCGGTCGATTCACGGGCGGCCTGGGCACACGCGGCCCGGTCCTAGGCCCTCTGTACACGCGGGGTCCGGAGCGTGTGCGGCGCCCTTCGTCCTGCGGTCACGCGTGCGTCGTGAGTGGTCCGGGCTCGCGACCGCTCATCTCCGGCGCCCCCGCGTTCCAGGCTGTCCACGCGCCGGAGCGGGAGCGGACGGCCGGGCCATGCGCCCCAAGGCCATCGGCTTAAAGATCCTTTTTGCCATGGGCGCGGTGCGGCCGACTGGCCCGCAGCCCCTATGGGAAAGGCGCTCCGGGCCAGTTCCGGCTTAAAAGATCTACCTTGCCAAAGGTAAAGAAATCCCCCGTTTGGCGACAGCACGGTAATGCCGTATATAGTCATCCCCAGGTCAGGGTCAAAGAACCGTTGACCCGGCCAATCGCATAACCGCCGCCTCCCGCCCGCCAGGCGGGATCCCTTCGCCGAACGCAGCCGTACCATGCAGCGGCCGCGCACCGTGCTGGGCCAGTGAGCCCCCGGTCGGCATCCTTCCCGCTTCACCGAAGCCCGTGTCACCCGCACGTCCGAACCCGGTCGTGCGCGGCTGAGCGCGAGCGCGGTCCGCC
Source organism: Spirillospora sp. NPDC049024 (assembly GCF_040649235.1). Taxonomy (NCBI): domain Bacteria; kingdom Bacillati; phylum Actinomycetota; class Actinomycetes; order Streptosporangiales; family Thermomonosporaceae; genus Spirillospora; species Spirillospora sp. NPDC049024. The sequence goes on from NZ_JBEZFD010000041.1 coordinate 11,880, forward strand.
ATGCCCGTGGACCGTTCCAAGCGGGCCCTTCTCGCGGCGGCGCCTCCCGAGTCTCGAGTCTCGGAGCCGCTCACCCCTGCCCGGAGACAGGCGCGTGACCTGCGCGCCTTCCCCGTGCCGAGCGGCAGCCCTGTACCCCGAACGAAGGATCTCCATGCAGCAGCGAGCGATCAACGTCATCCTGACCGGCGTCACCGGCACCGCCCTCGCGGGCATGATGGTGGCCGGTGTCGCCGCCGCGAGCGATGACTCCGCTCCCAAGAAGCAGTTCCTGCCGGAGCAGGCCGTGGCCGCGCAGGAGCAGCAGTCCCCCAAGAGCCTCGGTGACAAGGCCGGGCCCACCGAGCTCACCCTGCCGAAGGCCCCGAAGGTCGAGGCCAAGGCCGACTCCAAGACCGAGGTGAAGGCCGACTCCAAGGCCGCGCCCAAGGCCGCCAAGCCCGCGAAGAAGGGCCCGAAGGCCCTGCTCAGCGGCAAGACGACCGCGTCCTACTTCTGGGACGACGGCTCCGGCGTGAACGGCGACACCGGCGCCCCCGCCGGCGGCAAGCCGATGCAGAAGGGCCTGTTCGCCAGCCCGAGCTGGCCCATGCACACCAAGGTCAAGGTGTCCTACAAGGGCCGCACCGTCACCGGCTTCGTCGGCGACCGCGGGCCGGGCGAGCCGTCCCACCGCGGCGTCATGCTCGACCTCGACACCTACACCTTCCGGTACCTGCTGGACGGCAAGAAGCCCGCCAGCAAGTACAACGCCGGTACCGGCGAGGGCCACCTGAAGGGCGTCAAGTGGGAGGTCCTGTCCTGGGGCAAGGGCCCCGGGAAGAAGGGCATGCCCCAGCCTTTCGGCTCATGATCTGAGGCGGCGGACCATTCGTGAAATGGCTCACAGGGTGAATGTGAGCCCGCCCACGATGGGATCGCAAGGCCTCTCCAGACCCGGCGCAGGGCTGCCGGTGCATGGAAACGGGGATTCCCCGGTATCGAGAGATCGCCGGGGAATCCCCATTTCCAGCGTGCCCGCGTTCTCACGCGCCAGTTCGCGCGACAGCGCCAGCGCCGCGGTCCGCACGGCCGGTGCGAGCCGGTCGAGGTCCAGCCGGCACGCGTTGCCGGTGATGGAGATCACGGCGATCACCTGCCGCCGGTGGTCGAGGACGGGCGCCGCCACGGCGGAGACGTCGGCCTCCGGCTCCTCCCGGTTGACGGCGTAGCCGCGGTCGGCGGTGCGGGCCGGCTCCCGCTGCCGGAGCCCCGGCATCACGATCGTGTGCGGGGCGTAATGGACGAGCCCGCCCGCGAGCACCCGCTCCGGCGGCCCGAGCGTGTGGAACAGCTCGCTCAGCAGCCGGTGCGCCGTCGGCTTCGGCAGACCGGTGCGGGGGCCTCGCCATGGACGCCGGCTTCGCCGCCCCCGCCTAGGAGGTCAGGAGCGGGATGACGGGGGCGAACGCCTCCATGACGGTGTCCGAGACCTGGTAGTAGGTGAAGCCGAAGCGGTCGCGGCGGGCCAGCATCTGCTCGGCGACGTGCTCGGGCGGGCCCACGAACTGGGACGGCATGCCGAGGACCAGCTCGGCCGACGACGTGCCCCAGCCGCGCGTGACCGCTACCTTCGCGGCGGCGCGGCGGGGGTCGGGGCCGAACGCGGGCGTCACCATCATGCTCAGCTCGACGTCGCGCTCTCCCGCCGCCTCGCGGACCCAGTCGACCTTGCGGGCGATGGTGTCCGGGAGGCGCTCTGAGACCTCGTCGGAGATCGTCCCCTCGGGCAGGGCGCGGGGGAGGATCCCGACCGTGTCGGCGTACCGGCCGGCGATGCCGAGCATGCGCCGGCTGCCCGCGCCCACGACGAGGGGCGGGCGGCGCTCCGGGCGCGGGAACACCGTCAGGCCGTCGACCGCGTAGTGCTCTCCGGCGAACGTGGTCTTCTCGCCGCTCAGCAGGCCGCGCAGGATCCGCAGCGACTCCTCCAGCCGCCCGACCCGCGTCCCGGCCCGGTCGAACGGCATCCCGGCGGCCTCGTACTCCTCGCGCAGCCAGCCCGCGCCGACGCCCAGCTCGAAACGCCCGCCCGACAGGTGGTCGAGGGTGGCGGCCTCCTTGGCGAGCATCACCGGATGCCGGAAGTCGTTGGAGAGCACCATCGTGCCCAGCCGCAGCGTGGTCGTCGCGGACGCGGCGGAGGCCAGCGCCACCATGGGCGCGAGCTGCTCGCCGAACGGCTCGGCGACGAAGTGGTCCCGCAACGTCAGAACGTCGTAGCCCAGCTCCTCAGCGCGGCGGGACGTCTCGGCCAGTTCCGCGCCCGAGCGGATCGACTCGCCCACCACGCCGAAGCGGAAGTTCCTGTGCATGTCCCAAGCCTTGCCCGTGGCAGTGCGGCTTGGCTGGCGGGAATGCGACATGAGGCTTCGACCGGCGGAACGAGGCGAGCGGCTCGGTCGCCGTCCGTGCGGCGTAAGGGCGTCACCGACTGCCCCGTTCGCACCGGTCACTTCCAGGCTGCGACGGGCCGCGCGGTTTTGCAAGCAGGGGGCCGCCTACCCGCCGACACGCTGGGACAGGACCCGCCCCGGCCAGTCGCCCACGGTGAACGCGGCGTCCGTCTCGAACCCGTTGCTCCGGTAGTACTCCACCAGCCGCCCGTCGTCGCCGCCGTAGCAGTCGACGCGCAGCAGGCCGACGCCCTTCGCCCCGGCCTCGTCCCTCGCCTTGGCGATCAGGGCGCCGCCCACCCCGTGCCCGGCGAACGCGCGGTCGGTGACCAGGAGGGTGATGTACAGCTCCGGCTCCTCGACCGGGTCGACGTAGTGCGGGGGCCCGGACGCGACCGCCATGACGCCGGCGGGCCGGCCGCCGACCTCGGCCACCCAGATCTCGTCGTCGCGGGCGATACCGGTGATCCGCTCGACGCGGCGCGGATCCTCCGACCACGGCTCGCTGCCCCACTGCCCCGTGCGGCCGTTGGCGGCGAGCCACGCCACCGCCCCGTCCAGCATCGCCAACATCACCCGCGCGTCGCCTGGCCCGCCCTTACGGATCTCCATCGCACCTCCTCGTGCGAGGGAGATCCTGGCAGTTCCCGATCACCGGCGCGAGGGGCCTCAGGAGCCGATGAAGCCGCGGGCGCGGGCGAAGAGGCCGAGCGTGATCGAGTGGAGCAGGTCGCCGGTCTCCTTGGGGGCCTTGCCCGCGAACGCGCGGGCGTGCGTGCCCTCCAGGACGATGCCGAGCTTGAAGCAGGCCAGCACCGCGTACCAGGTGATGGACGACAGGTCGCGCCCGTCGACGGCGTCGGCCCGCTCGGCGTAGACCTCGACCAGCTCCTCGGCGGTGGGCAGCCCGCCGGCCGCGCCGAGGGGACCGGCCAGGGCGGCGCTCTGGTCGGCGCGGTCCGGCCAGGTGGCCAGCAGCCAGCCGAGGTCCAGCAGCGGGTCGCCGATCGTGCACATCTCCCAGTCGACGATCGCGGCGACCTCCGGGCCGTCGAAGGAGTACATGAGGTTGGCCAGGTGGTAGTCGCCGTGCATGATCCCCGGGCGCCACGCCTTGGGGCGGTGCTCCTCCAGCCACCGGGCGACGTCGTCCAGGCCGGGGATGTCCGGTCCTGGGTAGCCGTCCAGCGCGTCGTAGGAGTCGAGTTCGGACATCCAGCGGCCCACCTGCCGCTCCAGGAAGCCCTCCGGCTTGCCGAAGTCGCCGAGGCCGACCGCCTCGTGGTCGACCGCGCCCAGCGCCGCCAGCGCCCGCGCCGCGTTCAGGCCCATCTCGCGCCGGACGGACGCGTCCCGGGCGTGGAGCTCTGGCAGCGTGACCGAGGCGTTGAAGCCATTGACGGGCGTCATCAGGTAGAAGACCGCGCCGCCCATGACGGTCTCGTCAGGGCAGGCCGCGATGAGGCGCGGCGCGGGGACGTCTGTCCCGTCGAGCGCCCCCAGCACACGGGCCTCGCGCCGCAGGACCTCGTTCGTCTTCGCGCGCAGGTGGCCCGGCCCCCGCCTGAGCACGTAGTCGCGGCCGCCGCGCCGGAACCGGACCAGCGTGTTCTGGGTGCCCCCCGTCAGCCGCTCGACGTCCTCGAACGGGCCGCCCGGCAGGCCGCGGCCTTCCATCCACCCGGCCAGGACGTCGAAGTCCACGAGGGCGCGGTCGATCTGCTCAGGCTGCACGGCGGTCCCTTTCCGACGCTTGATGTACCGGAGAGTAACAGTCATGCACTTGCATTACTTACTGAGGTACACCGATTATCGGGGGACACGACCGAGGAGGCTCGCCATGGCTTGGGACTTCGAGACCGACCCCGCCTACCAGGAACTTCTCGACTGGGCGGACGCCTTCGTCCGGGACGAGGTCGAACCCCTCGACCTGGTGCTCGGCGACCCCTACGACAAGGCCGACCCCCGCTACAAGCGGCTCGTGCGGCCCCTCCAGGACCAGGTGCGCGAGAAGGGCCTGTGGGCGTGCCACCTGGGCCCCGAACTGGGCGGCCAGGGGTACGGGCAGGTGCGGCTCGCGCTGCTGAACGAGATCCTCGGCCGCTCCCGCTGGGCGCCGTCGGTGTTCGGCTGCCAGGCGCCCGACTCCGGCAACGCCGAGATCATCGCCCATTTCGGCACGCCCGAGCAGAAGGAGCGCTACCTGCGCCCCCTCCTGGACGGCGAGATCTCCTCCTCGTACTCGATGACCGAGCCGCACGGGGGAGCCGACCCGACCCTGTTCACCACGCGCGCCGTCCGCGACGGGGACGGCTGGGTCATCGACGGCGAGAAGTGGTTCTCCTCCAACGCCCGCCACGCGACCTTCCTGATCGTGATGGCGGTGACGAACCCCGACGTGTCCGCCTACGAGGGCATGTCGATGTTCATCGTGCCCGCCGACGCACCCGGCCTGGTCACCGTGCGGAACGTGGGCGTCGGCGGCGAGCGCGAGGGCTCCCACGGCTACCTGCGCTACGAGAGCGTCCGGGTGCCGGCCGAGAACCTCCTCGGCGACGAGGGCGGCGCGTTCGCCATCGCCCAGACCCGCCTCGGCGGCGGCCGCATCCACCACGCGATGCGGACGATCGCGCAGGTCCGCAAGGCGTTCGACATGATGTGCGAGCGCGCCGTCTCCCGGCAGACCCGGTTCGGGCCGCTCGCCAAGATGCAGATGACCCAGGAGAAGATCGCCGACAGCTGGATCGAGATCGAGCAGTTCCGGCTGCTCGTGCTGCGCACCGCCTGGCTGATCGACAAGCACCGCGACTACAGGAGGGTCCGCAAGGACATCGCCGCCGTGAAGGCCGCGATGCCGAAGGTGTACCACGACGTCGTCCAGCGCGCGATGCACCTGCACGGCGCGCTCGGCGTGTCGAACGAGATGCCGTTCGCCGCCATGATGATGGGGGCGGAGGCGATGGGCATCGCCGACGGCCCCACCGAGGTCCACAAGATCACCGTGGCCCGGCAGCTGCTGCGCGACGTCGAGCCCGTGGAGGGCCTGTGGCCGTCCGGCCACCTGCCCACCCGGCGGGCGGCGGCCCGCGAGCGCTTCGCCGAGGCCCTGGAGCATGCGCTCGGCAATGAGTGACACACGGGAACGACTGCTGGACGCCGCCGAGACCCTCTACGCCGCCCGCGGCGTGGACGCCGTCAGCCTCCGCGAGATCCTCCAGGAGGCCGGCGCGCGCAACGCCACGGCCGTCCAGTACCACTTCGGGGACCGCGCCGGGATCCTGCGCGCGATCTTCGCCCGGCACGCCCCCGAGGTCGAGGCCCGCCGGCACGCCCTGCTCGACGCCTACGAAGACGGCGAGCAGGGCGTCCGCCCCCTGGCGGCGGCCCTTGTCCGCCCCATGGCGGCCCGCCTGGCCGACGCGTCGGGCCGCGCCTACCTGCAGATCTGGGCGGACGTGCTGAACCGCCCGGACCCCCTCGTCCCCGTCGCGGTCCTGGACGACCCCCGCGACAGCCTCTGCCGCTGGCGGACCCTGGTGGAACCCTTGCTGGAAGAGGACGCGGCCCGGCTGCACCGCCGCTTCACCGCCATCCTGTACGCCGCGATCGAGCTGGCCCGCCGCGCCCGCTCCGGCCCCCGCACCGACGACCGCCTGTTCACCAGCTACCTCGTCGACGTCGTCGCCGCGATCCTCGGCGCGCCGGTCTCCCCGGAGACGCGCCGCCTCGCCGCCGAACGCGACGCCGCCCGCCGCTGACCGCCGAGGTCACATTCGTCCAAGACGGCCGGATCCGCTCCCCGCAGACTGGGCATCCCAGAAAAAGGGAGGACGACATGACCAGCGAGATACGCCGCACCTTCTACCCGCTCATCCGGGCGGCCGATCCGGCGAAGGCGCTCGAATGGCTGGAGAGGGCGTTCGGCTTCGAACCCGTCGACGTCCATAAGGACGACAACGGCGCCATCGTCCACGCCGAGATGCGCTACGACACCGGCCTCATCATGTTCGGGCCCACGGGCTCCGCCAAGGCGGCCGTCTACGTCGCCATCGACGACCCCGACGCCCACCACGACCGCGCCAAGGCGGCGGGAGCGGAGATCTTCCGCGAGCTCACCGACCAGGACTACGGCTCCCGCGACTACGCGGCCCGCGACCCCGACGGCAACGAGTGGTACTTCGGCACCTACCGTCCCTGACCCGGACCCGCGGCCGGACGGCGCGCCCTCCGGCCGCCGGATCTTCCGCACCGGACCACTGGGATGATGCGTCGATGGCCTTCCTGCTGATCGACCATCTGGTCAGCGTCCACGAGCCGGCCGGTCCCGAAGAGGCCGTCGGGCTCTTCGACGAGATCGTCCGGGAGATCCTGCCGACCGGCCGCTCCGGTCAGGCATTGTGGATCCGTCCGCGAGGCGAGGGCGAGGACATCTCGCCCAGGACTTTCTCCCACCGCTACGACGGCAACGGCGAGGGGCTCCGTGTCGAGATCGACGTCGATGCCGACCGGGCCGCCCTGACCTGGCTCCCGGACGACTCCATCGCCGTCGAACTGCCGCCGGGCGACCCGCTGCGGATCATGTGGTCGCTCGACGCGCCGCTGATCACCGTGCCCGGCGGCAGGGCGAGGACGAGCGCGGCGACGGCCCGCCGCGCGGTGCTCGAGTACCTCACCACCGGCCGGCGCCCCCGCACCGGCATCGCCCGGACCCCGCCGCCCCAGCCCGCGCCCGCCGCCGAGGACGGCGCTTCACGCCCTCGTGATCATCGTGACGGCGGACCCGCCCGCGGTCCGTCACCGGACGCGGACCGCCCCTCGCGGCTGGAATATTAATTGGGGGCTTCGCGAAGAATGCGGTGTTACGGTGCGGGGGCCGGCCGCGGGACTTCGGTGCGACTTCCGGAACTTGCCTCTTAAGCGATGCTTCGCTGCTCGCGCCCCCATTCCCCGGCCGGCGCCTTCGACCGACCGGGGGAGTGATGAGCGAGACGTTCGCCGACCTCGTCGCGTGCGAGGACGTGCTGATGTTCGTGAACGCGGCGATCACCTCCACGGGGCAGCGGGAGTTCCACCACGGTTCCGGGGAGCAGCGGCTCAGCCTGGAGTTCCTGCACGAGTACATGCTAGAGAACTACCGCGACATGTACGCGGCGGTGCTCGCGCTGGACGTCAACGACCACAACGCGGCGATCATCGTCCGCAACCTGCTGGTGCGCGCGGGCGACGTGGGGGTCGAGCGGCGGCGGGAGGAGGGGCGGCTGATCGCGCGGCGGCTGGAGCGGCTGCCTCCGCAGCGGGTGTACCGGCTGTTCCGCGACCTGCGGCGGCTCGGCGTGAACAACCGGCGGACGCGCGCCATCATCCGCGACTGGATGGCCGGGCGCCGCGACCCGGCGTTCGACTCCGTGAAGTACCGGACGGCGGTGAAGGACGCGGTGCGCCACGCGCATCTGCGGCTGCAGGGCGAGCAGCCGGTGTTCCTGTTCGCGCCCTCCGGCGTCAAGGCGTTCCGGACGCCCCTCTACGAGCAGTGGCGGCGGGCGCACTACGAGCAGGCCGCGATCTACGAGCTGCCGTACACGGTCGCGGAGGGGTTCGCCGCCAAGCACGGGATCCCGCGCGACGTCTTCCTGGAGCGGATCCAGCACAAGCTGACGCGGCTGGAGCGGCTGCGCCTCCAGGAGAGCGCGCGGGAGGCGAAGGTCGAGGCCGTGCGGGCCGACCTGGGGGAGATGCCGCTGACGAGGCTCGCGTCGTACGTGCTGGCCCTCCCGCTGGACGAGAGGGCCCGGCGCCGGGCCGAGCTGTCGCAGGCCCTGCGCACCGCCGCGCGGCGCGTCGCGGGGGCCGCGCGCGGCTCGTGGGGACGGGTCACGGCCGTGCTGGACGACAGCTACTCCTCGCTCGGCTCGGGGGAGAAGCGCAGGCGTCCGCTGGCGGTCGCGCTCGCCGCGCACTACCTGCTGGAGACGCTCGCCAAGGAGTACACGCCGCTGTGGACGTCGGGACGCACCGACGAGCTCCTGGCGTACCCGTCCGGTCCGACGCCGCTCGGCCACCGGATCATCGACGCTCTGGAGACCGGGCCCGAGCGGCTCCTCATCGTCTCCGACGGCTGGGACAACGCGCCGCCGGGGCTGGCCGCGGACGTCCTGCGCGTCTGGCGCACGCGCCTCGACCCCGGCCACCGGCGCGCCCCCGGCCAGCGGGTCATGATCGTGCACCTGAACCCGGTGTACGACGCCGACGACTTCGACGTGCGGCGGCTGGCGCCGGGCGTGCCGACCGCGGGCGTCCGGGACGCCGAGGACCTGCCGACGCTGGTCGAGCTGGCCCGGTTCGCCGAGGGGCGGGTCGGCCTGCCGAAGCTGCGCGCGCACCTCGCCGACCGGACCGCACGCTTCCTCGGGGAGCCCGCATGACGTTCACGCTGGACGGGCTGGAGACGAGGCCCGCGCAGGTGTGGGGCTCGATACGGCTCGTCCCCCTCGTCCGCGACGAGCCCGTGCCCCACCTGCGGCTGCACCGGAAGGCGTTCGAGGAGCCGGTGACGGTGGTGGACGTCGGCGACGCCGCCTACGTCTCGTTCGTACCCCACGCCTTCGTCGCGACCTGGAGCGACGGCGACCAGACGCAGGCGGCCTCGTACGGGACGCGCCTCCTGGAGCGCGACACCCGGGCCGCCCCGCCGCGCATGCCCGTGCGGTTCACGCGGCGGATGGCCAGGAAGGCGGGCAAGGACCGGCTCCGCTTCCTGCCGCTGCACCTGGCCGTCGAGGGCTACCTGGCGCTGCACTTCGGCGGCCCGGAGATCGCCTGGGAGGAGTGGTCGCGCAGGGCGGTCGCGCACGGCCTGTCGCCGCGCTGCGAGGAGACCTTCCTCGGACGGAGGGTCCGCGGCCTGGAGGACGCGCTGCGCATCTTCGAGATCCATCCCGGGCAGTGCGGCGTGCTGGTGTACGTCGCCGACGCCCTCGCGAGCGCGTTCGTCGTGCCGCACCCGGACGACTACCGGGCGCTGCACCCGACGCTGGTCGAGGACCTCTTCGGCGAGCTGGTCTACATGTACGGCCTGCTGGGCGCGCCCGCCGGGGACCTGTCCGCGCCGATCGACGCCGCGGGGGTCAGGACGCTGGGCGACCTGCGCGTCGCGGCGCAGATCCGCGAGGCGGAGTGGGCGGCCTTCCACGACGAGGTCATGGCCGGCGGGCTCTTCGACGCGGACGGCTCGCGGCAGGCGGTGCAGTCGATGCACGGGTTCGAGCTGACGCGGTTCCTGCCCTCGTTCGCGCTGGGCAGGGAGAACCACATCGGCGAGGTCATCACCGGCGGGGACGGCCGCGTCGCCTACCTCAAGACGTTCCGGCTCTCGGAGGCGCAGGTCAGGCGCGGGTACCTGCTCAAGCGGCTGGCCGAGCACGACTGGCGGCTGGGCGCCGCCGCGGCCGCGCTCGGCGCCGACAGGGCGGGCCTCGCGCTGCGCCTCGAACGGGCCGGGTTCGGCCACCTGCTGCGGCAGGACGTCCTCGACCAATTCAGGGCGCAGCGCCGCGCTACCTGAGACCCGCGAACAGGTCGTCCTCCTGGGCAGGAGCCTCGATCCGGTTGTAGTGGCGGATGAACGACTCCGACGAGAACGCCGCCTTCTGCATCTCTTCGGGCATCTTCAGCAGGAAGATGTTCTCGCCCTGGCTGGCGTGCGCCAGCAGCGCGTCGCGCTTGGCCTCGAAGTGGGCGGAGACGTCCAGGGTGCTGGTGATCAGCTCGTCGGGGGTGCCGAAGTCCTCGGGCGGTTCGAAGCCGAGGTCGACGCCCGCGGCCTGGACGGCCTCGAACATCTGCTTGATGCCCGACCGCGGAATGGCCGTGTAGTAGAGCTTGTCGGGAATGCCGGTCTGCTCGGCGGCGGCGAGGGCGATCCGGTGGGCCTGGATGTGGTCGGGGTGCCCGTAGCCGCCGTTCTCGTCGTAGGTGACGACCACCTGCGGCCGGTAGCGCTCCATCAGCGCGGCGAGCCGCCCGGCGGACTGCTCCAGCGGGATGTTCGCGAACGCCGCCGGGTCGCTGTTGGTGGACCAGCCGTCCATTCCGGAGTCGCGGTAGCCCAGCAGCTCCAGGTGGCCGATGTCGAGCAGGGAGGCCGACTCGCGGAGCTCGGCGAGGCGGCGCCGGGCCACCTCCTCGGCGTCGTGGCCGGGCTCGCCCGGCTTCACGCCGCCGGAGTCGTCACCCTGCTCGCCGTTGGTGCAGGTGACCAAAACCGTGCGAATGCCCTCGGCGGCACTGCGGGCCAGCAGGCCGCCTGTGCCCAGCACCTCGTCGTCGGGGTGGGCGTGGACGGCCATGAGTGTCAGTTCTCGGGTCAATGGGGGCTCCTCAGCAGATTCGGCCGCCCACTCTACGTCCCGGGTGTGACAAACGATCAGGTCTGCGAGGTCGACTCGGCTCCCGACAGGTCGGCGACCGTCAACGGGTGCGCGGGCGCGTCGAACGGGAACACCGAGGACGCCTCAAGGCCGTCCACCATGAGCAGTTCGCCGGGGTCGAGGAGCCGCCAGCCGGGGTCGTCGTCCAGGCGCTCGCTGGCGAGGACGCAGGTGGGCGTCGGCTCCCGGTGCGCGGCCACCTTCATCCGGCCCTGCTCGCGGCCCTCGCCGAGGTGGCGCTCCTCGCCCGGCTCGGTCAGCTCGGGCGTGATCACCCACAGCTCGTGGGTGTCCGGGTAGCGCAGCGCCCACAGCCGCCCCGACTCGGCCAGCAGGATGTTCAGTGCGAAGATCGGCAACTCGGCGGCGATGCGCCGGACGGCCGCGATCAGCCCGGTCGCGGTGTCGCCGCGGCGCCGGATCTCCGCCGTGATGTAGGCGAACACGGTCTCGGAGTCGGTCTGCCCCCGGATCGGCGCCCGGTCCACGTCCGTGAGCCACGAGTCGAGGACGTCGATGCCCCGGACCACCCCGTTGTGGGCGAACAGCCGGTCGTCCATGACGAAGGGGTGGGAGTTGTGGACGTCGGGAGCGCCCGTCGACGCGTAGCGGACATGGGAGATGAAGGTGTGCGACACGACGTGCCGGGCCTCGGCGTTGAAGTCGGCGTCCCGGAACGCGGCGACGGGCGCGCGGTCGCGGACGGGCTCCTCGCCGAGCGAGAACCAGCCGAGGCCCGTCCCGTCGGGCATGCGGCGGCTCTGCGCGCGCAGGCTGTCCGGGGCGTCCAGCAGCCAGAAGGTGGCGCGGACGCGGGGTCCTCCCGTGGTCATCCCGAACAGGCGGCACATGCAGGGACGATGCCCGCATGGCGGCGGCCTAAGACCGGGCACGGTAAAAGGCCTTCGACGGGCGGCCCCGGATGCCGTACGGTCCGTATATGGGGTCGCCGGTGGTTCTCCTGGACGTCGACGGGGTGCTCAACCCGTTCGAGCGGCCGCACCGCGGCTTCCAGCGGCACGAGTGCTCCCCGAACGGGATGACGTTCAAGCTGTGGCTCTACCCGGGGCACGGCGCGGCGCTTCTCGACCTGGCCGAGTCCACAGGTGCCGAGCTGGCCTGGGCGAGCTACTGGTGCGACAACGCCAACGAGTGGATCGCCCCCCGCATCGGGCTCCCGGAACTGCCGTTCGTGCCGATCCCGCGGTTCCCCGGTATCACGGAGGGGCGCACGCTGGGCGCCTGGAAGGCCCGCCACGTGGCCGCGTGGGCGGAGGGCCGGCCGTTCGTCTGGTTCGAGGACGAGCCTGACGCCACCGAGTGCATCGCCGGGGAGCCGGACGTCGCCGACCACCTGCTCGTGGAGGTCGATCCGCTGACCGGCCTGACCGACGACCACATCGAGGTCGCCGCCGGCTGGCTGCGCGCCCGCACCGGCTGAGCGCCCCGGGCACCGAGGTTCCATACGTCCAAGACGCCCTTTCCGCGGGCCTCCTACCGTCGGAGGCGAGGAAGGGAGCCGACCATGCCGAGATCACCGCTGATGGAGCCGGCCTTCGGGTTCATGAACGCGCAGATCGTCCACGTCGCCGCCGAACTGGGGGTGGCGGACGCCTTCACCGACGACCGGCCGAGGTCGAGCGCCGAGCTGGCGGAGGCGACCGGCACCCACGCGCCGTCCCTGTACCGGCTGCTGCGCGGCCTCGCCGGCCTCGGCGCCGTGGAGCAGAAGGAGCCGGACCTGTTCGCGCTCACCGAGGAAGGGCGGCGGCTGCGCGCGGACGCCCCCGACTCGATCCGCTCGCTGATCAGGCTGTTCTGCGGCCCGGACGTGTGGCGGACGTGGGGCGACATGGCCGAGACGGTGCGCACGGGGGAGTACGCCTGGGAGCGGGTGACCGGCAGGACGCCGTTCGAGTTCTTCGCCTCGGACGCCGAGATGTCGGAGACCTTCAACCGGGCGATGGCCGAGCACACCCGCGACGTCGCGCCGGCGGTCATCGGGGCGCACGACTTCGGCCGCTACGGGACGGTCGCCGACCTCGGCGGCGGGGACGGCACGCTGCTCGCCGCGATCCTGCGCGCGCATCCCGGCCTTCACGGCGTCCTGTTCGACCTGCCCGCCGGGCTGGCCGACGCCTCCGGCCCCCTCGCCGACGTCGCGGACCGGGCCGAGATCGTGCCCGGCGACTTCTTCGAGGCCGTCCCCAAGGGCGCCGACGCCTACGTGCTCAAGAGCGTCATCCACGACTGGCCCGACGAGAAGGCCGCCGCGATCCTGCGGAACTGCCGCGCCGCGATGGGCCCGGCCGCCAGGGTGCTGCTTCTGGAACAGGTGATGCCGGAGATGGTCGCGCCGGAGTCGGCGGGCATCGTCCGCAACGACCTCAACATGCTCGTCGCGACCGGCGGCCGCGAGCGAACCGAGGCCGAGTTCCGGGAACTGCTGGACGGCGCGGGCCTCAGGGTCGTCTCGCAGACCGGACCGCTCTCGGAGACGGCCTATCACGTCATCGAGGCAGGAATCGCGGACTGACTTATGTCAGGGCCCGCTTACGGCGCCGCCGGGCGGCCGGGCAGGATGGGACCGCCGCAAGCAGCCCTGACGAAGGAGTGCCCCGTGAGTTCTCTGGACGGCCGTACGGCCCTGGTCACCGGTGGAAGCCGGGGAATCGGCCGGGCCATCGCCCTGGCCCTGGCCGCCGACGGCGCCCGGGTCGCCGTCGCCTACCGGCGCGACGACGAGGCCGCGCGCAAGACGGTCGCCGACATCGAGGCCGCCGGGGTGCGGGGCCACGCGTTCCGCGCCTCGGTCGACGACCTCGACCAGTGCCGTTCGCTGGCCGCGCGGGTGGAGGCGGAGCTGGGCGAGCTGGACATCCTCGTCCACAGCGCCGGGATCGCCAGCCGCGGCAACAGCGTCGCCGACACCGACCCCGCCGAGCTGGAGCGGGTCATGCGCGTCCACGCGTTCGGCCCGCACCACCTCAGCCAGGCGCTGATCCCGCTGATGCGGCGCGCCGAGCGCAGCGACCTGGTCTTCGTGTCGAGCGTCGCCACGGACCTGATGCCGGCGTTCGGCGGCCCCTACGCCATGGGCAAGGCGGCGATGGAGGCCCTCGCCCAGGTGATCGCCAAGGAGGAGCGCGGCAACGGCATGCACGTCAACGTCGTCGCCCCCGGCCTGGTGGACACCGAGATGGGGCGCAGGCTGGTCCGGGCCACGGCCGGCATCGAGGACATCCGGCAACAGGACGCCGCGTCCCCCTACGGGCACGTGTGCACGCCCGAAGAGGTCGCCGACGTGGTCCGGTTCCTCGTCTCGGACGCCGCGTCCTACGTCACCGGGCAGCGCGTCGTCGTGGACGGCGGGACGTTCTGACGCTCAGTGGCGCGTCCAGTCGGGCTGGACGAGGTCGGCGACCCTGACCTGCCGCCCGAGCAGCACCACCTCGCGGAACTGCCACAGCATCGCGCCGGTCGGGGCGTGGACGCGCCACTCCGGGCCCAGCCACATCTGCAGCAGGTGCCCGCCGTCCGGCTGCGGGACCCACCGCGGGGTGTCGTCGGCGGCGAGCTTGCGCAGCGTCGTGTGGTGGACCGAGTGGACCTCGTCCGGGCACGGCGCGAGCGGGCCCGGGTCGTCCAGCGCCACCACGACCGGCGTGATCGCGAAGCCGGACGCGGCGGGGAAGTCGTCGAGCCTGCCGAGGACGTCGCCCGGGCCCGCGGTCAGGCCGATCTCCTCGCGCAGCTCGCGCAGCGCCGCCTGCTCGAGGGTCTCGCCGTCCTCCAGGCGGCCGCCCGGCAGCGCCCACTGCCCCGCGTTGCGTCCCCGGTAGGCGCGCCTGATGACGATCAGCGACGGTGCGCCCTCGTGCTCGACGGCGCACAGCACGACCCCGGCGCGGCGCAGGCCGGGCGCGTCGGGGACGGTCGTGTGCTCGAACGAGCCGAGCCGTTCGGCGGCGAGGACACGGAACGCGGCGAGGTCGTCGAAGGGGTCGGGGGAGGGGACGCTCATGCGTCGATCCTGCCAGGCCCCGCCTCCGGCGCATGCGGGCCCGCCTCCGGAGCGGGCCGCCCCGCCTCTCGCGCGTACCGGCCGGGCGAGGTCCCGACGGCGGCGGTGAAGTCGCGGGTGAAGTGCGCCTGGTCGGCGTAGCCCAGCTCGGCCGCCAGCTCCGCCCAGTCGACCCCCGTCCCGGACGCCGCCCGCTCCGCGGCCTCCTGCATCCGGAACCGCCGGATCACCCACTTCGGGCCGATGCCCACGTACTCGTGGAACAGGCGCTGAAGGCTGCGCGGGCTCAGCCCGACGTCCTCGGCGAGATCGTCCACCCGCGCCAGGCCCGGCCAGGCCGCGATCCGCTCGACGACCGCGGCGGCCTTCGCGGCGGACGCGTCGGGCTCGGGGCCCCGGCCGGTCAGGAACGCCGCGAGGCGCTCGACCGCCTCGTGGTCGTCCGCGGTGGAGAAGATCTCCTCGGCGAGAGCGAGGCCCTCCTCGCCGAAGACCTCGTCCACTCCCGCGAACCGGCCCGTCAGCGTGGACACCGGCGCGTCCATGAACGGCCTGAACCCGCCCGGCCGGAAGGCGGCCCCCACCACGCGCCCCTCGCCGTGGATCTCCTCGACGAAGTCGTCGCGCACCACCCCGGCGATCCGGGCCCGTGTCGTCCCGCCGGTCAGGTAGCTGGTGAACGTCACGTGGACGGATGGGCGCGTGAGGATCCGCTGGCGGTGCGGGGGCCGTCCGCGCAGGTCCCAGCGCAGCAGCCAGAAGTTCGCGAGGAACGGGGCCAGCGCGGCGGGCGGTTCGCGCCGCTCGATCGAGAAGCGCTCCAGGCCCGTCCGGGCGTGCAGGATGCCCCGCGTCCCCCCGGGTAGGGATCGTTCCACCGGCTCAGGCTAGACGGTGTCGCGTTTCTTCAAGACGGCCGCCGCGGGCCCGTTCTAGCGTTTCCCATGTGTTCGAACGGATGAGCGAGGAAGAGACCATGGATATCCGGAGCCAGATGATGCCCGCGGCGGAGGCCGCGGCGCGGATCGTCCTGGAGACCCCGGAGGGGGAACTGGACGCGCCCACTCCCTGCCCGGACTGGGACGTGCGGGCCCTCCTCAACCATCTGATCCTGTGGAACGCGAGGGGCGAGACGGCCGCGCGCAGGCTGCCGCCCGCCGGGCCGGGGGAGGACCACGACTTCACCGCCGAGCCCGGCTGGGCCGAGCGCTTCGCCGAGCAGGCCCGAAGGACGGCCGAGGCATGGCAGGACCCGGGCGCGTGGGAGGGCAACACGAGCCTGACCGGCAGCAAGGAGGGCATGCCCGCCGGGTTCATCGCGGGGATCGTGTTCGGCGAGTGCGTCCTGCACGGGTGGGATCTCGCCGTCGCCATCGGCCGCGAGCCCTCCTTCCCCGCCCCGGTCGTGGAGGCCGCCTGGGAGCAGCTCGTCTCCACGGCCGAGATCAGCCGCAAGTACGGCGCGCTCGGCCCCGAGGTCCCCGTGCCCGAGGACGCGCCGCTCCTCGACCGCGTCATCGGGCTGTCCGGCCGCGACCCGCACTGGAAGCCCTGAACAAACCCGGCGCGAGCGGGGTCCCGCGCGCTCTACGCTGGTAGGCATGTCTTCGACCTCTTCGATCCGCGTACGTTTCGCCCCGTCACCGACCGGCATGTTCCATGTCGGCGGCGCCCGCTCGGCGCTGTTCAACTGGGCGATGGCCGCGCAGTCGGGCGGGACGCTCGTGCTGCGGATCGAGGACACCGACGCCTCCCGCAACAGTCCCGAATGGACCGAGGGCATCATCCGCGCCCTGGCGTGGCTCGGGATGGACGGCGGGCAGTACGAGGGCCCCTACTTCCAGTCCGCCAACGCCGACAAGCACGCCGAGGCGGTCCACAGGCTGAAGGAGGCCGGGCGCGCCTACTACTGCGACTGCTCCCGCGAGGCGCTGGTCGCCCGCCGCGGCGGCGACCAGCACAAGGGCTACGACGGCTTCTGCCGCGACCGCGGCCTGGAGCCCGGCCCGGGGCGGGCCCTGCGCTTCCGCACCCCGGACGAGGGCCAGACCACCGTCGTCGACCTGCTGCGCGGCAAGCCCGTCTTCGACAACGCCCTCCTCGAGGACTTCGTCATCGCCCGCGCCGACGGCTCCGTCATGTTCCTGCTGGCCAACGCGGTCGACGACATCAGCCAGGGCATCACCCACGTGGTGCGCGGCGAGGAGCACCTGTCCAACGCGCCCAAGCAGCAGCTGCTGTGGGAGGCGCTCGGCGCGGAGCCGCCCGTGTGGGCGCACGTGCCCGTCATCGTGAACGAGAAGCGGCAGAAGCTCTCCAAGCGCCGCGACAAGGTCGCCCTGGAGGACTACCGCGCCGAGGGCTACCTCGCCGAGGCCATGCGCAACTACCTGATGCTCCTCGGCTGGGCCCCCTCCGACGACCGCGAGATCGTCCCGTGGGACGTGATGGTCGAGGAGTTCCGGATCGAGGACGTCAACACCTCGCCCGCGTTCTTCGACGTCAAGAAGCTCCGCGCGATCAACGGCGAGTACATCCGGGCGCTGCCCGTCGAGAAGTTCATCGCCGAGTGCCTGCCGTTCCTGCAGGAGGCGCCGTTCGACGTGGACGTCGCGGTGTTCGCCGAGCTGGCGCCGCTCGCGCAGACCCGCGTCGCGCTGCTGTCGGAGATCGTCCAGATGATCGACTTCGCGTTCCTGGACGAGCCGCCGATCGACGAGCAGTCCTGGAACAAGGCGATGAAGGAGCCCGCCGCCGCGATCCTCGCCGCCGCCGAGGCCGCCTACCAGGACGCGCCGTGGAACGCCGCCGAGCTGAAGGACCGGCTGGAGCGGATCGGCGCCGAGCACGGGCTCAAGCTCGGCAAGACCCAGGCGCCCGTCCGCGTCGCCGTCACCGGCCGCACCGTGGGGCTTCCGCTGTTCGAGTCGCTGGAGATCCTCGGCCGCGACCGCACCCTCGCCCGCATCGCCGCCGCCCGCGCCAAGCTGGAGGCCGGCGCCTAGGCCCTTTCGGCTGGATCGAGCACCGGCAGCGGGCAGGTGGCCTGCTGCCGGGTTCCGAACCGCGGATATGTCCGCGACAGAAGGGCTCTGACGCTGCCTCTCCGCTGGAACACGCCGGCCGTGGTCCACGGAAGTGACTCATCCAGCTCACGAAGATCGAGGTGTCACTCCGCGAGGCCCTCCACGGGCTCCTGCCCGTCGACGGCCTCCCGGAGCGAGACGATCCTGCGGCTGAGCTCCTCGTACTCGTCGCGCAGCGCGGCCGGGAGGTGCTTGCCGAGCACCTCGGCCTGCTCCTCCACCGAGGCCAGGCGCTCGCCCACGGACCGGTCGGCGGAGGGCTCCTGCGGCGTCCCGGCGGGCCGCGCCTTCAGCAGGGCCGTCTGGTCCCTCAGGAGGGCGGCCTGCTCGCGCAGCAGCGCCGTCTGGTCGCGGAGCTGCTTGTTCTTGTTGTGCAGCTCCACGAACACCGAGACCTTGGCCCGCAGCACCCACGGGTCGAACGGCTTGGAGATGAAGTCGACCGCGCCCGCCGCATAGCCCCGGAAGGCGTAGTCGGGGTCGCTGTTCACCGCGGTGAGGAAGATGATCGGCAGGTCGCGGGTCTTCTTGCGGCGCTTGATGTCGCGGGCCGTCTCGAACCCGTCCATGCCCGGCATGACGACGTCCAGCAGGATGACCGCGTACTCCTCGGTGAGCAGGGCCTTCAGCGCGTCCTCGCCGGACCGCGCCCGGACCAGGTCCTGATCGAGCGAGCTGAGGATGGCCTCCAGCGCGATCAGGTTCTCCTCGCGGTCGTCCACGAGCAGGATCTTGGCCTTGTCGTCCACGCGCGTCTCTCCGATCACGGTCCCCGCCTGACGCCGCACCTCCACGGCGATCCCTGCTGCCCCGGCTCCTCTCCTCAGCGGACGATGGAGGGCTGCAGCCAGTTCCTCATGACATCAAGGAGATGGTCCACGTCCACGGGCTTCGGCACATAGTCCGACGCGCCCGAGGCGAGACTCTTCTCCCGGTCCTCCTTCATCACCTTGGCCGTGATGACGATGATCGGCAACTCGGCGAACTGCGGCATCTCCCTGATCGCGGCCGTGGTGGCGTAGCCGTCCAGGCCCGGCATCATGATGTCCATCAGCACGACCGCCACGTCGGGGTTGCGGTGCAGGACGTCGATCCCGGCCTGCCCGTCCTCGGCGTAGAGGACCTCCATGCCGTAGCCCTCAAGGACGCTGGTGAGCGCGAACACGTTCCGCACGTCGTCGTCCACGATCAGGACCTTGCGCCCCGACAGGACCGTGTCGAGGAAGTCGGTGGGGGGCTCCTGCAGCAGCCCGTTGAGCGCCTGCTCGGGCTTGCCGGGGCGCTCGGCGCCCGGCGGGCGCTGCTCCACCGGCAGCGGGCCCTCCCCGGTCGCGCCCGCGACGCCGTTCCCGGGCGCGGCGCCGGAGCCCAGGGCGGGCGCGGCCTCCGCCCCCGCGACCGCCTCGTCCGGCAGCGCCGGGCGGCGCCGGTCGTCGCGGTCGTCGTACTGGGCGGGCAGGTAGA
This sequence comes from Spirillospora sp. NPDC049024, assembly GCF_040649235.1. Taxonomy (NCBI): domain Bacteria; kingdom Bacillati; phylum Actinomycetota; class Actinomycetes; order Streptosporangiales; family Thermomonosporaceae; genus Spirillospora; species Spirillospora sp. NPDC049024. Next base: position 31,315 of record NZ_JBEZFD010000041.1, read on the forward strand.
GCGTGAACACGCTGCCGCGGCCCGGCTGGCTCTCGGCGTGGATCTCCCCGCCCAGCAGCCGCGCGATGTTGCGGCTGATCGACAGGCCGAGCCCGGTGCCGCCGTAGCGGCGGCTCGTGGTCCCGTCGGCCTGCTGGAACGGCTCGAAGATCTCCTGCAGCTTGTCGGCGCTCACCCCGATCCCGGTGTCGATCACTCGGAACGCGATCACGTCGGGGGTGTTCCACAGCGCGGGCAGCGTGAAGTCGATGTCGCCGGCCCGCTCGATCAGCAGCCGCACCTCGCCCTCGGCGGTGAACTTCACCGCGTTCGACAGCAGGTTCCGCAGCACCTGCTGCAGCCGCTGCTCGTCGGTGTTCAGCGCGGCCGGGACGTCGGGCGCGACCTCCACCCCGAAGTGCAGGCCCTTGTCGACCGACAGCGGCCGGAACGTGGCGTCCACGTAGTCGACCAGCGCCGACACCGACAGCCGCTGCGGGTGCGCCTCCATCTTCCCGGCCTCGACCTTCGCCAGGTCCAGGATGTCGTTGATCAGCTCCAGCAGGTCGGTGCCGGACTCGTGGATCGTCCGGGCGAACTCCACCTGCTTGTCGGTGAGGTTGCCGTCCTGGTTCTCCGACAGCAGCTTGGCCAGCACCAGCAGGCTGTTCAGCGGCGTGCGCAGCTCGTGCGACATGTTCGCCAGGAACTCCGACTTGTACCGCGAGGAGATCGCCAGCTGCTCGGCGCGCTCCTCCAGCGTCCGCCTGGCCTGCTCGATCTGGAAGTTCTGGATCTCGATCGCGCGGTTCTGCTGGGCCAGCAGCGCCGCCTTCTCCTCCAGCTCGGTGTTGGAGTGCCGCAGCTCGCCCTGCTGGCGCTGCAGCTCGTCCGACCGCTCCTGCAGCTCCTGCGCGAGCCGCTGCGACTCGCCGAGCAGCGCCTCGGTGCGGGTGTTGGCCCGGATCGCGTTGAGCGTGACCCCGATCGTCTCGATCAGCTGGCTGAAGAACGCCAGGTGGACGTCGGTGAACCGGCCGAACGAGGCCAGCTCGATCGCGCCGAGCACCTCGTCCTCGAACACGATCGGCAGCACGATGATGTTGACCGGGGACGCCTCGCCGAGCCCCGACCCGATCTTGACGTAGTCGGCGGGGGCGTCGGCGATCAGCAGCGGACGGCGCTCCTGGGCCGCCTGCCCGACGAGGCCCTCGCCCAGCCCGAACCGGACGGCGCCACCGCGGTGCCGCCGCGTCCCGTACCCGGCGATCAGCGCGAGCTCGGTCTCCTCGCCCCCGCTCTCGGCCAGGTAGAACGCGCCGTACTGGGCGCTCGCGGTCGGCGTCAGCTCGCGCATGATCAGGTCGGCGACCTGCTGGAGGTCCCGGTGGCCCTGCATGAGCCCGCCGATGCGCGCCAGGTTGGTCTTGAGCCAGTCCTGCTCCTCGTTGGCGCGGGTCGTCTCGCGCAGCGTCGCGACCATCAGGTTGACGTTGTCGCTCAGCTCGGCGACCTCGCCGCGCGCCTCCACGGTGATCGTCCGGGTCAGGTCGCCGGTGGCGACCGCGCTCGCGACCTCGCCGATCGCGCGGACCTGGGTGGTCAGGTTGCCGGCCAGCTCGTTGACGCTCTCGGTGAGCCGCTTCCAGGTGCCCGAGACGCCCTCGACCTCGGCCTGGCCGCCGAGGCGGCCCTCGATGCCGACCTCCCGCGCCACGCGGGTGACCTCGGACGCGAACGACGACAGCGTGTCGACCATGGTGTTCAGCGTGGTCTTCAGCTCGAGGATCTCGCCCTGGGCGTCCACGTCGATGCGCCGCGTCAGGTCGCCGTGCGCGACCGCGGTCGCGACCTGGGCGATGTTGCGGACCTGGTAGGTCAGGTTGGACGCCATGCCGTTGACGTTGTCGGTCAGGTCCTTCCACATGCCGCCCGCGCCCGGCACCCGGGCCTGGCCGCCGAGGCGTCCCTCGGTGCCGACCTCGCGGGCGACGCGGCTGACCTCGTCGGCGAACGCCGAGAGGGTGTCGACCATGGTGTTCAGGGTGGTCTTCAGCTGGAGGATCTCGCCCTGCGCGTCGACCTCGATCTTGCGGGTCAGGTCGCCCTGCGCCACCGCCGTGGTGACCTGGGCGATCCCGCGCACCTGGTTGGTGAGGTTGTTCGCCATCGAGTTGACGTTGTCGGTCAGGTCGAGCCAGACCCCGCCCGCGCCGGGCACGATCGCCTGGCCCCCGAGCCGCCCCTCGGTGCCGACCTCGCGGGCGACGCGGGTGACCTCGGACGCGAACGCCGACAGGGTGTCGACCATCGCGTTCACGGTGTCCTTGAGCTCCAGGATCTCGCCCTGCGCGTCGACCGTGATCTTCTTGCCGAGGTCGCCCTCGGCGACGGCGGTGGTGACCTGGGCGATGTTGCGGACCTGGTAGGTCAGGTTGGACGCCATGCCGTTGACGTTGTTGGTCAGGTCCTTCCACACGCCGCTCACGCCGGGGACCCGGGCCTGGCCGCCGAGGCGTCCCTCGGTGCCGACCTCGCGGGCGACGCGGGTGACCTCGTCGGCGAACGCCGAGAGGGTGTCGACCATGGTGTTCACGGTGTTCTTGAGCTGCAGGATCTCGCCCTGCGCGTCGACCGTGATCTTCTTGCCGAGGTCGCCCTCGGCGACGGCGGTGGTGACCTGGGCGATGTTGCGGACCTGGTAGGTCAGGTTGTTCGCCATCGCGTTGACGTTGTCGGTCAGGTTCTTCCAGACGCCGCTGACGCCCGGCACGTTCGCCTGGCCCCCCAGCTGCCCCTCGGTGCCGACCTCGCGGGCCACGCGGGTGACCTCGCCGGCGAACGCCGACAGCTGGTCGACCATCGTGTTAACGGTGAGCTTCAGCTCCTGCAGCTCGCCGGTCGCCTCGACCGTGACCTTGCGGGTCAGGTCGCCGCGCGCCACCGCCGTGGTGACCTCCGCGATGTCGCGGACCTGCGAGGTCAGCCGCGACGCCATCACGTTCACCGACGCGGTCACGTCCCGCCAGCGGCCGGTCATGCCGCGCGCCGGCGCCTGCCCGCCGAGCCGCCCCTCGGTGCCGACCTCGCGGGCGAACTGGGTGACCTCCCAGGTGAACTGGTCGAGCAGCTCGACCATGCCGTTGACCGACTTGGCCATGCGCAGCAGCTCCCCGCGCATCGGTCGGCCGCGAACCCGCAGCTCCACCCGCTGGCTCAGGTCCCCGGCGGCGACCGCCTCCACCACCTGGCTCATCCCGGTGGCGAGGTCGGTGAGCTTGTCGATGATCGCGTTGGCGTCCTCCACCGCGCCGGCCCACGTGCCCCGCAGCGTCCCCGGCGTCAGGCGCCCCCGCAGCTGCCCCTCCCGGCCGATCTCCTTCCGGACGCGGCTGAGCCCGGAGGCCAGCTCCATGCCGTTGTCCCGGATCTCCTCCAGGATGGCCGCGGCCTCCGCCACAGCGCCCTCACCCGACACGTCCAGCTCGGCCTTCGCTTTGCCGTCCCGCACGGCGACCAGCGCCTTCAGGAGCGGTTCGAGGTCCGCGTCGCTGTAACGCGGGGTGGTGTCGCGGTACCCGCCGCCGGGGCGGGCACGTGACGCGGTACGCGGCATGCTCTTCATCCTCCTGGCCCGCGATCGATCGGGTATCCGGATACCACGGACTCCGGCTGCTCTGGGGGCCTCATCGGCCGCACCTGTACTCTACGTCGCCGTGCGGCGGCGGGCTCCGTTCCGCGGGCTTCCGGCGGCCGGGCGGGATCGGCCGCCGGTCCGCTCTCGTAGCCTTCGTGTTACGGTCTGTCGTGTTGTGGCGGGGGGTGGTGAAGGCCCAGGCCGGACCCGCTTCCCGGGCGGGTTCAGGCCTCCCGGTGCCGGGCGGCCGACCAGTCTGCCACGATAGCCAGGCCCGGGTGGAGAAGCTTCGAACGAGGGACGACAGTTGGATCGGCAGACGGCGACGGCCACCTTCCCGTCCGCCGCGGCGGCGGTGGCGGACGCGCGCCGGTTCGTCCGCAAGGTGCTCGCCGACTGGGGCATGGACGAGGTGGCCGACGACGCCGTCCTGGCGACGAGCGAGCTCGCCACCAACGCGATCGCCTACGCGGGCACCTCGTTCGAGGTCTCCTGCCGCCTCGTGGGCCGGGACGTCGAGATCGAGGTCCGCGACCGCCATCCCACCCGGGGCATCGAGATGCCGGGCGTCACCGCCTCCAGCGGGCGCGGGCTCCCGTCGATCGCCCGCCTCGCCGCCTCCTGGGGCGTCTCCTACGACCGCCGCACCAAGGGCGTCTGGTTCCGGCTGACCCGGCCGGGCGCCGCCGAGGCCGCCGCGGCGCCCGAGGGCGCGGCCGCCGGCGGTCCGGAGGCCGGCTTCACCGCCGACATCGCCGCGAACGGCTCCGCGCAGGGCGAGCGCGCCGCCCGTGAGCGCGGCGCTCCCGGCGCGGTCGAGCCGGTGCGGGACGGAGCCGCCGCCCAGGTCCGCGAGGGCAGGCTGGCAGGCGGCGCGAGCGAGGTCCCCGTGGCCGGCGACCGGCTCCTGCGCTCCCCGGCCGCCGTGGAGGCCATGGAGGACGGCGTCGCCACCGTCCGGGAGGTCCTCGGCGCCGAGGGCGCCGCCGTCCTGCTGACCGAGCGCGACGGGCGCCTGATCATAGGGTCGGCCGCCGGCACGGCCGCGGAGATGCCGCTCGGCGAGCTGTCGGTCGCCTCCCTCACCCCCGCCGCCCGCGCCGGCTCCGCCTGGGTCGCCGCGGACGCCTCCGATCCGACCGCCGCCGCGCTGCGGGCCTCCTCGCTGGCCGCCGCCCCGCTGGAGTCGCAGGGCCGCCTGACGGGCCTCATCGTGGCCGTCTCGTCCCTGTCCGGCCGCTTCGACCAGTCCGACGGCGCCCGGCTCGGCCGGCTCGCCGACGAGATGTCGCTCTCCCTGGAGAAGGCCAGGGTGGGTGAGTTGGAACGCTCCTGGCGCGGCTGGCTCAGCTTCGTCGCCGAGGCGAGCGACCTGCTCGCCGGCACCCTCGACCAGGAGCGCACGATGGCCCTGGTCGCCCAGCTCGTCGTGCCGCGCCTGGCCACCTGGTGCGCCGTCTACACCGTCACCGAGGCCGAGCCCGACCGGCTCGCCTACGTGTGGCACGCCGACGAGGACCGCGCCGACGGCCTCCGCGAGCTGCTCGAGCACGCGGGCGCGGCCCCGCCCACCGACGCCTCCGGGCCGTGGAACGGGCTCGCCACCGCGCCCGAGGAGGTCCGGGCCGCCGTGGGCGGCACCGCCAACGACCAGGTCTACGCCTTCCCGCTGATCGCCCGCGGCCGGCGCATCGGCACCATCGTGATCGGCCGCCCGGCCGGCGACCGCTTCCCGCGCAGCGCGATCGAGCTGGCCGAGGAGCTGAGCCGCCGCGCGGCCCTCGCCGTCGACAACGCGCGCCTGTTCTCCGCCCAGACCGCCATGAGCAGCGCGCTGCAGCGCAGCCTGCTGCCGCCCGGCATCCCGGAGATCCCCGGCCTGGAGGTGGCGGTGGTCTACGAGCCGGCGGGGGAGGGCAGCGAGGTCGGCGGCGACTTCTACGACGTCTTCGAGAGCGGCCGCCGGCCCGGCGGACCGGCCCCCGCGTCCCGCTGGCGGTTCGCCATCGGCGACGTGTGCGGCACCGGCCCCGAGGCCGCCGCCGTCACCGGCCTCGCCCGGCACGCGCTGCGCATCCTCGCCGCCGAGGACATGACCGTCCCGGCCGTCCTGACCCGGCTCAACCGGCTCATCCTCGGCGAGGGCGAGCGCGGCCGGCTGCTCACCCTGCTGCACGGCGAGATCACGGCCCGGCGGCGCCGCGACGGCGTGACGATCAAACTGACGAGCGCGGGGCACCCGCCCCCGCTGGTGCTCGACCCTGAGGGCGGCGTGCGCGAGGTCGCCTCGCCCCAGCCACTGCTGGGCGTCTTCGACGGCGTGGAGTTCCACACCGACACCGTCGAGCTGCGCCGCGGAGAGGTCCTGCTCTGCGTGACCGACGGCGTCACCGAGCGGCGCTCCGGCAGCCGGCTCCTGGGCGACGGACACGGCCTGGAGAAGCTGCTGGCCGGCTGCACCGGGCTGAGCGCGGGCGCCGTGGCGGCCCGCATCCAGCGCGCGGTACGCGACTTCGGCCCGGAGCCGTCGAACGACGACGTTGCCCTCATCGTTCTGCGGGCGTCATGATGGAGACCAACAATCGGTAAGGTGGGGTGGCGTGGGGCTTGCCTTGCACACGACACGACAGGAAGGCCGTGCGACGATCGCCGCGCGCGGCTCTATAGACCTGCACTCCTCCGACGAGCTGCGCGCTCGGCTGACCGAGCTCGTGGACGCGGGCGAGCGGTCGGTCGTCGTCGACCTCGCGGCGGTCGACTTCTGTGACTCCTCCGGCCTGAACGTCCTCGTCCGCGCGTACAAGCACGCGCGCGCGCAGAACGCCACGCTCACCGTCACCGGGGCCTACGGCCGCGTCGAGAACGTGCTGCGCACCACCGGGCTCGACCGCTTCCTCATCGAGGGCCCGGCGGAGGAGGCTTCGGCCGATGGGCGGTGAAGGGACACGATGAAGAACGGCGAGCGGGCGGAGTGACCGACCCGATGACCGAGACCACGTTGCGTGCGGCGCCCCAGACCGAGGCGGTCGAGTACGCGAGGCGACTCGCGGCCCGCACGATGCGCACCTGGGCGCTGATGGACCGCGAGGAACTCGTCACGGCGATCGTGGCCGAGCTCGTGGCCAACGCCGTCCGGCACGCCGGGACGGCGCTGGAGCTGCGGCTGCTGCGCGGCAGCGGGCGCGTCCGCGTCGAGGTCCGCGACCGCGCGGCCCAGCTGCCCCGCCTGACCGTCCCCGGCCCCCTGGACGAGTCGCACCGCGGCCTGTTCATCGTCGACCGCTTCGCCGACTCCTGGGGCGCCGACCCGGTGACCGGCGGAAAGGTCGTCTGGGCCGAGGTCGGCATCTGAGACGCCGTCCCAGCCGGAACGCGCCCTCTCGCATGATCACCTGTGGGAGCGCGCCCACCGGACGTGTCCGGTGGGCGCGCCGATCAGACCGGGCGGGTGGGGCGGTCAGACGGACTTGCGATACAGCTCCGCGACCATGAAGGCCAGGTCCAGCGACTGGCCCCGGTTGAGCCGCGGATCGCAGGCCGTCTCGTAGCGCTGGTGGAGGTCGGTCTCGGCGAGCCCCTGGCCGCCGCCGACGCACTCGGTCACGTCGTCGCCGGTGAACTCGATGTGGATGCCGCCCGGGTGCGTGCCGAGCGCCCGGTGGACCTCGAAGAACCCGGCGACCTCGTCGAGGACGTCGTCCAGCCGCCGGGTCTTGTGCCCGCTCGGCGCCTCGAACGTGTTGCCGTGCATGGGGTCGCAGATCCACGCGACCGGGGCCCCGCTCTGGTTCACCTTCTCGATCAGAGGCGGCAGCGCCTCGCGGATGCGGCCCGCCCCCATCCGGGTGATGAAGGTGAGCCGGCCCGGCTCGCCGTCGGGGTTCAGCCGCTTGATCAGGGCCAGCGCGTCGTCGGCCGAGGTCGTCGGGCCGAGCTTCACCCCGATCGGGTTGCGGATGTGGCGGAGGAACTCCACGTGCGCGCCGTCCAGCTGCCGGGTCCGCTCGCCGATCCACAGGAAGTGCGCGGACACGTCGTAGGGCAGGCCGCTCAGGTGGTCGATGCGGGTCAGCGCGCGCTCGTACTCCAGGAGCAGCGCCTCGTGGCTGGAGTAGAACTCCACCCCGTGGAACTCGTCGGGGTTGACCCCGCACGCCTTCATGAACGTCAGCGCCCGGTCGATCTCGCCCGCCAGCTGCTCGTAGCGGCGGCCCGCCGGGCTCTGCGCGACGAAGTCCTGGTTCCAGGCGTGCACCTGGCGCAGGTCGGCGTAGCCGCCCTTGGTGAACGCCCGGCACAGGTTCAGCGTCACCGCCGAGCAGTGGTACGCCTTGAGCAGGCGGTTCGGGTCGTTGCGCCGCGAGGCGGCGTCGAAGCCGAACCCGTTCACCGCGTCGCCCCGGTAGGCGGGGAGCTCCAGGCCGCCGCGCACCTCCACGGGCTTGGAGCGCGGCTTGGCGTACTGGCCCGCCATCCGGCCGATCTTCACGACGGGGACGCTCGCCGCGTAGGTGAGGACGACCGCCATCTGGAGCAGCGTCTTCAGCTTGTTCTTCACCGCGTCGGCGTTCAACCCCTCGAACGTCTCGGCGCAGTCGCCGCCCTGCAGGACGAACGCCTCACCGCGGGCTACGTCGGCGAGTTGAGCCTTCAACTGGTCGCATTCGCCGGCGAAGACGAGCGGCGGCTGCGCCGCCAGCTCGGCGGCCACCGCGCCTACCTCGGCCGGGTCGTCCCAATCGGGCTGCTGGAGGGCGGGGAGGGCGCGCCACGCGTCGAGGTCCCCGATGACGGCGGAAGTGCTCACCCTGAAAGGCTATGGCACCGCCCGCGCTCCGCGGACGGGAAGCCTCGCACGGCCCCCCGGCGAACGCGACCGGGCGGCCCCGTTCGGGGCCGCCCGGTCAAGGTCACGCGGCGGGGGTGGACGTCGTCAGGCCGCGCGGGTTCCGGCGGCGGCCGGTTCGGGCGCGTTGCCGGGGCCGCCGGCCAGCGTCCGGCGGCCGCTGAGGTCCGTCTCGGTCGCCAGCTGGCGAAGCCGCCGCAGCGAACGGTCGGTGATCTGGCGGACCCGGTTGTGGCTCAGGCCGTACCGGGCGCCGATCTGCGCGTACGACAGCGGCTGGCCGTTGTCCATCCCGAACCGGGCCCGCAGGATCGCGGACTCGCGCTCGGGAAGCCGGTCGAGCAGCCGGCCGAGGCCCTCGATGTCGTCCAGCGCGAGGATCTCGGTCTCCGGGGTGACGGCGTCCGGGTCCTCCAGCAGGTCGCCCATCGGCGTCTCGCCGGCGTCGTCGACGGTCGCGTCCAGGCTCGCCGGATCGCGCCGCCAGCGCAGCAGTTCGTCGACGTGCTCGGCCTCGGCGCCGAGGCTGCCCGCGAGCTCCTCGCGGGTCGGCTCCCTGCCGAGCTCGCGGCCGAGCTGGCGCTCCGCGCGCCGCAGCCGCGACAGCTCTTCCTCCACATGGACGGGCAGCCGGATCGTGCGGGCGGTGTGGCTGAGCCCGCGGCCGATCGCCTGCCGGATCCACCAGGTCGCGTACGTGGAGAACTTGAAGCCGCGGCGGTAGTCGAACTTCTCCACCGCGCGCATAAGCCCCAGGTTCCCCTCCTGGATGAGGTCTATGAGGGGCAACGAGTCGGTCGGGTACTTCCGGGCGATCGAGACCACCAGCCGCAGGTTGGCCTCGACGAAGCGCTGCTTCGCGCGCAACCCCGCCGCGGCCAGCTCCTCCAGCTCCTCGCGGGACGCGCCCTCGGGCACCCTTCCCTCTTCGAGCAGCTGTTCGGCGTACAGGCCCCCTTCGATCGCCTTGGCCAGATCGACCTCCGCCTGCGCGTCGAGCAGGGGAGTACGGCCGATCCGGTCGAGGTACGCCCCGACTAGATCCTTGTCGGGGACTTCGACCCTGTCGCCCTTGGTACGGGTTCCAGCCATCCTGACCCTTCTCCGGTGCGATCTCCCTAGGAGGAGAACGCTAATTACCGCTCTGTGATTCCCGGGTGGGGAATACTGCGAGGCTGTAAGCCGCTCTACGTCGTGATACCCCGACTGAGGAGAAACCGACATGGCGACGGTCACACTGACCGCTGAGAACTTCGACGAGGTGGCTCAGGCCGACGGCATCGTGCTCGTCGACTTCTGGGCCGAGTGGTGCGGGCCGTGCAAGAGGTTCGCTCCCGTGTTCGAGCGGTCGGCGGGCAAGCACGAGGACATCGTCTTCGGCAAGGTGGACACCGACGCCGAGCCCGAGCTGTCGGAGCGGTTCGGGATCAGGTCCATCCCCACGCTGATGGCGATCCGCGACGGCATGATCGTCTTCGCGGAGCCGGGCGCGCTGCCCGAGTCGGTGCTGGAGAACGTGATCGAGCAGGTCCGCGGCCTGGACATGGAGGACGTCCGCAAGCGGGCGAAGGCCTGACCCGCGCCCGCCAGGTTGCGGGTACGAGGCGCGCAGCGGGCGCCCGGGCGGCGTGAGGGCAAAGAAGCGGACGGCGCCGCCCGCCGGCCGGGGCGCATGGTCGATGATGGACGGATGCTCGCCGATGTCGTCCGATACCTGGTGTGCCCCGTGTGCGGAGCCGGCCTCGAACTGGTCGACCGCGGACTGCGCTGTCCGGCCGGGCACGCCTTCGACATCGCGCGACAGGGATACGCGAACCTGCTGCCGGGCAACGCCCGCCCGGGGACGGCCGACACGCCCGAGATGGTCCGCGCGAGGGACGAGTTCCTGACGGCGGGCCACTTCACCGCCCTCGCGGACCGGCTCGCCTGGAACGTCTCGCGCGCCGACCCGGCTTTCGTCCTGGACGCGGGCGCGGGGACCGGGCACTACCTGAGCCGCGTCCTCGACCGGGCGCCCAAGGCCGTCGGCCTCGCGCTGGACATCTCCAAGCACGCGGCCCGCCGCGCCGCCAAGGCGCATCCGCGCTGCGGGGCCGTCGTCGCGGACCTCTGGCGCCCGTTCCCGATCCGCGACGGCGCCGCCGACACCGTCGTCAACGTCTTCGCCCCGCGCAACGCCGCCGAGTTCCACCGCGTGCTCCGCGACGACGGGCTGCTGTTCACGGTGACGCCCTCACCCCGGCATCTCGGCACCCTCGTGGAAGCGCTCGGCCTCCTCTCGATCGACAAGCACAAGACCGAGCGCATGGACGCCGCGCTCGCCGGCTACTTCAAGCTGGACTCGCGCCAGGATCTCGAAACCGAGGCCGTCCTGACGCAAGGCGAGGTGATCACGCTCGTCGGGATGGGACCGAGCGCGCACCACGTCCCGGAGGAGCAGCTCAGGGAGCGGCTGGAGCGGCTGCCCGACCCGCTGCCCGTGCCGCTCTCGTTCGTCCTGTCCACCTACCGGCGGCTCGAGTAGGAGCGTCGGCGGGCTGAGCGATCTCCAGCAGTACCTGAGGGGTCTCGCCCGGCTCCGTCACCTCCTCGACGCCCGGCACGTCGACCGCCTCATAGCGGAACGACGTGGAGAGCGAGCGGGACGCGGCGCTCAGCAGGAGCCGCTGCAGAGCCTGGCCCGCGCGCAGCCACTCGGCGGGGGAGTCCCCGCGGGTGGTCAGCACCGCGCGCTGCCCTGCCGAATCGCAGGCCGCGGGAAGTCGGCGAAGCGTCGCTCCTTCGAGCCGAGCGTCCCCGCCCAACTCGTCGATGACCGGGAGAGGCGGGCAGGTGCCTGCGGCGGGACGGTCGGAGCGGAACGGCCGGAGCGTGGCCGCGTAGAGAAGCCGTTCCTCCCGGGACACGCGGTGGCGGCCGGCCAGACGCACGGACGCGAGGACGGAAGGACGTCCCGGGTCCGGGAGCAGCCGCACCACGGCCTCGTGACCGAGCTGGGCGGCGGCGAGGCGCAGGTTCACCAGAGCGGCGCCGCTGCTGAGGTGCAGGCTCCGCCCCGCGGGATCGTGCCTCGGCCGAAACCTGCCGGGGTCCGCGTGCACCTCGATCAGGCCGGAGACGACCTTGAACCGCCAGGCGTGCACGTCGTGGACCGTCGGCCCCATCGTCGCGGCGACCACCAGACGCTCCGCCGACGTGCGGGCGGTGAAGGACACGTTCACGAGATCTCCTCCTGGCCTCGGTCAAGGGTCGCGCCGGGAGCCGCCGCCCGTCCCGCGCGACGGCCTGCCGCGGGTGGGTGGTCAGGGCACGGTACCCCACTGTGACCGGAAGCACGTAGTACGGGAATGACGAGGTCAGCGCACTTGATGCTGTGCTCGCGTGACAAAGATCCGCGGGTCGCGGCCGCCGCGATTTGACGGTCCCGGCAGGGCGTCTTAATGTCTCTCTCGCCCCAAGGGGAAGCGGACGCCGGAAGGCGGCCGGCCCTGGGGAGCCAAGCCGCCGAAAATGGTTCGAGCACCGCTCGGGCTGTTGTAGGATGGCTGGACAGCCTGATACGGGATGCAGGACGCCGCGAGGTGGCCGGCCCGCAGGGCGCCTCCTACGGAACGATCTTTCCAGGTCTCTTCGGCCTGGGGATGTGTCGTCGCGTGGGGGACGGGCACACTTCCGAGTCGTCAAAAAGGTCTTCGCGGATCGGCTTGACAGCGGAGATGGGTCTGGTAAGTTAGTAGGGTTGCCCCGGAGCCGGGGTCCGCGGGAGCGGGGTTCGGCGCGGTGGGTGTCCGTTTCTTGAGAACTCAACAGCGTGTTAAAAGCCAGTGCCT